>NZ_JBSFUT010000027.1:0-103580 GCF_053591935.1 Streptomyces sp. NPDC002851 | reverse complement strand
GGGGTCAGCCCGGTAGGCAGGGCAGTGGCCTGTCCTGAGGCAGGGGTCAGCCCGGTAGGCAGGGCAGTGGCCTGTCCTGAGGCAGGGGTCAGCCCGGTAGGCAGGGCAGTGGCCTGTCCTGAGGCAGGGGTCAGCCCGCCCGGTGCACCACCGCGTCGCACAGCTCCACCAGAGCCGCCTTGGCGTCGCATTCCGGCAGCGGCGCGAGCGCGGACCGGGCCTCCTCGGCGTACCGCACCGTGTCCCGGCGCGCCTGCTCGAGCGCGGGGTGGACGCGCAGCCGGGCCAGGACCTCCGCATGCCGGGCGTCGTCCGCGAGGTCGCCGTCGAGCAGCTCGCACAGGGCGAGGTCCTCGGGGTCGCGGTGCGCCTCGGCGGCCGCCCGCAGCAGGAGCACCGGCAGCGTCGGAATGCCCTCGCGCAGATCGGTGCCGGGGGTCTTGCCGGACTCGTGCGAGTCGGACGCGATGTCCAGGACATCGTCCGCCAGTTGGAACGCGGTGCCGAGCCGCTCGCCGTACTGCGTCAGGACGTCCACGACCGTCTCGTCCGCGCCGGACATCATCGCGCCGAAGCGGCCCGAGACCGCGATGAGGGAGCCGGTCTTGCCGCTGATCACATCGAGGTAGTGGTCGACCGGGTCGCGCCCGTCGCGCGGCCCCGCGGTCTCCAGGATCTGCCCGGTGACCAGGCGCTCGAACGCTTCAGCCTGGATCCGGACCGCCTCGGGCCCGAGGTCGGCCAGGATGTGCGAGGCACGGGCGAAGAGGAAGTCGCCGGTCAGGACGGCCACCGAGTTGCCCCAGCGGACATTGGCGCTGGGCACGCCGCGGCGCACGTCCGCCTCGTCCATCACGTCGTCGTGGTACAGCGTCGCGAGGTGGGTCAGCTCCACGACCACGGCCGAGGGCACAACGCCGGGCGCGTGCGGGTCGCCGAACTGGGACGCGAGCATCACGAGCAGCGGCCGGAACCGCTTGCCACCGGCGCGCACCAGGTGCTGCGCGGCCTCGGTGATGAACGGGACCTCGCTCTTGGTGGCCTCGATCAGACCCTCTTCGACAGCAGCCAACCCGGCCTGGACATCGGCTTCGAGAGCCTGGTCCCGCACGCTCAGCCCGAACGGCCCGACGACGGTCACGGGGTTCTCCTGTCTGCTGACTGTCTACTGACGTTCACAAGGTCGGTATCAAGATCGGTCACAGGCCACACGCCGCGCCCCGCACACGTCCACCACACACGTCCACCGCGTGCGTTCGGCCGCATACGTTCGATCACAGGATCGATGTCGCGGTTTGTCGATGTGTCGCCGTCATCGTTCAAGTCAGCGTATCCGGTCCCGTTTCGATCACCGTGAGCGCCCGCCCTACCTGGGCCTTGATCGTGGCTCGATCGTGGCGCGATCGTTTTCGGCCCTACTCCGAGCGATTGTCGATCACCACCGGTATGTTCGTGATCGTTCCCCTATATCCCTTCTGCTTCTCTCTCCCTATATCCCTTCTGCTTCTCTCTCCCTATATCCCTTCTGTTTCTCTCCCCCTTCTCTTCTGTGGCCCACGTCTGCTGCGGCCGCTCCTTCTGTGGCCCACGTCTTCTGCGCCGCTCCTTCTATAGCGGCTTGTTCTGTAGCGGCTCCTTCTGTAGCGGCTTCTTCCGTATCCGCTGCTTCTGTGTCCGCTGCTTCTGTGGCTCGTGCCCCTTCTCAGCCCGTCAGAGGTCCCGCCCATGCGCATCCGCACCGAGTTTCCGTACGAGACGACCCACGACGATCTCCGCATCCCGCTCCCCGACGGCACCCGGCTCTACGCCCGCGTCTGGCGACCGGCCGGCGGCGGCCCCGTACCGGCGCTGCTCGAATATCTGCCGTACCGGCTCGGCGACGCGACCGCAGCGCGCGACTGGCAACGCCACCCCTGGTACGCGGGGCACGGCTACGCCTCCGTACGGGTCGATGTGCGCGGACACGGGAACTCCGAGGGCCTGCCGGGCGACGCGTACGGCGAGACGGAGCTCACCGACGGGGTCGCCGTCGTGGAGTGGCTGGCCGAACAGCCCTGGTGCGACGGCACGGTGGGCATGTTCGGGATCGCGCGGGACGGCTGCGACGCCTCACTACAGATCGCCGCGCTCGCGCCCGAGCCTTTGAAGGCGGTCGTGACGGTCTGCTCGACGGACGACCGCTTCGGCGACGGCGCGCACTACCTGGGCGGCTCGGTACTCGCCGTCGACATGCACGCCTGGGCGGCGACCCTGCTCGCCTTCGCCGCCCGGCCACCGGACCCGGCGCACGTCGGCGAGGCGTGGCGGGAGATGTGGCTGCGCCGCCTGGAGTCCCTGGAGCCGTTCGTCCACACCTGGCTCGCCCACCAGACCCGCGACGCCTACTGGCGGCACGGCAGTGTCGGTGAGGACTACGCGGCGATCAAGGCGGCCGTCCTCGCGGTGGGCGGCTGGTACGACCCGTACCGCGACACAGTGCTCCGCCTCGTCGAGCATCTGCCCGGTCCGGTACGGGGATTGATCGGGCCGTGGTCGCACGAGTACCCGGACCGGGGGCGGCCGCCCGGACCCGCGATCGGCTTCCTGCAGGAGACGCTCCGCTGGTGGGACCACTGGCTGAAGGGCACCGACACGGGGGTGATGGCCGAGCCGAAGCTGCGCTCCTGGATGAGCGAGTCGCACCCGCCGGCCACGGGGGACGGGGGGCTGCCGGGGCGGTGGGTGGGTGACCCGTTCTGGCCTTCGCCGCGGGTCACTCCGGTTTCGTACGGGTTCCGGGACGCTCCTTCGGAAGGCACCTCGTACGCCGACACCGCCCGGGGTGCCGCGCACGCCGACGCCTCCCGGAGTGCCACGCACGCCGACGCCGCCCGGGGTGCCGCGCGGCCGGTGCGCTCACCGCAGCGGACCGGCCTCGACGCGGGGCCGTTCTGTCCCGTCGGGGGCAAGGCCGACCTGCCGCCGGACCAGCGGGACGACGATGCGCAGTCGGTCTGCTTCGACTTCGCGGTGCCGGAGCGCGTGGAGATCCTGGGGCGGCCGCGGGTCACGCTCCGGCTCACCCTGGACACCCCCTTCGGGCAGACCGTCGCCCGCCTCTGCGACGTGGCGCCCGACGGCACGTCCACCCTGGTCACCCGGGGTGCGCTCAACCTCTCGACGCGGCACGGCCCGGACCGGGCGGACGCCTGGCCGCCGGGCACCACAGAGGACGTCACCTTCGCGCTGCACGCCATCGGCCACGTCTTCCCGCCCGGCCACCGCATCCGGCTCGCGGTCTCCTCCGCGTACTGGCCCTGGATCTGGCCGCAGCCCGACTCCGAGGCGGGCTTCACCCTCGACCCGGCGGGCAGCTCCCTGGAACTCCCGGTACGCGCGGTGCCCTCCGAGGACGAGGGCATCGGCTTCGACGAACCGGAACAGGCCGAGCCACTGGGCGTCGCCTCCCCGGCCTTCCTCGACGAGGCCGAGGCGCCCCGCCCCGAACGCCTCGTCGTCCGCGATGTGGCCCGCGGCCGCTGGCGCCTGGAGGTCGGCCGCCCGGGCTCCAGCGTCACCCGGTACTACCCGGACGGCCTGGAGCTCACCGAGGACGCCCAGGAGACGTACACCATCGACGAACACGACCCCCTCTCCGCCCGCACCAGCTCCGACTGGCACATCCGCCTGCATCGCCCCGAACTCCCCTGGGACGCAAGGGTGGAGGCCCACTCCGAGATCTCCGCGAACGCCACGGACTTCCTGACCATGGACGAACTCATCTGCCGCACCGGCAACGAGATCGTCTTCCACCACACCTGGCAGAAACGGATCCCTCGTCGGGCGTAGGGGGCACAGAACCGTCGGGCGTAGGGGGCACAGAACCCCGTCACGGATCCCTTAGGGAACAGTCACGGAGCCCGTCAGGGATCTGTCACGGAACCCGTCACGGAATCTGTCACGGAACCCGTCAGGGAACCGTCACGGGAAGAGCCGCTCCAGGACCACCGCGACCCCGTCCTCCTCGTTCGACAGCGTCACCTCGTCCGCCACCGCCTTCAGCTCCGCATGCGCATTGGCCATGGCCACGCCGTACGCCCCCCACCGGAACATCGGCACATCGTTCGGCATGTCCCCGAACGTGATCGTCGACTCGGCGCCAAGCCCCAGACATTCCGCCGCCAACGCCAGGCCCGTCGCCTTGTTCACCCCGAGCGGCTGCAACTCCACCGTGCCCGGCCCCGCCATGGTCACCGTGACAATGCCGTCCGCCACCGAGCGCGCCGCGGCGGCCAGCTCGTCGTCGCTGAGCGAGGGGTGCCGCATCAGCACCTTCGTGATCGGGTCGGCCCAGAGCGCCGCCCGGCTGCCCACCCGCACCGCGGGCAACGTCGGGTGCGGCATCTCGTACCCCGGCTCGATCAGCATCAGGCCGTCCAGCCCGTCCTGGTTCACCGCGGCGAACACCTCGCCGACCTCCGCCTCGATCTTGCCCAGCGCCTGGTCGGCGACCTCCCGGTCCACGGTGAGTGAGCTCAACAGGGTGTCCGCCCCCGCGTCGTAGACCTGCGCCCCCTGACCGCACACCGCGAGCCCGCGATAGTCCAACTCCACCAGAAGATGGCGCACCTGCGGTGCCGGACGGCCAGTGACCACGATGTGCTGCGCACCCGCCGCCGCGGCCCGCGCGAGCGCCGCCCGGGAACGTACGGAAACGGTGTCGCCATGGCGCAGCAGGGTGCCATCGAAGTCGGTGGCAATGAGGGAATACGGGGGTCGGGAGGGCATGCGCAACAGGATACGGAGACCCCAACAAAGGCCTCTAAAGGGGGCGTTGACCTTTCCCGGGGGGGGCTCCCCCTCCCCTCCCCACCCCTCCCTCACCCCCTCACCCCCTCACTCCCCCGCACCCCGAACCCGGCACCCACACCCGCACCCAGCACCCGGCACCCGGCACCCGGCACCCGGCACCCAGACCCAGCACCCAGCACCCAGCACCCAGCAATGCTCACCCCGTAACCCAAATCCCGAATTCATCAGCCCAGTAATGCTTTTCCAGATATCACCACCTTGCGTCGGCACTGCCGCCACAGGCGGCTCTCGTCGTAACGTGTGGGCAACCTGTTGAAGGAAAGTGAGGCAGTGTCCATGCCCGAGCAGACCCCGCTCGACCTGCCCGAGGGCGACCCCTTCGGCCCGCACAACCTCCCCTACGGGGTGTTCACACCGAACGCTCCGGGTGACGACAGGCGCAGGGTCGGCGTTCGGCTCGGCTCCTTCGTCCTCGACGCCGGTGCCGCGGCCCGCGCCCTCGGCTCGCCGTACGCATCGCTGCTCGACCAGCCCACCCTCAACCCGCTGCTTGCGGCGGGCCGTCAGACCTGGAGCGATGTCCGGCGCGCGCTGACCTCCTGGGTGACGGTGCCGTCCCACCGGGACGCGGTGGCGCCGCTCTTCCACCCGCTCTCCGAGGTAACGCTGCACCTCCCCTTCGAGGTCGGCGACTACGTGGACTTCTACGCCAGCGAGAACCACGCCACCAACCTGGGCCGCCTCTTCCGCCCCGACTCCGAGCCGCTTCTGCCCAACTGGAAGCATCTGCCGGTGGGTTACCACGGCCGCGCGGGCACCGTCGTGGTCTCCGGCACGGAGGTCGTACGTCCCTGCGGCCAGCGCAAGGCACCTACGGCGTCCGCTCCCTCCTACGGCCCTTCGGCCAAGCTGGACATCGAGGCCGAGGTCGGCTTCGTGGTGGGTGCCGCGTCCGAGCTCGGCACCGCGGTACCGCTGTCCTCCTTCCGTGATCATGTCTTCGGGCTCTGTCTGCTCAACGACTGGTCCGCGCGGGACATCCAGCCCTGGGAGTACGTTCCGCTCGGCCCGTTCGTGGCCAAGTCCTTCGCCACGTCGGTCTCCGCCTGGGTCACTCCGCTGGAGGCCTTGGAGGCGGCCCGGATCTCCCCGCCGGACCGCGATGTTCCGCTCCTTCCCTATCTGGACGACTCCGCCGAGGACGAGGCGGGCGGCTTCGACCTGCGGATCACGGTCACCCTCAATGGCGAGGTGATCTCGGAGCCGCCGTTCGCCGGGATGTACTGGACGCCCGCCCAGATGCTGACCCATATGACCGTGGGCGGCGCCTCGCTGCGCCCCGGCGACCTGTACGGCTCCGGCACCGTCAGCGGTCCCGAGGCCCACCAGCGCGGCTCCCTGATCGAGCTGACCTGGAACGGTGCCGAGCCCCTCGAACTGCCCTCAGGGAAGCGGACGTTCCTGGAGGACGGGGACGAGGTCACGATGACTGCGTGGGCGCCTGGCCCGGATGGAGTCCGGGTCGGCCTGGGCGAGGTCACGGGGCGGATCGCTCCGACCCGGGCAGGATCCGCGGGCTGACGGGAGCCCTTGGGCGGGGCCGGGTGGGGCGGGGCCGGGGTGGGTTGTTTTCCCCTACCCCGCCCCTTCCCGGCTGTGTTCGATATGCGGCTGACGCCGCGTGGGCGGCTCCGCCCCCAGACCCCCGTATCGCGCTCGACCAAGGGGTGGCACGAAGCGCCTCGCCGCTTGTCCTCACGCCGGACAGGCTCACTGGAAGCCCGTCAGTACCTCCAACACCCCCTCCCCCCACGTCGCCAGCTTCTTCTCCCCCACACCGCCGATCTCGCCCAACTGGACGATGGACGCGGGGCATTGCACGGCGATTTCCCGGAGCGTCGCGTCGTGGAAGATGACGTAAGCCGGGACGCCCTGTTCCCGGGCCTGTTCGGCGCGCCAGGCCCGTAGCGCCTCGAAGATCGGCAGGGCTTCTTCCGGCAGGTCCACCGGGACCTTGGCCTTGCGCTCGCCCTTCGGTGCCGAACTCCGTGCCACCGGCGCCTTCTTCGGCTCCTTGCGCAGCGGCACCTCGCGCTGTCGGCCGAGGACCGCGCCGCTCTCCTCCGTCAGTACCAGCGTGTTGTACTCGCCCTCGACCGCGAGCAGACCTTGGGCCAGCAACTGGCGTGCCACGCTGCGCCATTCACCTTCCGTCAGATCCTGTCCGATGCCGAAGACCGACAGCTGGTCGTGGTCGAAACGGATGACCTTCGCCGTCTTCCGGCCGAGCAGAATGTCGACGATCTGGCCCACGCCGAACTTCTGCCGCCGCTCCCGATCCAGGCGTACGACCGTGGAGAGGAACTTCTGCGCCGCGATGGTCCCGTCCCAGGTCTCCGGCGGGACAAGGCAGGTGTCGCAGTTGCCGCACCGCTCGGCGGCCTGCTCCTGGCCGAAGTAGGCGAGGAGTTGGGAGCGGCGACACCGGACCGTCTCGCACAGCGCCAGCATCGCGTCCAGATGGGCGGCGGCCCGGCGCTGGAACGCCTCGTCGCCCTCGCCGCCCTGGATCAGCTTGCGCTGCTGCACCACGTCGTTGAGGCCGTAGGCCATCCAGGCCGTGGACGGCAGACCGTCACGACCGGCGCGGCCCGTCTCCTGGTAGTAGCCCTCCACCGACTTCGGCAGGTCGAGGTGGGCGACGAAGCGGACGTCCGGCTTGTCGATGCCCATGCCGAAGGCGATGGTCGCCACCACGACCAGGCCGTCCTCGCGCAGAAAGCGGGCCTGATGGGCGGCGCGGGTCCCGGCGTCCAGGCCCGCGTGGTAAGGCACCGCCTCCACGCCGTTCTTGCAGAGGAACTCGGCGGTCTTGTCGACCGAGTTGCGTGAAAGGCAGTAGACGATGCCCGCGTCCCCGGCGTGCTCGTCCCGCAGGAGCTTCAGGAGCTGCTTCTTGGGCTCGTCCTTCGGCACGATCCGGTACTGGATGTTCGGCCGGTCGAAGCTCGCCTCGAAATGCCGGGCGCCGGGCATGCCGAGGCGCTCCGTGATCTCCCGGTGTGTGGCCCGGGTCGCGGTCGCCGTCAGCGCGATCCGGGGCACCTCGGGCCAGCGCTCGCCGAGCAGTGACAGGGCCAGATAGTCGGGCCGGAAGTCATGGCCCCACTGCGCCACGCAGTGCGCCTCGTCGATGGCGAAGACGGAGACCTTGCCCCGGCCGATGAGGTCGAGGGTGCTGTCCAGGCGCAGCCGCTCCGGCGCCAGATAGAGCAGATCGAGCTCGCCCGCGAGGAACTCCGCCTCGACGACCCTGCGCTCGTCGAAGTCCTGCGTCGAGTTGATGAACCCGGCGCGCACACCGAGCGCCCGCAGCGCGTCCACCTGGTCCTGCATGAGTGCGATGAGCGGGGAGACCACCACGCCCGTGCCGGGTCTGACCAGGGCGGGGATCTGGTAGCAGAGCGACTTGCCGCCGCCCGTGGGCATGAGCACCACGGCGTCGCCACCGGCCACCACGTGCTCGATGACCGCTTCCTGCTCCCCGCGGAAGCTGTCGTACCCGAAGACGCGGCGGAGCGTGCGCAGCGCATCGCTCTCCGTCACCTTCACCTCGTCCATCACCACGGTCCCGTCCATCGCTGTCCCCCCGTACGCCGTCCTTCGACCACACCCGCAACGATAGGGCTCACGGCGGACAGGCCCGCAAAGTTATCCACAGGCGGCACTCTCCGGTATGAAAAACCGTCGCCCATGAGCCGCCCATGAAAGGCCGTCGCCCGGCACCCCATCACGGGCACCGGGCGACGGCACGACCGACCGCGGCCGGTCCACCACAGGCCTACCGGATGAACACCCCCGCCTGGCTCGCCAGGTCGAGGAAGTACTGCGGCGCCAGACCGAGCACCAGCGTGACCGCCACACCCACGCCGATCGCCGTCGTCGTGAGCGCGGAGGGCACCGCCACCGTCGGCCCCTCGGGGCGCGGCTCGCTGAAGAACATCAGGACGATGACCCGGATGTAGAAGAACGCGGCGATCGCGGAGGAGATCACACCGACCACCACGAGCGCGCCCGCGCCGCCCTCGGCGGCCGCCTTGAACACCGCGAACTTCCCGGCGAACCCGGAGGTCAACGGAATGCCCGCGAGGGCGAGCAGGAACACCGCGAAGACCGCCGCCACCAGCGGCGAACGCCGCCCGAGCCCCGCCCACTTGGACAGGTGCGTGGCCTCGCCACCCGCATCCCGGACCAGCGTGACCACGGCGAAGGCGCCGATCGTCACGAAGGAGTAGGCGGCCAGGTAGAAGAGGACCGACGAGATGCCGTCGGGCGTCGCGGCGATGACACCGGCCAGGAGAAAGCCCGCGTGCGCGATCGAGGAGTACGCGAGCAGCCGCTTGATGTCGGTCTGCGTGATCGCGACGATCGCGCCGAGCAGCATGGTGAGGATCGCGACGCCCCACATCACCGGCCGCCAGTCCCAGCGCAGGCCCGGCAGCACCACGTAGAGCAGCCGGAGGAGCGCGCCGAAGGCCGCGATCTTGGTGGCTGCCGCCATGAAGCCGGTGACCGGGGTCGGCGCGCCCTGGTAGACGTCCGGGGTCCACATGTGGAACGGCACCGCGCCGACCTTGAAGAGCAGCCCCATCAGGATCAACGCGCCGCCGGTGAGCAGCAGCACGTCGTTGCCCATGGTGTCGGCGAGCGCCGGGGTGAGGGACGGCAGGGTGCCGTCGACGACGTCGGCGATCCCGGCGTACGTCACCGTGCCCGCGTAGCCGTACATGAGGGCGATGCCGAAGAGCAGGAACGCCGAGGAGAAGGCGCCGAGCAGGAAGTACTTGACCGCGGCCTCCTGCGACATGAGCCGCTTGCGACGGGCCAGGGCGCACAGCAGGTAGAGCGGGAGCGAGAAGACCTCGAGCGCGATGAAGAGCGTCAGAAGGTCGTTCGCCGAGGGAAAGACCAGCATGCCGCCGATCGCGAAGAGCGCGAGCGGGAACACCTCGGTGGTGGTGAACCCGGCCTTTATGGCGGCCTGTTCGGCCTCGCCACCCGGTACCGCGGCGGCCTGCGCGGCGAAGGAGTCCACGCGCTTGCCGTGCACGACGGGGTCGAGTCGGCGCTCGGCGAAGGTGAACGTGGCGACGAGTCCGGCGAGCAGGATGGTGCCCTGAAGGAACAGCGCCGGTCCGTCGACGGCGATCGCGCCCATCGCCGCGATGCCCGCCTTGGTGGTGCCGTACCCGCTGACGGCGAGCCCGACGACGGCCGCGAAGGCGGCCGCCAGGGCGGACACCGTCACGAACAGCTGGGTGTAGTACCGCGCGCGGCGCGGCACCGCGGCCTCCACCAGGATGCCCACGACCGCAGCGCCGATGACGATCAGCGTGGGTGCCAGGAGGCTGTACTCGATGTGCGGCGCGTCGATCTTGTTGATCGGGTCGGCCGCCGTTGTCCACAGGCTGTGGACGGCTGCTGCGCTCACTTGGCCGCCTCCACCTCGGGCTTGGGGTCCTTCTTCTGTACGTCGGACATGGTGTGCTCCACCGCCGGGTTGACCAGGTCGGTGACCGGCTTGGGATAGACACCGAGGAAGAGGAGCAGCGCGATCAGCGGTGTGATGACCACGAGTTCACGCGCCTTGAGGTCCGGCATCGCCGAGATCTTCTCCTTCACCGGGCCCGTCATCGTCCGCTGGTAGAGGACGAGGGTGTAGAGCGCGGCGAGCACGATGCCGAAGGTCGCGATGATGCCGATCACCGGATAGTTCGTGAACGTGCCGACCAGGACCAGGAATTCGCTCACGAACGGTGCGAGCCCGGGCAGGGAGAGGGTCGCGAGGCTGCCCACCAGGAAGGTCCCGGCGAGCACCGGGGCGACCTTCTGCACGCCGCCGTAGTCCGCGATGAGCCGCGAGCCGCGCCGCGAGATCAGGAATCCGGCGACCAGCATCAGAGCGGCCGTCGAGATGCCGTGGTTGACCATGTAGAGCGTGGCGCCGCTCTGGCCCTGCGAGGTCATCGCGAAGATGCCCATGATGATGAACCCGAAGTGGGAGATCGAGGCATAGGCGATCAGGCGCTTGATGTCCCGCTGGCCGACGGCGAGCAGCGCGCCGTACACGATGCTGACCAGGGCGAGCACCAGGATCACCGGCGTCGCCCACTTCGAGGCCTCCGGGAACAGCTGGAGGCAGAAGCGGAGCATCGCGAAGGTGCCGACCTTGTCGACCACCGCCGTGATCAGCACGGCGACCGGGGCGGTGGCCTCGCCCATGGCGTTGGGCAGCCAGGTGTGCAGCGGCCACAGCGGCGCCTTCACCGCGAAGGCGAAGAAGAAGCCGAGGAAGAGCCACCGCTCGGTGCTGGTCGCCATGGTGAACTCGCCGCTCGCGCGGGCCGCTGCGATCTCCTGGAGGGAGAAATTCCCCGCTACTACGTAGAGACCGATGACCGCGGCCAGCATGATCAGGCCGCCGATCAGGTTGTACAGAAGGAACTTCACGGCGGCGTACGAGCGTTGGGTCGCCGCCTCCTTCTCGCCGTGGGCACCCGCGCGGTCCCCGAAGCCACCGATGAGGAAGTACATCGGGATGAGCATGGCTTCGAAGAGGATGTAGAAGAGGAAGACGTCGGTGGCCTCGAAGGAGAGGATCACCATCGCCTCGACCATCAGGATCAGCGCGAAGAAGCCCTGCGTCGGACGCCACCGCTTGCTGCCCGTCTCCTGCGGGTCGGCGTCGTGCCAGCCCGCGAGGATGACGAACGGGATGAGCAGCGCGGTCAGGCCGATCAGGGTGACGCCGATGCCGTCCACGCCCAGTTCGTAGCGGACCCCGAAGTCCGCGATCCAGGCGTGCGACTCGGTGAGTTGGTACCGCTCGCCGCCCGGCGCGAAGCGGGCGCCGATGACGCCCGCGAGGACGAGGGTGGCGAGCGAGAAGAGCAGCGCGAGCCACTTGGCCGCGGTGCGCTTCGCGGCCGGGACGGCGGCGGTGGCGATCGCGCCGATCGCCGGTACCGCGGCCGTCACTGTCAGGAGGGGAAAGGACATCGTGATCAGACCGCCCTCATCAGCAGGGTCGCGGCGATGAGGATCGCCGCACCGCCGAACATCGAGACCGCGTACGAACGGGCGAAGCCGTTCTGCACCTTGCGCAGCCGCCCGGAGAGCCCGCCGACCGAGGCCGCCGTGCCGTTGACCATCCCATCGACCAGGGAGTGGTCGACGTACACCAGGGAGCGGGTGAGGTGCTGGCCGCCGCGGACCAGGACGATGTGGTTGAAGTCGTCCTGCAGCAGGTCACGGCGGGCCGCGCGGGTCAGCAGCGAGCCGCGGGGCGCGGTGACCGGGACCGGGCGGCGGCCGTACTGCACATAGGCGAGGCCGACACCGAGCAGCAGCACCACGACGGTGGATGCCGTGATCACCGGGACGCTGACCACCGGGTGCGGGTGCTCGAACTGGGTGACCGGTTCGAGCCACTTGACGAACGCCTCGTTCAGCGAGAACAGGCCACCCGCGAAGACCGAGCCGAAGGCGAGCAGGACCATCGGAATGGTCATGGACTTCGGCGACTCGTGCGGGTGCGGCTCGTTGCCCTCCGCGTCCGGCTGCCAGCGCTTCTCGCCGAAGAAGGTCAGGATCATCACGCGCGTCATGTAGAACGCGGTGATGCCCGCGCCGAGCAGGGCCACGCCGCCGAAGATCCAGCCGCGGGCGCCCTCCTGGGCGAAGGCCGCCTCGATGATCTTGTCCTTGGACCAGAAGCCGGACAGGCCCGGGAAGCCGATGATGGCGAGGTAGCCGAGCCCGAAGGTCACGAAGGTGACCGGCATGTACTTCCTGAGGCCGCCGTACTTGCGCATGTCGACCTCGTCGTTCATGCCGTGCATGACCGAGCCGGCGCCGAGGAAGAGCCCGGCCTTGAAGAAGCCGTGCGTCACCAGGTGCATGATCGCGAAGGCGTAGCCGATGGGGCCGAGCCCGGCCGCGAGGATCATGTAGCCGATCTGCGACATCGTCGAACCGGCCAGGGCCTTCTTGATGTCGTCCTTGGCGCAACCGACGATCGCACCGAAGAGGAGCGTGGCCGCGCCGACCACCACGACGGCCAACTGGGCGTCGGGGGCGGCATTGAAGATCGCGCCGGACCGGGTGATCAGATACACGCCCGCGGTCACCATCGTGGCCGCGTGGATCAGGGCCGAGACCGGCGTCGGGCCCTCCATCGCGTCCCCGAGCCAGGACTGCAGCGGCACCTGTGCGGACTTGCCGCACGCCGCGAGCAGCAACAGCAGGCCGATGGCGGTGAGCTTGCCCTCACTGGTCTCGCCGGTGGCCTCCAGGACCGGGCCGAACGCGAAGGTGCCGAAGGTCGTGAACATCACCATGATCGCGAGCGACAGGCCCATGTCGCCGACCCGGTTGACCAGGAACGCCTTCTTCGCGGCCGTGGCCGCGCTGGGCTTGTGCTGCCAGAAGCCGATCAGGAGGTAGGACGCCAGGCCGACGCCCTCCCAACCGACGTACAGAAGGAGGTAGTTGTCGGCGATGACGAGGAGCAGCATCGCCGCGAGGAACAGGTTGAGGTAACCGAAGAAGCGGCGGCGCCGCTCGTCGTGCTCCATGTACCCGATCGAGTAGACGTGGATCGCTGAGCCCACGCCGGTGATCAGAAGCACGAACGTCATCGACAGCTGGTCCAGCTGGAACGACACGTCCGCCTGGAAGCCCTCGACGGGGATCCAGCTGAACAGGTACTGGTGCAGGACGCGGTGCTCCGGCTCCATGCCGAGCATGTCGACGAAGAGCAGCACGCCGATCACGAACGAGACGATGGCGAGCAGGCTGCCGATCCAGCCGCCCGCACGGTCGAGCCGACGCCCGCCGCACAACAGGACGGCCGCTCCGAGCAGCGGCGCTGCGATCAGCAGCGCAATCAGGTTCGATGTGCTTTCCACGAGTCCGCGACCCCTTAGAGCTTCATCAGACTGGCGTCGTCGACCGAGGCCGAGTGGCGGGAACGGAACAGGGACACGATGATCGCGAGGCCCACCACGACCTCCGCGGCGGCGACGACCATCGTGAAGAACGCGATGATCTGGCCGTCGAGGTTGCCGTGCATCCGGGAGAAGGCGACGAGCGTCAGGTTGCAGGCGTTGAGCATCAGCTCGATGCACATGAACACGACGATCGCGTTCCGCCGGATGAGGACGCCAGTGGCGCCGATCGCGAACAACAGGGCCGCGAGGTAGAGGTAGTTGACGGGGTTCACTGCGTGGCCTCCTCTTCCTCCCGGTCGCGGCCGAGGCGTTCCTGGGAACGCTGCTCGAGTGCCTTCAGGTCGTTCAGCGCCTGCTCCGACACATCGCGGATCTGGCCACGCGCGCGCAGCGTCTTGCTGACGGTGAGCTCGGACGGGGTGCCGTCCGGGAGCAGACCGGCGATGTCCACGGCGTTGTGCCGGGCGTAGACGCCCGGGGCCGGGAGCGGCGGCAGGTACTCGCCCTCGCGGACGCGGAGTTCGGCCAGCTCCCGCTGGGTCTTCGCGCGCTCGGTGCGCTCCCGGTGGGTGAGCACCATGGCGCCGACCGCGGCGGTGATGAGCAGCACGCCGGTGATCTCGAACGCGAAGACGTACTTCGTGAAGATCAGCGCCGCCAGGCCCTCCACATTGCCGCCGGAGTTGGCCTGCCCGAGGCCGTTGAACTCCGTGATCGCGGCGTTGCCCAGGCCGCCGACGAGGAGCACCGCGAAGCCGACCACACAGAGGGCGGCCAGCCAGCGCTGCCCCTTGAGGGTCTCCTTCAGGGAGTCCGCGGCCGTGACGCCGACGAGCATGACCACGAAGAGGAAGAGCATCATGATCGCGCCGGTGTAGACCACGATCTGGACGATGCCCAGGAAGTACGCGCCGTTGGCGAGGTAGAACACCGCCAGGATGATCATGACCCCGGCCAGCGAGAGCGCGCTGTGCACGGCCTTCTTCATCAGGACGACGCACAGGGCACCGATCACCGCGACCGTGCCGAGCACCCAGAACTGGAGCGCCTCCCCGGTCGAGGTGGTGTACGCCGCGAGCGTGCTCATGCCTCGGCCCCCTCTTCCTCAGGCCGTTCGCCCTTGGAGACGGCCACCTGGCGCTCGGTGCCGGGGGCCGCCTCCGTGACCAGGCCGCGGTAGTAGTCCTGCTCGTCCATGCCCGGGTAGATCGCGTGCGGGCTGTCGACCATGTTCTCTTCGAGACCGGCGAGCAGCTGCTCCTTGGTGTAAATGAGGTTGGCGCGGCTGGAGTCGGCGAGTTCGAACTCGTTCGTCATCGTCAACGCGCGCGTGGGGCAGGCCTCGATGCACAGGCCGCAGAAGATGCAGCGGGCGTAGTTGATCTGATAGACGCGGCCGTACCGCTCGCCCGGCGAGTAGCGTTCCTCGTCGGTGTTGTCCGCGCCCTCGACGTAGATCGCGTCGGCCGGGCAGGCCCAGGCGCACAGCTCGCAGCCGATGCACTTCTCCAGGCCGTCCGGGTGACGGTTGAGCTGGTGCCGGCCGTGGAAGCGCGGCGCCGTCGTCTTCTGCTGCTCCGGGTACTGCTCGGTCAGCCGCTTCCTGAACATGGCCTTGAAGGTCACGCCGAAACCGGCCACAGGGTTCTGGAACCCCTGCTTGGGCTCCCTGGATTCCTCAGACACCGTCAGCCTCCTTTCCGTCACTTTGAGTATCCGGGCCACCACTGACAATCAACTCCCGCTCGTGGCGCGGCCGTCGCCGCGGCACCGGCGGAAGGTTCTGTCCCGGCAGCGGCGGAACCGGGAAGCCGCCCGCCATCGGGTCGAAGGGAGGCTCCGCCTCCCGCTCGGCGGCCTCCGCGGCCTGGAGCTGCCGGTCGCGGAAGATGTCGACGACGAACGAGAGCAGCAGCACGGCGAGCACTCCGCCGCCGACGTAGAGCACGATCTGCGAGAAGTCGTAGTTCTCGTTCCGCAGCGTGCGCACGGTCGCGACGAGCATCAGCCAGGCCACCGCGACCGGAATGAGCACCTTCCAGCCGAGCTTCATCAGCTGGTCGTAGCGGACCCGCGGCAGGGTCGCGCGCAGCCAGACGAAGAGGAAGATGATCACCGTGAGCTTGCCGACGAACCAGAGCATCGGCCACCAGCCGTGGTTCGCGCCCTCCCAGACGGTGGAGATCGGGTACGGGGCCCGCCAGCCGCCGAGGAACAGGGTCACCGCGATCATCGACACGGTCACCATGTGGATGTACTCGGCCAGCATGAACATCGCGAACTTGATGGAGCTGTACTCGGTGTTGAACCCGCCGACCAGGTCGCCCTCGGACTCCGGCATGTCGAAGGGCAGTCGGCTGGACTCGCCGACCATCGTCACCATGTAGATCAGGAACGAGACCGGCAGCAGGATCGCGTACCAGCGCTCGCTCTGCGCGTCCACGATCGCCGAGGTCGACATCGACCCGGCGTAGAGGAACACCGAGGCGAACGTGGCGCCCATGGCGATCTCGTACGAGATGATCTGGGCGGACGAGCGGATGCCGCCGAGCAGCGGATATGTCGAACCGGAGGACCAGCCGCCGAGGACGAATCCGTACACACCGAGCGAGCCGATCGCCAGGATGTAGAGCATCGCGACGGGCAGGTCGGTCAGCTGCATCGTGGTGCGCTGCCCGAAGATCGAGATCTCGTTCCCTGCCGGACCGAACGGGATCACCGCGACGGCCATGAAGGCCGGGATGGCGGCGAGCACCGGCGCGAGGACGTAGAGGACCTTGTCCGCGCGCTTGACGATCACGTCCTCTTTGAGCATCAGCTTCACGCCGTCGGCGAGCGACTGCAGCATGCCCCAAGGGCCGTGCCGGTTGGGCCCGATACGGCGTTGCATCCAACCGATGACCTTGCGCTCCATGACGATGCAGAGCAGCACGGTCACCATAAGGAACGCGAAACAGAACACGGCCTTAAGGGCGACGAGCCACCACGGGTCACGCCCGAACGTGGACAGGTCCTCAATGGCGAGCGTGCTCATGTCCGCCAGCGCGAGCGGGCTCATGACTGCACCTCCTGTACGGCCGGGGAAGCCACGGCCGGGCCGATGCGGACGAGTTCGCCGGGCCGCGCGCCGGTGTCCGAGACGACGCCGCCGCCCGTCGAGTTGAGCGGGAGCCAGACCACCCGGTCCGGCATCTCGGTGATCTGCAGCGGGAATTGGACGTAACCGGCAGAACCGGTTACTTGCAGGACGTCGCCGTCCTTGACCCCGGCCTCGGCCGCGGTCGCCTCGGAAAGCCGGGCGACGGCCTCGTGCCGGGTGCCCGCGAGCGCCTTGTCGCCCTCCTGGAGCCGCCCCAGGTCGAGCAGCATCCGGTGCCCCGCGAGCACCGCCTCACCGGCGCCGGGGCGCGGCAGGACCGCACCGGACTCCCTCGGCTCGGTGGCCCGGGGCCCCTCCCAGGAGCCGAGGCGGTCGATCTCGCGCTGGACGGTGCGCTGGTCGGGCAGGCCCAGGTGGACGTCCATGGCGTCGGCCAGCATGTGCAGCACGCGCGCGTCGGTGGGCGCGAGCCTGCGGGTCATCTGGTCCGGCTTCAGGGCGGCCTCGAACGGCCTTGCCCGGCCTTCCCAGTTGAGGAACGTACCCGCCTTCTCGACGACCGCGGCCACCGGAAGGACCACGTCCGCGCGCTCGGTGACCTCGCCGGGCCGCAGCTCGAGCGACACGACGAAGACCTCGTCGAGGGCGGCACGCGCGCGTGCCGGGTCCGGCAGGTCGACGACATCCACACCGGCGACCAGCAGGGCGCGCAGCTCGCCGGAGGCCGCGTCCTCCACCATCTGGCCGGTGTCGCGGCCGTAACGGTGCGGGAGTTCGGCGACGCCCCAGACCGCGGCGACCTCGTCACGCGCGCGTGGATCGGTCGCGGGCCGCCCGCCGGGCAGCAGCGAGGGCAGCGCGCCCACCTCGACGGCGCCGCGCTCACCGGCCCGGCGCGGGATCCACACCAGTTCGGCGCCCGTGGCGGTAGCGACCCGGACGGCGGAGGTGAGCCCGCCGGGCACCGCGCCGAGCCGCTCACCGACGACGATCACCGCGCCCTCGGTGCGCAGCGCCTCGGCCGCCCTGGTGCCGTCCTCGCCGAGCCCCACACCGGAGGCAAGCGCGTCCAGCCACTCGGTCTCGGTGCCGGGCGCGGCCGGAAGGAGCGTTCCACCGGCCCGCTGAAGACCGCGGGTCGCATGCGTGGCGAGGGCGAAGGTCCGCTGACCGTGCTTGCGGTGCGCCTTGCGCAGGCGCAGGAAGATGCCGGGCGCCTCCTCCTCGGACTCGAAACCGGCGAGCAGCACCGCCGGTGCCTTCTCCAGTGCGGTGTACGTGAGGCCGCTGCCGTCCAGGTCGCGGCCGCGCCCGGCGACCCGTGCCGCCAGGAAGTCGGCCTCCTCCGCGGAGTGCCGACGCGCCCGGAAGTCGACGTCGTTGGTGGCCAGCGCCACGCGCGCGAACTTGCTGTACGCGTAGGCGTCCTCGACCGTGAGCCGCCCACCGGCGAGCACCCCGGCCCGGCCCCGGGCATCGGCCAGACCGCGGGCCGCCACCTCCAGGGCCTCGGGCCAGCTGGCGGGCTCGAGTTCACCGTCGGCGCCCCGCACCAGCGGGGTGGTCAGGCGGTCCCGCTGCTGTGCGTACCGGAACGCGAACCGCCCCTTGTCGCAGATCCACTCCTCGTTGACCTCGGGGTCGTTGGCGGCGAGCCGCCGCATGACCTTGCCGCGCCGGTGATCCGTACGCGTGGCGCAGCCGCCGGAGCAGTGCTCGCACACCGACGGCGAGGAGACCAGGTCGAAGGGGCGGGAGCGGAAGCGGTACGCGGCCGAGGTCAGCGCGCCGACCGGGCAGATCTGGATGGTGTTCCCGGAGAAGTACGAATTGAACGGGTCCCCTTCTCCAGTACCAACCTGTTCAAGCGCGCCCCGCTCCAGGAGCTCGATCATCGGGTCGCCCGCGATCTCGTTGGAGAAGCGGGTGCAACGGGCGCACAGCACGCACCGTTCGCGGTCGAGCAGCACCTGGGTGGAGATCGGCACCGGCTTCTCGTACGTCCGCTTCTTGCCGTCGAAGCGGGACTCGGCATGGCCGTGCGACACGGCCTGGTTCTGCAGCGGGCACTCGCCGCCCTTGTCGCAGACCGGGCAGTCCAGGGGGTGGTTGATGAGCAGCAGCTCCATCACCCCCTTCTGGGCCTTCTCGGCCACCGGCGAGGTGAGGTGGGTCTTGACGACCATGCCGTCGGTGCAGGTGATGGTGCAGGAGGCCATCGGCTTGCGCTGGCCCTCGACCTCGACGATGCACTGGCGGCAGGCACCGGCCGGGGCGAGCAGCGGGTGGTCGCAGAACCGGGGGATCTCGATGCCGAGTTGCTCCGCCGCACGGATCACCAACGTGCCCTTGGGGACGCTGATTTCGACACCGTCGATGGTCAGCGAGACGAGGTCCTCGGGCGGAACCGCCGCCTCCCCGCTCCCGGAGGGAGCGCCCGTCGTGACTGTCATGCGTTCACCTCCGTGTTGCTGGCGCCGGGCCGGTCCGCCCAGAGGGTGGACCTGGCCGGGTCGAAGGGGCAGCCCTTGCCGGTGACGTGCTGCTCGTACTCCTCGCGGAAGTACTTCATCGAGGAGAAGATCGGTGCGGCGGCGCCGTCGCCGAGGGCGCAGAAGGACTTGCCGTTGATGTTGTCGGCGATGTCGCTGATCTTGTCGAGGTCGGCCATGGTGCCCTTGCCGTCCTCGATGTCGCGGAGCAACTGCACCAGCCAGTACGTCCCTTCGCGGCAGGGCGTGCACTTGCCGCAGGACTCGTGGGCGTAGAACTCGGTCCAGCGCGTGACCGCCCGTACGACGCAGGTGGTCTCGTCGAAGCACTGGAGCGCCTTGGTGCCGAGCATGGATCCGGCGGCGCCGACGCCCTCGTAGTCGAGCGGCACGTCGAGGTGCTCGTCGGTGAACATCGGCGTGGAACTGCCGCCCGGGGTCCAGAACTTGAGGCGGTGGCCGGGCCGCATGCCGCCGCTCATGTCGAGCAGCTGGCGCAGCGTGATGCCGAGCGGCGCCTCGTACTGGCCGGGGCCCGCCACATGGCCGCTGAGCGAGTAGAGCGTGAAGCCCGGGGACTTCTCGCTGCCCATCGCTTTGAACCAGTCCTTGCCCCGGTTCACGATCGCGGGAACTGACGCGATCGACTCGACGTTATTGACGACAGTGGGGCACGCGTAGAGACCCGCGACAGCCGGGAAGGGGGGACGCAACCGGGGCTGGCCGCGGCGGCCTTCGAGCGAGTCGAGCAGCGCGGTCTCCTCACCGCAGATGTACGCGCCCGCGCCCGCGTGCACCGTGATGTCGAGGTCGAGCCCGCTGCCGAGGATGTTCTCCCCGAGATATCCCGCCTCGCGCGCCTCGCGCACGGCCTCGTGCAGCCGCCGTAGTACGGGGACGACCTCACCACGCAGATAGATGAAGGCATGGTTCGACCGGATCGCGTAGCAGGCGATCACGATGCCCTCGATGAGGCTATGCGGATTGGCGAACAGGAGCGGGATGTCCTTGCAGGTCCCGGGCTCCGATTCGTCGGCGTTGACAACTAGATAGTGCGGTTTGCCGTCTCCCT
This sequence comes from Streptomyces sp. NPDC002851, assembly GCF_053591935.1. Taxonomy (NCBI): domain Bacteria; kingdom Bacillati; phylum Actinomycetota; class Actinomycetes; order Kitasatosporales; family Streptomycetaceae; genus Streptomyces; species Streptomyces sp. NPDC002851. The sequence continues at coordinate 83,114 of NZ_JBSFUT010000027.1, read as the reverse complement.
GGGGAATGAACTGCCACTTCATTCCGGTGGGGAAGCCCGCGCCGCCGCGGCCGCGGAGCCCCGCGTCCTTGACGTAGGCGATCAGGTCGTCCGGGGCCATGTCGAGGGCCTTGCGCAGCCCCTCGTAGCCCTCGTGCCGCCGGTAGGTCTCCAGGGTCCAGGGCTTCTCCTCGTCCCAGAACGCCGAGAGGACCGGTGTGAGCACCTTCTCCGGGCTGCCCTCTCCCCCCACCGGCTGGGAGGCGCCCCCGAGGTTCTCGGTGGACACGGTCATCACTCCCCCTCCTCGGTGTGCGGCCGTTCCCCGGGCGCCTCGTCGCGCGGGTGCACGACGCGCGGCAGCGGGGCCTGCCCCTTGGCCAGCCTCAGGCCGATCAGGGAGGCGGGGCCCGCGGCACCGGTGGCCTCGACGGCGCCGGGCCGCTCGTCCGGGAAGCCGGCGAGGATCCGGGCGGTCTCCTTGAAGGTGCACAGCGGTGCACCGCGGGTGGGCTCGACGGTGCGGCCCGCGCGCAGGTCGTCGACGAGCCGCTTGGCGGACTCGGGGGTCTGGTTGTCGAAGAACTCCCAGTTGACCATCACCACGGGCGCGTAGTCGCAGGCCGCGTTGCACTCGACGTGCTCGAGGGTGACCTTGCCGTCCGCGGTGGTCTCCTCGTTTCCGATGCCGAGGTGGTCCTTGAGCGTGTCGAAGATGGCGTCGCCGCCCATCACCGCGCACAGCGTGTTGGTGCAGACGCCCACCTGGTAGTCGCCGCTCGGCCTGCGGCGGTACATGGTGTAGAAGGTGGCCACCGCGGCGACCTCGGCGCTGGTCAGGCCGAGCATCTCGGCGCAGAACCGCTGGCCGGTGCGGGTGACGTGACCCTCTTCGGACTGCACCAGGTGAAGCAGCGGGAGCAGCGCGGAGCGGGAGTCCGGGTAGCGGGCGATGACTTCCTTCGCGTCCGCCTCCAGACGGGCTCGTACGTCGGCCGGGTAGTCGGGGGCCGGGAGTTCGGGCATCCCCAGCTCTGTCGGGGGTACGGGGGTCGTCCCCCGAATGACGCTGTCGTCCGTCATTACCGGTCGACGCCTCCCATCACGGGGTCGATGGATGCGACGGCGACGATGACGTCGGCGACCATGCCGCCCTCGCACATCGCCGCCATGGTCTGGAGGTTGGTGAAGGACGGGTCCCGGAAGTGCACCCGGTAGGGCCGGGTGCCGCCGTCCGAGACGACGTGCGCGCCGAGCTCGCCCTTGGGCGACTCCACCGCGACGTACGCCTGTCCTGGCGGGACCCGGAAGCCCTCCGTCACCAGCTTGAAGTGGTGGATCAGGGCCTCCATCGAGGTACCCATGATCTTCTTGATGTGGTCCAGCGAGTTGCCGAGGCCGTCCGGGCCGAGGGCGAGCTGGGCGGGCCAGGCGATCTTCTTGTCGCCGACCATCACCGGGCCGGGCTCCAGGCGGTCCAGGCACTGCTCGATGATCCGCAGCGACTGGCGCATCTCCTCGAGGCGGATGAGGAAGCGGCCGTAGGAGTCGCAGGTGTCGGCGGTGGCGACCTCGAAGTCATAGGTCTCGTAGCCGCAGTACGGATCGGTCTTGCGCAGGTCGTGCGGCAGGCCCGTGGCGCGCAGGATCGGCCCGGTGGCGCCGAGGGCCATGCAGCCCGTCAGGTCCAGGTGGCCGACGTTCTGCATGCGGCCCTTGAAGACGGGGTTCCCGGTGGCGAGCTTGTCGTACTCGGGAAGGTTCTTGTGCATCGTCTTCACGAACTCGCGGATCTGGTCCACGGTGCCGGGCGGCAGGTCCTGGGCGAGTCCGCCGGGGCGGATGTACGCGTGGTTCATCCGCAGGCCGGTGATCAACTCGTAGATGTCCAGGATGAGTTCGCGGTCCCGGAAGCCGTAGATCATGATCGTGGTGGCGCCGAGCTCCATGCCGCCGGTGGCGAGGGCCACCAGGTGCGAGGACATCCGGTTCAGCTCCATGAGCAGGACCCGGATGATCGTGGCCCGGTCGGGGATGTCGTCCTCGATGCCGAGGAGCTTCTCCACCGCGAGGCAGTACGCCGTCTCGTTGTAGAACGGCGTCAGGTAGTCCATGCGCGTGACGAACGTGGTGCCCTGGGTCCAGGTCCGGAACTCGAGGTTCTTCTCGATGCCGGTGTGCAGATAGCCGATGCCGCAGCGGGCCTCGGTGACGGTCTCGCCGTCGATCTCCAGGATCAGCCGCAGCACGCCGTGCGTGGACGGGTGCTGGGGTCCCATGTTGACGACGATGCGCTCGTCGTCCGCCTGGGACGCGGCCGTGGCGACCTCGTCCCAGTCGCCACCGGTGACCGTGTAGACGGTGCCCTCGGTGGTCTCACGCGCGGAAGCCTCGGAAGCGTGGGGTGCCGAGTTCGAAGTGGTCATCAGCTGTACGACCTCCGCTGGTCCGGAGCCGGGATCTGGGCGCCCTTGTACTCGACGGGAATGCCGCCGAGCGGGTAGTCCTTGCGCTGCGGGAAGCCCTGCCAGTCGTCCGGCATCATGATCCGGGTCAGGGCGGGGTGGCCGTCGAAGATCAGGCCGAAGAAGTCGTACGTCTCGCGCTCGTGCCAGTCGTTGGTCGGATAGACCGGGACCAGGGACGGCACATGCGGATCGCTGTCCGGAGCGCTGACCTCCACGCGGATCAGTCGGCCGTGGGTGAGCGAGCGCAGGTGGTAGACGGCGTGCAGCTCGCGGCCCTTGTCCTCCGGGTAGTGGACGCCGGAGACGCCGGTGCAGAGCTCGAAGCGGAGCGCCGGGTCGTCCCGCAGGGTCCGGGCGACCTGCACCAAGTGCTCGCGCGCGATGTGGAAGGTGAGCTCGCCACGGTCGACGACCGTCTTCTCGATGGCGTTCTCGGGAACCAGGCCCTGTTCCTCCAGGGCGCCCTCCAGTTCGTCGGCGACCTCGTCGAACCAACCGCCGTAGGGGCGGGTCGCGGCGCCGGGGAGGCGCATCGAGCGGATCAGGCCGCCGTAGCCCGTCGTATCGCCGCCGTTGTTGGCGCCGAACATGCCGCGCTGGACGCGGATCTCCTCGCCGTGTTCGCCGCGCTGGCCGGGAAGGTTGGTGGCGCCGAGGTCCTTCTCGGGGTTGACCCCGTTGTTCCCGTTCGCGGCGCCGTTGTTCCCGTTCGCGGCGGCGTGGTCCCCGTTGCTCTTGTTCTCGTCGCTCACTGGAGCAGCCCCTTCATCTCGATCGTGGGGAGGGCCTTGAGCGCCGCCTCCTCCGCCTCGCGGGCCGCTTCCTCGGCATTCACGCCGAGCTTGGAGCTCTGGATCTTCTGGTGCAGCTTGAGAATCGCGTCCACCAGCATTTCGGGCCGCGGCGGACAGCCGGGCAAGTAGATATCGACAGGGACGACATGGTCGACGCCCTGGACAATCGCGTAGTTGTTGAACATGCCGCCGGACGACGCGCAAACCCCCATGGAAATGACCCACTTGGGATTCGGCATCTGGTCATAGACCTGCCGAAGCACCGGCGCCATCTTCTGACTGACCCGGCCGGCCACGATCATCAGGTCCGCCTGCCGGGGCGAACCGCGGAAGACCTCCATGCCGAAGCGCGCGAGGTCGTACCGCCCCGCACCGGTCGTCATCATCTCGATGGCACAACACGCGAGGCCGAAGGTGGCGGGGAAGACGGACGCCTTGCGCACCCAGCCCGCGGCCTGTTCCACGGTGGTCAACAGAAAACCGCTCGGCAGCTTCTCTTCGAGTCCCATTGGTGACCCCTCAACCCCTCAGTCCCATTCCAGGCCGCCGCGCCGCCAGACGTACGCGTAGGCGACAAAGACGGTGAGCACGAAGAGCAACATCTCCACGAGCCCGAAAAGCCCCAAGCTGTCGAACGTGACGGCCCAGGGATAGAGGAAGACGATCTCGATATCGAAGATGATGAAGAGCATCGCCGTCAGGTAGTACTTGATCGGGAATCGCCCGCCACCGGCTGGAGTCGGCGTGGGCTCGATGCCGCATTCATACGCCTCAAGCTTGGCTCGGTTGTACCGCTTTGGACCGATAAGCGTGGCCATAACCACGGAGAAGATCGCAAAGCCGGCGGCTAGGGCTCCCAATACGAGGATGGGCGCATAAGCGTTCACCGCTCCTCGCTCCTCTCAGTCGACTCTGACTGCATCGGCGGACGGACCTCTGCGGGCCCGCGCCCCGCCCCTTCCCACGAAGATCGTGTTTATGTGAGGCAGTTCACAAGCCCAACTGCCCCGCATCCTATGCCTGCCGGTCTGTGATCTGCGACACGGGGTACGACAACTGCTTTGTGATCTCCACCACCTGACGAACGATCATGAAGTCGGATGAGCGGTGATCTTCATACGCGAAGCTCCGAAGTGATCACTACTGGTGACATCCCGAGCCGTTACCGCTGGTCGGAGCGGTGCGCCCCCTATCAAGGCGTGGCAGTTGCAAGCAAATTGGTGATGGACAGGGTGGCCTGATAGTGGGGGTCGGCGGAACCCCGGAGCACGCCCGCGCCGACCACCGCGGCATGTCCGGAATCGACCCGAGGGGCACTCGGTACGTGCACACATTCACGAGCACGCCGACGACGCGGACGACGCGGACGACACCCCCGCCCGCATCCGAGCCACACCGCAGCGGCACGTAGGCCACACCTCAGCGGCACCCCGGTCGCACCCGAGCGGCACCCCAACCGCACCCGAGCGGCACCCCAGCAGCACCCCAGCGGCACAGGAAATCCAGATCTGCCGAGAACATGTCGGATATGCGACTACAGATGTCCGCGTACGCGACACCGTCAGAAGGGTGACAGGGGGCGGACGTTGACGAGCGGGGCGGCGTTCCGGCGGTGACCTGACCGTGACCTCCACCACTCGGCCCGGCGGCCGGAAAACCGGAGGCTTGGCCAATCAACGGCGGCGATGGTAAGCGCGGGGCAAATCGGGCGTAACGCGGAAAACCCGTGATCACAGCCGTGATCGCGGCTGCCCGGATTGCCCGTTACGGCGTCAATAAAGGGCGACACGCCCGGGATTCGGCCGCTCGGAGGCGAACTGTGGCGCACCACACGTTTCTTGAAGGTAACAGCGAGCCCCTGATAGCCAGGGACCCATGTCCCAAACCGCTCACATACCCAGCCACCGGAAGCCCCGCCGCGGCAGCACCACCAAGCTGCGGGCCGGAGTTGCCGGTGGCGTCCTCAGCACCCTCGCGGTGGCCGGCACCGCAGGTTCGGCACACGCGGCCTCCGGCCAGGTGACCGAGACCGCGACCATCGAAATGCCCACGCTCACCACGGAGCTGACGACCAAGGTCGCCGCCAGCGCGGACGCCACCCAGCAGGCCGCGGACGCGTACAAGCTCCTGGCAGAGCAGGACGCCGCCGCGGCGAAGGCGGCCAAGGACGCCAAGAAGGCGAAGGCCGAGGCCATCGCCAAGGCGAAGGCCAAGAAGAAGGCCGCCGAGGAGCGCGCCGCCAAGGAGCGCGCCGCCCGTGACGCCGAGCGCACCAAGCTCAGCGCCTCCGTCAGCAGCGACGGCGTCGACGCGGACGTCTCGGTGCCCAGCGGCAGCGTCGGAGCCGTCATCGGCTTCCTCAAGGCCCAGCTCGGCGACGCCTACGTGATGGGTGCCTCCGGCCCCGACTCCTGGGACTGCTCCAGCCTCATTCAGGCCGCGTACCAGCAGATCGGCGTCGACCTGCCGCGCGTCTCGCAGGACCAGTCGATGGTCGGCACCGAGGTCGGCACGTCCAACCTGCAGGAAGGCGACATCCTCTACTGGGGCGGCAAGGGCTCCGCGTACCACGTCGGTGTGTACATCGGGAACGGCCAGTACCTCGACGCGGCCAACCCCAGCAAGGGCGTTGTCATCCAGGACCTGTCCGGCTACCCGGCCGACGGTGCGGTGCGCGTGCTCTGAGGCACCCCACAGACACCGCGAGGGCCCCATTCCCCGAAGGGAGTGGGGCCCTCGCCCGTTTTCGCCTCGCCCGTTTTCGCACCGATAAGCCCGACTTACGCCTTCGGGGCCACCTTCGAAAGGCCGTTGATGATGCGGTCCATGGCGTCGCCGCCCGTCGGGTCGGTGAGGTTGGCCAGCATCTTCAGGGTGAACTTCATCAGCATCGGGTGGGTGAGCCCGCGCTGCGTGGCGATCTTCATGACCTTCGGGTTGCCGATGAGCTTCACGAAGGCGCGGCCGAGCGTGTAGTAGCCGCCGTAGGTGTCCTTGAGGACCTTCGGGTAGCGCTGTAGGGCCAGTTCGCGCTGGGCGGGGGTCTGGCGGGCGTGCGCCTGCACGATGACGTCGGCGGCGATCTGCCCGGACTCCATGGCGTACGCGATGCCCTCGCCGTTGAACGGGTTGACCAGGCCGCCCGCGTCGCCGACGAGCAGCAGCCCGCGCGTGTAGTGCGGCTGCCGGTTGAAGGCCATCGGCAGGGCCGCACCGCGGATCGGGCCCGTCATGTTCTCCGGGGTGTAGCCCCAGTCCTCGGGCATCGAGGCGCACCAGGCCTTCAACACCTCGCGCCAGTCCAGCTCCTTGAAGGAGGCGGAGGTGTTGAGGACGCCGAGACCGACGTTCGACGTGCCGTCGCCCATGCCGAAGATCCAGCCGTAGCCGGGAAGCAGCCGGTCCTCGCCGGGGCCACGGCGGTCCCACAGCTCGAGCCAGGACTCCAGGTAGTCGTCCTCGTGCCGGGGCGAGGTGAAGTACGTGCGCACCGCGACGCCCATCGGACGGTCGTCGCGGCGGTGCAGGCCCATCGCGAGGGAGAGCCGCGTGGAGTTGCCGTCGGCGGCGACCACGAGCGGGGCGTGGAAGGTGACCGGAGTCTTCTCCTCGCCGAGCTTGGCCTGCACGCCGGTGACCCGGCCGGTGCGCTCGTCCAGGACCGGGGCGCCGACGTTGCACCGCTCGTACAGCCGGGCGCCCGCCTTCTGCGCCTGCCGGGCCAGCTGCTCGTCGAAGTCGTCGCGCTTGCGCACGAGTCCGTAGTCCGGGTACGAGGCGAGCTCCGGCCAGTCGAGCTGGAGCCGGACGCCGCCGCCGATGATCCTGAGGCCCTTGTTGCGCAGCCAGCCCGCCTCCTCGGAGATGTCGATGCCCATCGACACGAGCTGCTTGGTGGCGCGCGGCGTGAGGCCGTCGCCACAGACCTTCTCGCGCGGGAACGCCGTCTTCTCCAGGAGCAGTACGTCGAGGCCGGCCTTGGCCAAGTGGTACGCCGTGGTGGAACCGGCGGGTCCGGCCCCGACGACGATCACGTCAGCGGTGTGCTCGGAGAGGGCCTGGGACGCCTGGGGCTCAGACACGGCGGGTGCTCCTCCGGGTTCGGAGTTCGGCTGTCGGCAAACTCACGTGCCGAGCAGCTCTGTACAGGGGCAGTCTATGGGGACCACTGTTCACGGATCCGAAGGGCTGCCCCGTATGACGCCGAGCACCGCTCCGACCGCCGAGCAACTCCCTGCCATACGGCTGCGGGTCCCGACCGAGGAGGACGCGTACGCCTGGCACCAGGTCTTCGACGACCCGGAGGTCATGGAGTTCCACGGCGGCACGTCGGCGGAGCTCTCCGTGTACGAGGAGCTGACGGCCCGACAGCGCAAGCACGACGCGGAACGCGGCTTCTGCCTGTGGACGCTGCTCGACGAGGACGACCAGGTGCTCGGCTTCACGGGCGCGCAGCCGTGGCCGCACGAGTGGGGCCCGACCGGCGAGATCGAGATCGGCTGGCGGCTCGGCCGGGCGGCCTGGGGCCGCGGTTACGCCACGGCGGCGGCCCGGATCACCCTCGACCGGCTGCGCTCGGCGGGCGTGCGCGAGGTGGTGGCGATGGTGAACGCCCGCAACGAACGCTCCATCGCGGTGACCCAGCGGCTCGGGATGCGGCTCGGCGAGACGTTCATGACGCCGACGACGCAACAGAAGGGACACTGCTTCCGGCTCGGACTCTGACGGGGAGACCGCGCCCGGCCCGCGTCCGACACAGGCCCTAGGTCCTGTCGTCAGACTCCCGTCGCCGCCCGGAGCGCGGCCGCGCCGGGGGCACCTCCCGCTCGAGCGAAGCCGAGAGTGGGGGAGTCTGGTGCGGCGATCGCAAGGCGCCGGAGCGCCCTCGTGGCGGAGTCACGTGGGCGATTCGGCAACGCGGCTGGGGGTCCCGCTCGAGCGAAGCCGAGAGTGGGGGAGTGCGAGCCAGCGTCGCGCGGCAGGCGGGAGTTTGACGACAGGGCCCAGGTCTGCGCCCCGCACGCCCGATCGAGCGGCTGACCCGCGCGATGGCTTCCGGTGGCGGTCCGGTGCGTCTACCCTGCCGGATACGGCTGGGGGTGACGGCTTTGCGTAGCTGGTCTGGAACGCCCGAGGTGCGTGTGCCCAGGTTCGTCGGGCGGATGGCGATGGACGTACGGGAGCAGGCTGCTGCCTGCGGGCTGCTCCTGGCGGCGCCGGACGAGCCCGAATTCCCGCGCCTCGCCACCGACTACGTGGTGCGCCAGTACCCGTCGCCCGGCGTCGAGGTGCCGCGCGGCGCGGTCGTCACCCTCTGGTTCGGCCCCGAGGACGAGGGCAACGGTGGGGTACGCGAGCCGAGGGCGCCCCGGCCGCCCCGCGGCGGGATGAGCCGGGAGCTCAACGAACCGGGCGCCGCGCCGGATTGGGCGGTGTCGTCGGCCGTACGACAGTGAGGGCCGTACGCGTACCTCAGCGCGTTTGGTACGCGTACGTCAGAAGACCGAAAGCCCCGTCAGCGTCGTGAACCGGTCCAACGCCGCCACGCCCGCCACCGAGTTGCCGCGCTCGTCCAGACTCGGGCTCCACACACAGAGCGTGCACACGCCCGGCACCACGGCCACGATGCCGCCGCCGACGCCGCTCTTGCCCGGAAGGCCCACGCGGTAGGCGAAGTTGCCCGCGGCGTCGTACGTCCCGCAGGTCATCATCACCGCGTTGATCTGCTTGGCCTCGCTGCGCGAGAGCAGCCGGGAGCCGTCCGCGAGCAGCCCGTGCCGGGCCAGGAAGCCGCTCGCCAGGGCGAGATCGGCGCAGCTCATCTCGATCGAGCACTGCCGGAAGTAGTGGTCGAGCAGGGTCGGTACGGGGTGCCGGATATTGCCGTACGAGGCCATGAAGTGCGCGAGCGCGGCGTTCCGGTCGCCGTGGGCGGACTCGGAGGCGGCGACCTCCAGGTCGAAGTCGAGGTCCGGGTTGCCGCTCTCCTCGCGCAGGAAGGCGAGCAGGTCCTCGCTGGCGTCGCCGGTGAGGGACTGCAGCCGGTCGGTGACGACGAGGGCGCCCGCGTTGATGAACGGATTGCGCGGAATGCCGTTTTCGTACTCCAGCTGGACCAGGGAGTTGAACGGGTTGCCGGAGGGCTCGCGGCCGACCTGCTCCCAGAGCCCGGCGCCTTCCCGGGCGAGCACGAGGGCGAGCGTGAAGACCTTGGTGAGGGACTGGGCGGAGAACGGGGCCTGCCACTCCCCCACGCCGTACACCGTGCCGTCGACGGTGGCGGCGGCCATGCCGAAGCGGTCCGGGTCGACGCCGGCGAGTGCGGGGATGTAGTCGGCGGGGCGGCCGCGGCCGGGCATCACGGCGACCTCGTCGGCGATGCGGTCCAGGACGGCGGCGAAGTCGATCGGGGCCTTGTCGGTCGGTGCCTTGTGTTCTTCGCGCACGGCTCAGTGGTCCTTGAAGCCTCGGTGCAGGGCCACGATGCCGCCGGTCAGGTTCCGCCAGGCCACCTTGGTCCAGGCCGCGTCCTGGAGCCGTCCCGCGAGCGCCGCCTGGTCCGGCCAGGTGCGGATCGACTCGGCGAGATAGACGTACGCGTCCGGGTTCGAGGAGACCGCGCGGGCCACCGGCGGCAGCGCGCGCATCAGGTACTCGGTGTAGACGGTACGGAACGGCGCCCAGGTCGGGCGGCTGAACTCGCAGATGACGACCCGGCCGCCGGGCTTGGTCACCCGGTACAGCTCGCGCAGCGCCGCGTCGGTCTCCTGCACGTTGCGCAGGCCGAAGGAGATGGTGACCGCGTCGAAGACGTCGTCCGCGAAGGGCAGCTGCGTGGCGTCGCCCGCCGTGAAGGGCAGGTGCGGGTGGCGCTTCTTGCCGACGCGGAGCATGCCGGTGGAGAAGTCGCAGGGCACGACGTACGCGCCGGTCCGGGCGAAGGGCAGCGAGGAGGTGGCGGTTCCGGCGGCCAGGTCGAGGATCTTCTGGGCGGGCCGGGCGTCCACCGCCTTGGCGACCTCCTTGCGCCAGAGGCGGGCCTGGCCGAGGGAGAGGACGTCGTTGGTGAGGTCGTACTTCTCGGCGACGTCGTCGAACATCTCGGCGACTTCGTGCGGCTGCTTGTCCAGGGAGGCGCGGGTCACGCACCCATTCAAGCAGGGTGTCCCACGCGCCCCGTGGCCGCATACGCTGTGGCGGCGCGAGGACGGGGAGGGTGCGCCGTGAAGAAATGGCTTGTCGGGGTGTGGGTGGTGCTGGTGATCGGCGGGTGGGCGCTGACGGAGTCCGCCGACGACAGCATCGAACCGAGTTCCGGCGGTACGGAGCCCACATCCACGTCGCCGTCGGTGTCGCCGTCCGTGCCCGTGGATCTCGACTGCCCGTCGGAGTCGCCGGAGGGCACCATCGTGGCCTGCGCGTACGCGGTGGAGGACTGACGGTGGCGGACTGACGGTGGCGGACTGAGCGAGCGCCGCTCAGCGCCGCCGGTACACGAGCCGCCCGCCGATCACGGTCGCCACGCAGGTCGAGGCGCCGCGGCGGACCAGCTCGGCGCGGTCCGCCACGTCGAACACCGCGAAACTGGCCGGGCCGCCCACGGTGAGTCCGGGAAGCAGCACCAGCGGCGTGGGCGACAGCGACACGGGGCCCGGCAGCCGGTCCGGCCGCCGCCCCACCGCAAGGCCCGCCCGCCGCACCGCGTCCACGACGGCCCGCGACCGCAGTTCACCGGCGATCGCCACCGTGCCGTGCGCAAGCAGCCGCTGCACACCGCGCCGGGCGCTCGCGCCGAGCCGCGCCGGGTCGGCGCGCAGCAGTTCGCGGCCCCGCTCCCCGCCGATCGGCGCGGTGCCGTACGTATCGGCCTCGCGCGGGTCGGGGTGGTACGTCGCCTCGAGGAGCTCCGGGCCGTACGGGTTGAGCAGTCCGGGCGTAAGGATGCCGGGCCAGCGCCGCACCCGCGCCTGCGGGTGGGCGGCGGCCAGCTCCTCGTAGGGGCCGACGGCAGCGACGGTCGCGCCGTCGACCACGACGGCCGTCTCGGGGGACGCCTCGGCGACGTGAAGTGTCAGCACAGACAGCTCGATCGGGGTGGTCGGTACGGCGGACTCAGTTGGTGGCGAGGAGCTTGAGCTCGGGGTGGGCCGTGCCGCCCTCGATCGCGGTGGAGGAGATGTGCGAGGCGACGCGCTCGTCGACCGGGTCGTTCGCCGGGTCGTCGTGCACCACGAGGTGTTCGTACGTCGTCGAGCGCTGGGCCGGGACGCGGTCGGCCTTGCGGATCATCTCGATGATCTCGAGGAGGTTGGAGCGGTGCTTGGCACCGGCCGACGACACCACGTTCTCCTCCAGCATCACCGAGCCCAGGTCGTCGGCGCCGTAGTGCAGCGAGAGCTGGCCGATCTCCTTGCCGGTGGTCAGCCAGGAGCCCTGGATGTGCGCGACGTTGTCGAGGAAGATCCGGCCGATCGCGATCATCCGCAGATACTCGAAGATCGTCGCCTGGGTGCGGCCCTTGAGGTGGTTGTTCTCGGGCTGGTACGTGTACGGAATGAAGGCCCGGAAGCCACCCGTCCGGTCCTGTACGTCGCGGATCATCCGCAGGTGCTCGATGCGCTCGGCGTTGGTCTCGCCCGTACCCATGAGCATCGTCGAGGTGGACTCCACGCCGAGCCCGTGCGCGATCTCCATGATCTCCAGCCAGCGCTCGCCGGACTCCTTGAGCGGGGCGATCGCCTTGCGCGGCCGCGCCGGAAGCAGTTCGGCTCCGGCGCCCGCGAAGGAGTCGAGGCCCGCGGTGTGGATCCGCTGGATCGCCTCCTCCACCGAGACCTTGGAGATCCGCGCCATGTGCTCCACCTCGGAGGCGCCGAGGGAGTGGATGACGAGCTGGGGGAACTCCTTCTTGATGGCGGCGAAGTGCTCCTCGTAGTACTCGACGCCGAAGTCCGGGTGGTGGCCGCCCTGGAACATGACCTGCGTACCGCCGAGTTCGACGGTCTCGGCGCAGCGGCGCAGGATGTCGTCCAGGTCCCGCGTCCAGCCCTTCTTGGTGTCCTTCGGCGCGGCGTAGAAGGCGCAGAACTTGCAGGCCGTGACGCAGACGTTGGTGTAGTTGATGTTCCGCTCGATGATGTACGTCGCGATGTGCTCCGTGCCCGCGTACTTGCGCTTGCGCACCGCGTCGGCGGCCCGGCCGAGGGCGTGCAGCGGTGCGGAGCGGTAGAGGTCGAGGGCCTCTTCCGGCGTGATCCGGCCCCCCTCGGCGGCGCGGTCGAGAATGGACTGAAGGTCGGCCTTCTCGGTCACCGGGACGTCCCTTTCGGCAGGCTCTGTCCATGGGCGTCGCCATGGCTGGACGGACCGATCCAGCGTACGCCAGACCCCTGACAGGCCCTTCGGTGCCTTACCTCTGCGGTGTCTTACGCCTGCTGTGTCTTACTCCCGTGGTGTCTTACGCCTGCGGTGGCTCACTTCTTCTTGGAGAGCCGTCCCTCGGGGTTTCCGCCCGAGTCGTTCTCGGAGACGTAGCGCAGGTCGTCGCCGACGGGGGTCAGGCGCACAGGGTGGGTATTTTTGGTGCAGCGGGGGTCGTTCTTGGTCTTCGGGCGGCCGGTGGCGAGCAGTTCGTCCTTGGTGGCCTTCTTCAGGACCAGGATGTCGGTGCAGGTGCTCAGGCCCAGCTCGTCCGTCATGCTCGCGGTGCCGAACTCCTCGCCCTCGGCGGCCTGCCGCACCACGACCTTGACCGTCCCCGCGGGGAGCGCGCCGCCCAGGGCCTCGGCCTTGCCCTCCCAGGTGCCCAGGTAGCGCTTCGGGATGGCGGCGTCCGGCTTCTGTTCCGTGTCCCCGGCGGGCGGGGGCGTCGCGGCGCCGCCGTGGTCCTGGCCGCTCCCGCCGCCGGGAAGGAGCCCGAGCATGAAGGCCGAGCCGAAGGTGACCGCGGCCAGGGCTCCGGCCACCGCGAGCGCCACCGTGCAGGTCAGGCGCCGACCCCGGCCGTTCTCCGTGGCGGCGGTCCCGGCGGCCACGGACAGCGAGACCCGGCCACGGCCGGACCCGGGAGCGGTCTCGGCCTGCTCCGCGCCGGTGCTCGGGCCGGTGCCCTGGCCGCTGCCCGGGCCGGTGCTCGGCGTGCTCGGTCCCGTAGGCGTATACGCGGGATCGGCCGCCCATCCCGGGGACGGAGCCACAGAAGGAGGAGCCGATGGAGCCGCGGGCACACCGGGCGGAACAGTAGAAGGGCCGGGCGGAACCGAAGGCGGGGGCGGCGCCACCGCCCGATGCGTGAACGGCACCGGCCCCGAGCCCGAAGGCTCCTGCTCCCCGGCCTCCAGGTCGAGCAGCGCCACCGCGCTCCGGCTGACCTGCTCCACCAGCGGCCCCGGCAGCCACCCGGACGACGCGAGCGCGGCGGCGCCCGCGGGCGCGAGCCGTCGGGCCACCTCGTCCGGGGCGGGCCGGGCGGCCGGATCCTTGGCCAGGCAGGCGGCCACCAGGTCCCGCAACTCGCCCTCCGCCAAGGTCAGTTCGGGTTCCTCGTGGACGACCTTGTAGAGCAGCGCCGCCGACGAGTCCCCGGGGAAGGGCGAGCCCCCGGTCGCCGCGTACGCGAGCACGGCGCCCAGCGAGAAGACGTCGGCCGCGCCGGTGACGCCCTTGCCGAGGATCTGCTCCGGCGCCATATAGCCGGGCGAGCCGATCGAGACGCCGGACGCGGTCAGCGAGGCGGTGCCGTCCGTGGCCCGCGCGATACCGAAGTCGATCAGGCGCGGCCCGTCGAGCGCGAGCAGCACATTGGACGGCTTGACGTCGCGGTGGACCAGGCCGAGCCCGTGCACCGCCGACAGCGCCTCGGCGAGTCCGGCGCCCAGGACCCGTACCGCATGCTCGGGAAGCGCGGGCAGCGCGCCCCGCTCGCCGACCGCCTGCGTGAGCGAGGGACCGGCCACATAGCCGGTCGCCACCCACGGAATGGATGCCTCCGGGTCGGCGTCGAGGACCGGTGCCGTCCAGGCGCCGCCGACCCGCCGCGCGGCCTCGACCTCGCGCCGGAAACGCGCCCGGAACTCCTCGTCGAGCGCGAAGTGCGGGTGGACGACCTTGATCGCGACGGTACGGCCGCCGGAGCTGCGCCCCAGATAGACCCGGCCCATTCCGCCCGCCCCGAGCCGGCCGAGCAGCCGATAGGGGCCGACGACGGCGGGCTCGCCCGCTTCGAGCGGCTGCATCAGGACCTCTCCCCCCGGGACCCCCGGAACTGCGTCGGACTTCTCCCCGTACGACGTACGACCTACGACGGTGCGGGGCGCCGCACAGCAGCCTACGGCGGGCGTGGCCGGGATCACTCGGGTACCCCGGGAACCCGTACCGCCCCAACTCCCTCTTCATGTCCGGAAATACCCTTATCCGTCCCCATTTTCCGGAGCACCCATGACGCGCCGTACCGGAGCCCGCAGGAAGCGCCCGGCCGCCGCCCTGATCGCGGCCCTCGCCCTCACCCCGGCCCTCCTGGCCACGGCCTGCTCCAGCCAGGGCGACCCGGTCAGTTACGGCAGCACCGACCAGAGCCGGCAGACCCAGCGGGGCTCGCACGCCGCCGAGCCCGCGGCCGACGGCGTACAACTGCCCACGAACCCACGGCAGTTCGAGACCCAGCGGACCCTCGACAACGGTACGACCGTGGGCGTCACCACGCTCAAGGGCAAGAAGTCCGGCTTCGAGGGCAAGGTCTGGGTCTGGGCGCCGAAGCAGTACTACGACAAGAAGTACGAGAAGAGCGCGTTCCCGGTCCTGATCGCACTGCCCGGCAGCCACGGCTACCCGACCAACTACTGGTTCGGCGGCGACCTGAAACTCCAGGAGAACATCCAGAAGTTCGCCGACGAGGGCCGATCGCTGCCGTTCGTCGTCGTGATGCCGGTGCTCAACGCGTCCAACGACAAGTACTACGACGGCAGCGACATACCGGGCCAGCCGAAGATGGGCACCTGGATGGCGCAGGACGTCCCCGAGTTGGTCAAGGAGAACTTCCGTACCTTCAAGGACCCGCGCGGCTGGGGCTTCTTCGGCTCGTCGTCCGGCGGCTACGTCGGCATGAAGATGGTCCTTCAGCACCCGGACAAGTTCCGCTCCGTGGTCGCCGGAGGCCCCGACACCCGCCCCGACTCGCCGCTCTGGCAGGGCCACGAGAAGGAGCGCCAGGCGAACAACCCGGAGAAGCTCGCCGCCGACCTCATCAAGAAGGGCGGCCCCGAGGTCAACATCTCGATCATGCTGGGCACCAAGGAGTCCGGCCAGGCGACCACCAAGAACTTCCTACAGAAGTACGGCAAGGGCCCGATCAAGACCCAGCTGTTCATGATCCAGAACGGCGAGCACAGCGGACGGCAGTACGCCAAGTCCCTCGGCGACGGCCCACTCCAGTGGATCAGCAAGCGCATGCTCGGCCCGACCCCGACCGCCTGACCCCAGCGCCCTGACCCCAGCACCCTGACCCCAGCGCCGACGCCCCCGCCAGACCTGTGGCCCCGGGAGAACCCTGACTCCCGGGGCCACAGCCCTGTTCACAGCCGGTCACTAGCCCTGTTCGCAGCCGGTCACTCCGGTACGCGGCCGGTCACGGCTCCAGAAGATCCACCCGTACGTCCGCCGCGAACCCGGTCGTCGGGCCGACCCGGCGGGCGAACTCCCGCACCCCGGCGAGCTGCTGCGCGCCGAAGCGGAAGTCGAGCGTGGTGAAGTAGCGCTCCAGGACCCCGGCGTCGAAGGACTCCCAGCGCGCGGCCTGCTCGGCCACCTTGGTGACCTCCTCGAGGGACAGATCCCGGGACGCCAGAAACGCCTCGTGCACCTTGCGTACGACCTCGGGCTCGCGCTCCAGATAGTCGCGCCGGACCGCCCAGACGGCGAAGACGAACGGCAGGCCCGTCCACTCCTTCCACAGCTGCCCCAGGTCGTGCACCTGGAGGCCGAGCCGCGGCCCGTCGTGCAGATTGGCCCGCAGCGCCGCGTCCCCGATCAGGACCGCCGCCTCGGCCTCGCGCATCATCAGACCGAGATCCGGCGGGCAGGTGTAGTAGTCCGGCGCGACACCGACGCGCTCGGCGAGCAGCAGCTGCGCCAGGCGTACCGACGTGCGCGAGGTGGAGCCCAGGGCGACCCGGGCGCCGTCGAGCCGGTCGAGCGGCAGCTGCGAGACGATGACGCAGGACATCACGGGGCCGTCGCAGCCGACGGCGATGTCCGGCAGGGCGACCAGCTGATCGGCGTGCTTCAGGAACTCCACGAGGGTGATCGGAGCGATGTCCAGATCGCCGGTGACTAGTCGCTCGCTGAGCTTTTCCGGGGTGTCCTTCGTCAGCTCCAGGTCGAGCAGCGTTCCGGTGCGCGCGAGCCCCCAGTAGAGGGGCAGGCAGTTCAGGAACTGGATGTGCCCGACGCGCGGGCGGCTGCGGGGAGAATTGTCCACATCGCGAGGCTAGCCCCCGCCGGCCGATCGGTTGCCCCGGGGTACCGTTCAGGGCCGTGTCGCACCCGGTTAACTCCACGGCCGGCACCGCGTCAATCTTTCGACCAGGAACTTCAAACATTCGGGTGACATGATCTTGCCCTCTATCCCGGGGGGGTACCCCCGTGCTAGGCTCAACGCAAGTTGCAGTTTGGTTTCCCTTGCAGTACAGAGCCTGCGGAGCATGTGACCGCGGGCTCTCGTCGTTTTCAGACTTTTGCGTTTGTTGTTGCACTCGTGGGGTTCTGGAGCAGGGCGACCCTTTGAGCCCATAGGAGGGCTTTTATGGCTACCGGAACCGTGAAGTGGTTCAACGCTGAAAAGGGCTTTGGCTTCATTGCCCAGGAAGGCGGCGGCCCGGATGTCTTCGTCCACTACTCCGCGATCAACGCGAACGGTTTCCGCTCGCTCGAGGAGAACCAGGTAGTGTCCTTCGACGTCACGCAGGGCCCGAAGGGCCCGCAGGCGGAGAACGTCACCCCGCACTGACCTGGAACTCCGGACTCTGATCCGAGAATCCTAGAGCAGTACCCAAGGAGCCCCGCTCCCTCGCTTCGGCGAGGGTGTGGGGCTCCTGCCCTTTCCGGCGCCCTTTTCGGCGCCTCTTCCAGCGCCTCTTCCGGCGTCCTTTCCGGTGCGATTTCTGCGCTTTCTCCGGCCACCACCCGATATCGGCCCGCTACCGCCGGATACAGGCCCCGGCTAACGTCAGGTGGATGTCGAGGCGGACGATCACCGTGCACCGTGTGCGGTCGGTGCTGCGCGGTGCCGAGCGGCGCGGCCTCGACACCGTGCCGCTGCTCCAGGCCGCGCAGATCCCGCCGCTGCTGCTCGGCGACGACCGGGCCCGGGTCACGCCGGCCCAGTTCGCCCGGCTCTTCCGGGCGCTTTACCGGGCCACGCAGGACGAGTTTCTGGGGCTCGGCACGGAGGTCAGTCGCCCCGGGACGTTCGCGATGATGTGCCACGCCTCGCTGGGCTGCCGGGACCTGGGCGCGGCCGTCGAGCGTGCGGCCACCTTCTACCGCCTGTTCCCCGGCGGACCCGACCTTGCCCTGGAGCGCGGGCCCGGCGAGGCCGTCTTCACGGTCCGCAGCGAGCTCCCCCGAGCCGTCGACGAAGCCCGCTTCACCGCCGAGTGCTTGATGATCATCTGGCACCGGCTGTGCAGTTGGCTGGTCGGCCGCCGTATCCCGCTGCGCTGGGCGGAGTTCGCCTGTCCCCCACCGCCGCGCCAGGACGAGTACGAGGCGCTCTTCGGCTGCCCGGTGCGCTTCGGGGCCGCGCGGACCGGGGCCGGTTTCGACCCGCGCTGGCTGGCCGCGCCGCTGGTACGGGACGAGTCCGAGCTCGACGCGATGCTCCGCAGGGCCCCTTTCGAGCTGCTCAGCCGGCGCGCGTACGGCACCACGGTGGCCGAGCAGGTGCGGCGCGGGCTCGTCCGGGCCCTCGGTGACGCGCCACGGCTACCGGATCTGGGGGACATCGCGGCGCGGCTCGCGGTCAGCCCGGCGACGCTGCGGCGGCGGCTCGCCGCGGAGGGCACCTCGTACACGGAGGTCAAGGACAGCGTGCGGCGGGACGCGGCGATCGCCGGGCTCGCCGAGGGCCGGGAGCCGATCGCGGCGCTCGCGGCCCGGCTCGGGTTCTCCGAGGACACGGCGTTCCACCGGGCCTTCCGGCGGTGGACGGGGACGACCCCGGGGGCGTACCGGATGCGCGGCGGCGGGGACGGCACAGACACGGTTGAGACCACGATTGAGACCACGGCTGAGACCACGGTTGAGACCTACGGTCAGCAAAGCTGAGCTCTCCGGTCAGGCCGGACCTTACTCGCGGGTCACTACGGTCCTCCCACTACCTCAGCCCCATCGAACAGCGGGGCTCAGCTCCCAGAGGCCCCCACCTCGACCCCCACCCTCAACCAGCCCTGTCATTCAGGACAGTTGGGAGAGCCGCATGCACATCCGTATGCCCAAACGCCTGGGCGGAGTGCTCGCCGCGGTGGCCCTCGCCGCCGCGCTGCCCGCCGTCACCGCCCCGGCCCAGGCCGCCGGGCGGGCCACCGACCCCGGCGACGTCGTGAGCGTCGCCGACTCCGCCTTCCACCCGCTGCCCGGCCAGCCCACCGCCACCAAGGCGTGGAAGGTCGAGTACCGCTCCACCAGCGCCACCGACGAGGCCAACGTGGTCTCCGGCACCGTGATCGTCCCGCAGGACGGCAAGAAGGGCCCGCGCCCGCTGATCACCTATGCCGTCGGCACCGTAGGACTCGGCGACTCATGTGCCCCGAGCGCCAACTTCCCCCAGGGCACCGCCCTGGAGGCCAATCTGATCCAGCAACTCACCTGGCGCGGCTGGGCCGTCGCGGTCACCGACTACGAGGGGCTCGGCACCCCCGGCGACCACACTTATACGGCCGGGAGGTCCGCCGGGCACGCCATGCTCGACATGGCGCGCGCCGCGCAGCGCATCCCGGCCGCCGCCGAGTCCGGGATCACCGCGGACAGCCCGATCGGCATCATGGGCTACTCGCAGGGCGGCCAGGCCGCCAGCTGGGCGGCCGAGTTGAAGAAGTCGTACGCGCCCGAGCTGAACGTCAAGGGCACGGCGACCGGCGGCGTCCCCGCCAAGTTGGCCACGCTCGCGCCGGTGCACGACGGGTCGTACGGGGCCGGGCTCCTGTTCATGGCGGCCGCCGGGCAGGACGCCGCCTTCCCCGACCTTGACCTGGAGTCGTATCTGAACCCGCGCGGCAAGAAGTTGATCGAGTACTTCCGGAACAACTGCGTCGCCGCCGACACGACCGTGGGCGCGTTCAAGAAGATCTCCGATGTGACGACGAGCAATCCCCTGGAGACGGCGGCGTGGCAGCGGCGGCTCGCCGAGTCCGACCTCGGCACCCGCACGCCGGACCACCCGGTGTACCTGTACCACGCGGTCGCCGACGAGTTGATCCCGTACGAGCTCGGCACGGGCCTGCGCGACGACTGGTGTGCCGCGGGCTCCAATGTCACCTGGAGCGGGATCGCGGTGGGCGAGCATGTGTCCGGAGTGATCACGGAGGCGGCGGCGGTGCAGAACTGGCTGGCGGGCCGGTTCGCCGATGAGCCGACGGACGGTACGTGCGCTGAGTGACCGTAAGAGGCCCGGCCCGGCGCGCTCCTCTCGCGGGAGGGCGCCGGGTCCCCTCCTGGGGCGGGACTTCCGACACAGGCCCGGGCACCTGGGTCATTCCTCCGGGCAGTACAGGGTGTTCCGCGCGAGGCCCCTGCCGTAGAGCAGATACTCGTCCACCTTCTGCTGCACGCACTTCGACGCGAGATACGCGCCATGGCCCTCGCCCTGGTTGTCCAGGAGAACGGCCTGCGAACCGAGGCGCTTCTGGGTCTCGACGGCCCACTGGTACGGCGTGGCCGGGTCGCCGCGGGTGCCGACGAGCAGGAACCGCGAGTCGGTGTCCACGTTCCGGATCTTTCGGATGTAGTCGGTGCCCTTGGGCTGGCCCGCGCACATCAGCACGGTGAAGAGCCGCGATGGCCCGAACACCGGGGACGCCTCGGTGAATTCCTGGAAGAGCTGCTCGCCCCACTTCTCGTCGTCGAGCTGCGCGGCGGTGAGGCGGTCGGGGTCATCGGCGCAGTTCACCGCGATGAGCGCGGTGTCCTCGTTGTCCACGGGCACTTGGGACTGCTTGAGGGGTGGGTCACCGGCATCACGGGCCTTCCGCGCGGCGCCCGTCACGCTCTCACCGGAAGACCTCTCGCCGGAAGCCCCCACGCCGGAGGACTCGGTACCGGACGAATCGGCCGCATCGTCATCGGGTGGCGGGATCTGTGCGCCCTGGAGGCGGAGCAGCGCGCGCGGGTCCCGGTCCTCCACCACGTTGCTGAGCGCCTGGGACAGATAGGGCCAGGCGCTCCGTTGGTAGAGGGCCGAGCCGAGCGCGCCGACCAGGGCGTCGCCGTCGTACACCGCGCCCTCGCCGAGAGTGATCGGCCGGTCGTTGAGCTGGTCGATCAGCTTGCGCACATTCTCCTTCGCGTCCCGGGAGTTGCTGCCGAGGACGCAACCCCCGTTCGCCGAGCACCAGGTGACGAAGTTGTCCAGGGCGGTCTGCTGGCCCGCGGCGGAGACCCGCTGCTGCTCGGGCATCGGCTCGGTCAGCGTGTCCACGCCGTCGAGCACCATCCGGCCCACCTTGTGCGGGAATTGGGCCGCGTACACCGCCCCGAGCCGGGTCCCGTACGAGAAGCCGAGATAGTTCAGCTTGTCGTCGCCGAGTACCTGACGCATCACATCCAGATCACGCGAGACATTGACCGTACCGATGTGTTCCAGGACCGGTCCGGAGTACTTCTTGCAGATCTCGTACTGCTTCTTGAGCCGTTCGATCTCGAAGGCCCCGCTGTCCTGGTCCGTGCCGCTGCCCTGGAGCTCGTCGTCGTCGACGCCCTCGCCGCAGGTGACCGGCGAACTCTGGCCCACCCCGCGCGGGTCGAAGCCGATGACGTCGTACCCCTCGGTGAGCGAGTCGAAGTTCCGCTCCATCCCGGCGAGTCCGGCCACGCCCGCGCCGCCGGGCCCACCGAAGTTCACAAGCAGGGAGCCGCGCTTCTTGCCGGAGGCCGGGATCCGGTTCAGGACGAGGTCGACGGTGCCCTTCTTGGGGTTCGCGTAGTCGAGGGGGACCGTGACCTGCCCGCAGGTCATGTCCTTCGGCACATCCATGGCGTCGAGCACGTCGTCGCACTTGCCCCAGGAGATCTTCTGCCCGTAGAAGCGGGTGAGATCCGGCTGCTTGTCGCCGCGGTCACGCTCCGCGACCCTCTCCATGGCCGACGTCGGCGCTCCCGCGCCGACCAGCGCCAGGACGGCGGCCCCGGCAATCACACGACGTGTGCGCATGGCAACCCTCCATGAGGTGCCCCTTCGCCTCACGATAGGGCTGCCGTGGCCATCTCGCCTGTTCTCACGGACGGTAAGCGCCGGACCTCACGCCCGCTCGAGGATCGCCGTCACCCCCTGCCCACCGGCCGCACAGATCGAGATCAACCCCCGGGCCCCCGGCTCCGCCTCCGCAAGCAGCTTCGCCAGCGTCGCCACGATGCGGGCCCCGGTCGCCGCGAACGGATGTCCCGTCGCGAGCGACGACCCCGCCACGTTCAGGCGCGCCCGGTCGACCGTGCCGAGCCCGGCCTTCTCCCAGGCCGCGAGGGTCGCCAACACCTGGGAGGCGAAGGCCTCGTGGACCTCGATCAGGTCGAAGGCGTCGAGGCCGCGGATCCCGGCCCGTTCGAGCAGACGCGGTACGGCGTACGCGGGTGCCATGAGCAGTCCGTCGCCCCCGGCGGCCCCGGTCACGTCCCCGTGCACGAAGTCCACGGCCGCGGTCTCGCAATACGTCAGATACGCCAGCGGGTTGAGCCCGCGCCCGGCCGCCCACTCCTCGTCGGCGAGCAGCACCGTGGCCGCCCCGTCGGTCAGCGGCGTCGAATTACCGGCCGTCATCGTCGGGTCGGGCCCGTCGAGCCCGAACACCGGCTTCAGGGCGGCGAGTTGGTCGGGCGTCGAACCGGGCCGCAGGTTCTGGTCCCGCTCTAGGCCGCGGAACGGCACCACGAGGTCGTCCAGGAAGCCCCGTTCGTACGCCGCCGCGAGCCGCTGATGGCTGGTGGCCGCCAGCTCGTCCTGCGCCTCGCGCGCGATGCCCCACTCCCGCGCGGTGACCGCCGCGTGCTCGCCCATCGACAGATGGGTGCGCGGCTCGGCGTTGCGCGGGATGTCCGGCACGAGGTGGCCGGGCCTGACCTTGGCCAGGGCCTTGAGGCGGGCCCCCGTGGACTTGGCGCGCCGGGCCTCGAGCAGGATCTTCCGGAGCTTGTCGTTCACGCCGAGCGGCGCGTCGCTCGCGGTGTCCGCGCCGCCCGCGATCGCGCTGTCCAACTGCCCGAGCGCGATCTTGTTGGCGGCGGCGATGACCGCCTGTAGGCCGGTGCCGCAGGCCTGTTGGATGTCGTACGCGGGGGTGCGCGGGTCGAGCGCGGAGCCGAGCAGGGTCTCGCGCGCGAGGTTGAAGTCCCGGCTGTGCTTGAGGACCGCGCCCGCGACGAACTCGCCGACCCGCTCGCCGCGCAGACCGTACCGGTCGACCAGGCCGTTCAGGGCCGCGGTCAGCATCTCTTGGTTGGAGGCGGTCGCATACGGCCCGTCGGAGCGCGCGAACGGGATCCGGCTGCCTCCGATCACGGCCACGCGCCGAACACCGCTCATTTCCGTACCCATCTCGACCAGCTCCTGACCTCTGAGTAACCTTACTCGAAAGTAAATTTACGACCGAGCTGGGAGTTGGACAATGGCCGACCGCTATCTGCACTTCACCGGCACCGCGCCCGGCCGCTTTCTGACCCGCAGACTCGGCCTGCCGCAACCGGCCAGGCTGCGCCGCTGGACCCCCGAACAGCCCACCCTGGACGGACCGTTGCTGCATCTGACGGCCGGTACGTCGGCGGTGCCCGGCCTCACCGACGTGCTGGCCCGCACCGGGCTCGCCCCGGGCTCCGAGCGCCCCGCGGCCGTCGTCCTCGACGCCACCGGGGTGACGGATGTGGCCGGGCTCGCCGGGGTGCACGCGGCGCTGCATCCGGTGGTGCGGTCGGTCGCGACGTCCGGGCGCGTGGTGGTGCTCGGCGCGCCGCTCGACCCGGCCGACCACCACCAGAGCGCGGCGCAGCAGGCCCTTGAGGGGTTCGTCCGCTCGCTCGGCAAGGAGCTCGGCAAGGGGCGCACGGCCACCCTGGTGCGCACCGCGTCGGCCACGGCCGCGGAGTCCACGCTGCGGTTTCTGCTCTCGCCCAAGTCGGCCTACGTCAGCGGCCAGTTGATCGAGCTCGCAGACGAAGCCGTCGCCTCGACGACTGACCCCGACGGCCGCCGGGGCTATGCTGCCCGTCCGCTCGCCGGGCGCACCGCCCTGGTCACCGGTGCCGCGCGCGGCATCGGAGAGGCGGTCGCGGCGACGCTCGCCCGGGACGGGGCGCATGTCGTGGCCCTGGACGTGCCCGCGGCCCAGGCCGACCTCGCCAAGGTGGCCGACCGGCTCGGCGGCACCGCCCTGCCGCTCGACATCACCGCGGACGACGCGGGCGATCGGATCAGCGCCGCGCTCCCGGACGGCCTGGACGTCCTTGTGCACAACGCCGGGATCACCCGCGACCGACGGCTCGCCAACATGCCCGCGGAACGCTGGAGTTCGGTCCTGGACGTCAACCTCGCGAGCGTGCTGCGCACCACGGACGCGCTGCTCAAGGCGGGCACGCTGCACCGCGGCGGCCGTATCGTGGCCACCGCCTCCATCAGCGGCATCGCGGGCAACGCCGGGCAGACCAACTACGCCGCGTCCAAGGCGGGCATCATCGGCCTGGTCCGCTCGCTGGCCCCGCGCGCGCTCGCGGAGCACGGCGTCACCGTCAACGCGGTCGCGCCCGGCTTCATCGAGACGAAGATGACGGCCGCGGTGCCGTTCCTCATCCGCGAGGCGGGCCGCCGGATGAACTCCCTCGCGCAGGGCGGCCTTCCGGTCGACGTCGCCGAGACCACGGCCTGGTTCGCGCACCCGGCGTCCGGCGGCGTCAACGGCCAGGTCATCCGCGTCTGCGGGCAGAGCCTGTTGGGGGCCTGACCATGACGGACATACGCCTTGCCGCCGCGCCCGGCCTCGTGCCGCTGCTCGCCCGGGGCGCCCTGCTCTCCCCGCTCAAGCGGGTACGGCCGGACGCGACGGCCCCGGGGACGCGGCTCGTCCTTCCGGGCGCACGCGCGCGTGCGGACCGGCTCGACGCGTACCGGCAGGTCTGCGGCTTCACCCGGGGGCCCTCGGCCGACGCCGTGCTCCCGGTGACGTATCCGCATGTCATGGGCTTCCCGCTCGCCATGCGCCTGATGGCGGCCCGGGACTTCCCGCTCCCGCTGCTCGGCCTGGTCCATACGTCGATCGAGATCGAACAATCCCGTGCGCTTCCGGCCGACGCGGAGCTCGAACTGACGGTGTACGCCGAGGAGTTGCGGCCCCACCGCCGCGGCACGGAAGCGGTGGTGCTGACGCGGGCGGAGCTCGACGGCGAGCCGGTCTGGGAGTCACGCAGCACCTACTTGGCCCGGCACAGCCGTACGTCCGAATCGGCCGCTCCTTCTGTGGAGCCGGAAAACGACGGCGGCGAGGAGCCGGAACTCCCCACCCTCACGGAGTGGCGCCTGCCCACCGACCTCGGCCGCCGCTACGGCGCCGCCTCCGGCGACCGCAACCCGATCCACCTGCACCCGCTGACGGCCCGCGCCTTCGGCTTCCCGCGCGCCATCGCCCACGGCATGTGGACGGTGGCCCGCTGCCTGGCGGAGTACGGAGCACAGGAACGGGTCCGGGTGCGGGCCGACTTCAGGGCCCCGGTGTTCCTGCCGGGCCGGGTGACGTACGCCGCCAAGCATGGGCGCTTCGAGCTACGGGACGCCAGGCGCCCGGAGAAACTGCACGTGAGCGGCGAGGTGACGGCCCTCGCACCATGACGGCACCCGCGCCGTGAGCGTCGTGAGCGACGCCGTGCCGTCACTTGGGCGGCGACCAGGGCTTCCCATACATCAAATTCCCGAGCCCCGCCCAGGCGAAGTTCATCAGCGTCGCCGCCGCCTCCTTCGCCGAGACGCCCTCCGTGGTGTTCGCCCACACCGCGAGCGCCTCCGCGGCGCCCACCAGGGCCTCGGCGAGCCCGGCGACCTCCCGCTCGGGCAGCGAGGGGTTGTGGTGCGCCTCCCGTGCGGCCTCGGCTATGAGCAGCGTCACGAACGCGACGATCTCCTCGCGCATCGCGGCGACTTCGCGGGCGAACGGCTCGCCCTGGGTGCGCGCCTGGCTGTGCAGCACCGCCCAGCCGTCCGGGTGCTCGGCGGTGTGCGTGAAGAACGCGCGTAGCCCGGCCCAGAGTTGCTGGTCCGCGGGCCCGTCGGGGATCACACCGTCCCGCACCGCCGCGACGAGCGCGGCGGCCTCGCGCCGGATGCACGCCGTGAAGAGGTCTTCCTTGGAGTTCAGGTACAGATAGACCAGCGGCTTGGACACCCCCGCGAGCTCCGCTATCTCGTCCATCGACGCGGCCCGGTAGCCGCGCTGCCCGAACGTCCGCACCGCCGCGTCCAGCATCTGCTGCTCCCGCACAGCACGCGGCATCCGCTTGCCCTTCGCAGCACCCACGCCAGGCCGCCCTCCCCGAAATCACGTCTTACCCAGCGGTAAGCCTACGGCCCCCGACAACCCCGCGCCCGGCCCCGGCCCCGGCACCGGGACCCGGACCCCGGCAACCGGCAACCGGCAACCGGCAACCGGCAACCGGCAACCGGCACGACAGACGGTTAACACGTTCGTATGCTCGTCGGTGACTCCGTGATGATGCCGCGTGTTGGACCGGGCGAGCACGTGGGAACGGTGCGTTCCCTCCGCCTCAGCCCTCAAGGAGCATGCTGTGAACGGACGTTGGGCACGCAGGCTGTGTCGCGAGACCCTGGTCACGACCACGGCGGCCGTGGCCGTCGCCCTGACGGCCCCCGGCACGGCACAGGCCGATGAAACCCACCGTGACTCGCACAATGGTCCCGTGGTCGCGTTGATCAACACGGGCCAGATCGACGACCCGATGGAGGACGTGCTCGAGCACACCCTCAACTTCGGAGACGGCTACACGTGGGACTGACGCCGCCCCCGAACTGACCCCGGCCTGACCGAGCCGGGGAAAACACGGACGTGCCCCGCACCGAAGGGCGGTGCGGGGCACGTCCGGCGTACGAGACGACCGAGGCGTCAGGCAGCCACGGGCACTGCCTCGGGCTCCCGCTCCGCGTCCGCGTCCGCGTCCGGCTCGTCGATCGGGGACGCGGAGGCCGAGTCGTACGCCTCCTTGTCCAGGATGTTCTCGCGGGCCGCGACGATCACCGGGATCAGCGCCTGACCGGCCACGTTGGTGGCGGTCCGCATCATGTCCAGGATCGGGTCGATGGCGAGGAGCAGGCCGACGCCCTCCATCGGCAGGCCGAGGGTGGAGAGGGTCAGGGTCAGCATGACCGTGGCCCCGGTCAGACCGGCCGTGGCCGCCGAGCCGATCACCGAGACGAAGGCGATCAGGACGTACTCACGGATGCCCATCGGCACGTCGAAGATCTGCGCGACGAAGATCGCGGCGATCGCCGGGTAGATCGCGGCGCAGCCGTCCATCTTGGTCGTGGCGCCGAACGGCACCGCGAAGGACGTGTACTCCTTCGGCACACCGAGGCGCTCGGTGACCTTCTGGGTCAGCGGCATGGTGCCGACCGAGGAGCGGGAGACGAAGGCCAGCTGGATCGCGGGCCAGGCGCCCTTGAAGAACTGCACCGGGTTGACCTTGGCGACGAGCGCGAGCAGCAGCGGGTAGACGCCGAACATCACCAGGGCGCAGCCGATGTAGATGTCCGCGGTGAACGTGGCGTACTTGCTGATCAGGTTCCAGCCGTAGTCGGCGATGGCGAAGCCGATGAGGCCGACGGTGCCGATCGGGGAGAGCTTGATGACCCACCACAGGGCCTTCTGGAGCAGCTTCAGGACCGACTCACTGAGCGTGAGGATCGGCTTGGCGGCGTCCCCGATCTTCAGGACGGCGATACCGGCGACGGCGGCCATGAAGACGATCTGCAGGACGTTGAGCTGCGTGAACGGCGTGATGACATCGGTCGGGATGATGCCGGTCAGGAAGTCGATCCAGGAGCCCGCCTCGTCCGGCTTCGCGCCGTCCTTGGGGGTCAGGCCGGTGCCCGCGCCGGGGTTCGTGAGCAGGCCGATGGCGAGGCCGATGACCACCGCGATCAGCGAGGTGATCATGAACCAGAGCAGGGTGCGGGTCGCCAGGCGCGCGGCGTTGTTGACCTTACGCAGATTGGTGATCGACACCAGGATGGCGAAGAAGACGAGCGGCGCGACCGCCAGCTTCAGGAGCTGGACGAAGGTCTGGCCGACCTTGTCGAGGGTGGTGACCAGCCAGGACACGTCCTGGCTGCGGGCCAGCCAGCCGAGCAGGACACCGAGCACCAGACCGGCGAGGATCTGGGCCCAGAAGGGGATCTTGGGGATTCGGGATATCGGAGAACCAGCTGGCTTTCCGGTGGTGGTGGACGCGGTATTCGCGGACACGGACACACTCCAGTGAAGACGCGCGGGGTTGGACTTACGCGGATGGCGCACAGGACTTGCGTGGAGCGGCGGCCGCGGGAAACGGCGCGGCACCGCTGCATTGTGATGTCGCTCTTCAGAGGCGGCAACAGGCCGCGGACATGCAGCGGCAGAGATCGACGTGCAGGCGCGCGACGAGCGGGACGCTCGTGGCGTGTGAGGGCGCGGCTGCTGTCTTCATGCGAAGTACGTTAACACTACAACTTTGAGGACATCAAAGGGCTTCTTTGGGTTCGAAATCCGGCCCCACCCGGGCTCGCTGCCTTCAATTGCCAGGCGCCCCGGGGCCTTTGAGCGATTGCTCCGGCCCCGGGGCGCCCGGGAGGTGTGATGAGGCTTACACGTGTCTTACGTGTGCGCCGTTCGTATGCGTCTTACGGGTTACGGATGTCGTACGCGGTCTACGCGCCGTCCTCCATGCCGCGGTTGGCCGCCAGCTTGTCCTTGGCGTTGCCCTTGACGCGGTCGATCTTGGGCGCGATCTGCGCGGACATCTCGTCCCGCTGCTTGCGCAGGAGCACGAAGCTGAGCGGCGCGGAGACGACGATGGCGAGGACGAGCACCCACAGAAGGTTGGACTCCCCGAGGCCACGGGGCAGCACGCCCACGTAGACCAGGCCCCAGATCGCGAGGAAGCAGCCGACGAAGATGCCCAGGCGCATCAGGGTGTAGCGGATGGTGGCGCTCGGCTTCGGTGCCACGCGGCTCGCCTCTTCTCTCAGCTCGTACGTCCGGACTCCGTCCGGTCCAGCCCGACCAGTGAAACACGTCCGGATATGGGGGCGGCCCGCAGGGCCTCATTGAGGGGTGGTGGCCGGGCGACGGGTGGGCCAGTTCAGGGGGAGCCACATCGTGACGTCGTCACGGAAGTCATCGGCTCCCGCGCGGATCGCGCCGGGGACCCGGCCGACCTCCTTGTAGCCGCAGGCGGCGTAGAACCGGTCGGCGCCGGTGCCGCCGCGGCAGGTGAGCCGTATGCCCTCGATGCCGTCGAAGCCGCGGGCCGCGTCGGCGGCGGCCGCCATCAGGTCACGGCCGTAGCCCTTGCCCTGGTGACGGGGGTGCACCATCACCGTGTAGATCCAGATCCAGTGCCCCATCAGGCGGTGCGTGTTGTACGTGAGGAAGGCGGTCGCGGCGACGGCACCCTGATCGTCGTACCCGACCAGGAGCCGCGTCCGGCCCTCGGCCATCGCCACCAGGTGCCGGACCAGTTCGGGGCGTATGTCCTCGGGCGCCACGGGCGGTACGAAGCCCACGGCGCCGCCCGCATTGGAGACATCGGCCCACAGCGCGAGCACGCCGTCGCGCAGGGAGGCATCGACCGGCGGGTCGAGCCGGAAGTCGAGAGTCATGGAACGGCCGCCTCAGAACCGCATCGGCTGCGGGGCCTCCCGGCGCTCCGGGTCCGGGCCCTCGTACTCGCGGATGATCTCGTAGCGGGTGTTCCGCTCGACCGGGCGGAAGCCGGCGTCCCGGATGAGGTCGAGGAGGTCCTCGCGGGTGAGCTTGTTCGGCGTGCCGTAGTTGTCGGCGTCGTGCGTGATCTTGTACTCGACGACCGAGCCGTCCATGTCGTCCGCCCCGTGCTGCAGGGCGAGTTGGGCGGTCTGCACGCCGTGCATCACCCAGAAGACCTTGACGTGCGGCACGTTGTCGAAGAGCAGCCGCGAGACGGCGAAGGTCTTCAGGGCCTCGGCGCCGGTGGCCATCTGGGTGCGGGCCTGGAGCGTGTTCCGGACCTTGCCGTCCTTCATGTCCACGAAGTCGTGCTGGTAGCGCAGCGGGATGAAGACCTGGAAACCGCCGGTCTCGTCCTGGAGTTCACGCAGCCGGAGCACATGGTCGACGCGGTGCCGGGGCTCCTCGATGTGGCCGTACAGCATCGTGCACGGGGTCTTGAGGCCCTTCTCGTGCGCGAGGCGGTGGATCCGCGACCAGTCCTCCCAGTGGGTGCGGTGGTCGACGATGTGCTGCCGGACCTCCCAGTCGAAGATCTCGGCGCCGCCGCCGGTCAGGGACTCGAGCCCCGCGTCGATCAGCTCGTCGAGGATCTCGGAGGCGGGCAGGCCGGAGATCGTCTCGAAGTGGTGGATCTCGGTGGCCGTGAACGCCTTCAGTGAGACGTCCGGCAGCGCCTTCTTCAGCTCGCTGAGCGAGCGCGGGTAGTACCGCCAGGGCAGGTTGGGGTGCAGGCCGTTGACGATGTGCAGCTCGGTGAGGTTCTCGCCGCGCATCTCCTCGGCAAGGCGCACGGCCTCCTCGATGCGCATCGTGTACGCGTCCTTCTCGCCCGGCTTGCGCTGGAACGAGCAGTACGCGCACGACGCGGTGCACACATTCGTCATGTTGAGGTGCCGGTTGACGTTGAAGTGCACCACGTCGCCGTTCTTGCGGGTACGCACCTCGTGGGCGAGGCCGCCGAGCCAGGCGAGGTCGTCCGAGGCGTAGAGGGCGATCCCGTCCTCGCGGGTCAGCCGCTCACCGGCCAGAACCTTCTGCTCAAGGTCACGCTTGAGTCCCGCGTCCATCCTCAACCTCTCCCGGCAGCCCTGCAGACAACTCCGGCCAACGGTACGCCTAGACCTCTTCCGGCAGTTCGCCGACCCGGTTCTCCCACTTCGTGGAGAGCACGATGGTGGTACGCGTACGCGAGACGCCCTTCGTACCGCTGAGCCGGCGGATGATCTTCTCCAGGCCGTCCACGTCACCGACGCGGACCTTGAGCATGTACGAGTCGTCGCCCGCGATGAACCAGCAGTCCTCGATCTCGGTGAGCTCCTTGAGTCGCTGCGCCACATCCTCGTGGTCCGTGGCGTCGGAGAGCGAGATGCCGACCAGGGCGGTGACGCCGAGGCCGAGCGAGGCGGCGTCAACCGTCGCGCGGTAGCCGGTGATGACCCCGGCCGCCTCCAGGCGGTTGATGCGATCGGTGACGGAGGGCCCGGAGAGTCCGACGAGCCTGCCGAGTTCGGCGTACGAGGCCCTGCCGTTCTCTCTCAGGGCCTGAATGAGCTGCCTGTCCACCGCGTCCATAGGTCTGGCGCCTTCCATTATTCAGCGATGTCGTGAGTTTACGTGTGAAAACTAAGGCACACAGGTCGTCCCTCCTGTGATGCCATTAACGGATCAACGAAAATCTTCAGGCAGCTCCGTCGCGAGAGGCGCCCCCGAGCTCTCCCTCCCACCGGCGGTAGAGCCGGTGCGGCACCGACGCCGCGTCGAGCACCCGCCCGGCGACGAAGTCCACCAGATCCTGGATGTGCGTCGCCCCCGCGTAGAACGCGGGCGAGGCGGGCAGTACGGTCGCGCCCGCCTCGTCGAGCGTCACGAGGTGCTTCAGCGTCTGGCCGTTCAGCGGGGTCTCACGCACCGCGACCACGAGCCGCCGCCCCTCCTTGAGCGTCACGCTCGCCGCCCGCTGGAGCAGATCCTTCGAGAGCCCGAGCGCCACTCCGGCCACACAGGCCGTCGACGCCGGGACGATCAGCATCCCCTTCGTGGCGTACGAGCCGGACGACGGCCCCGCCGCGAGGTCACCCGCGCCCCAGTGACGTACCCCCGAAAGATCCGGTACGGCGAAGGTGTCCGGCTTGCCGTCGGCGCCGCGGGCCAGCCACTGGGCGAGGTCGTCCTGCCAGTGCGCGTCCCGGAACGCGATGCCCGTCTCGTCGAGCAGGGTGAGCCGCGAGGCCCGGCTGACCACGAGGTCGACGCTCTCGCCCGCGGCGAGCAGGGCGCGCAGCAGGGCGGCGGCGTACGGCGTCCCGGACGCGCCGGACACCCCGACGACCCAGGGTCGGCGCACTGTGTGTTCGGGTACTGGCTGCACGCGTACGAGCCTAGCCGCAGGCCGCCTCCCGGACCGCGCGGGGCTTTTTCCCCGGTTCCGCCCCTTCCCGGCTGATCTCTCAGCCCGTCCGGCGTTTGAGGACGCGGGGGTCCGGGGGCAAGGCCCCCGGTTACGGGAAGGGGCGGGACCGGGGACTAAACCGACAGCCCCCGCACCAGCAGATCGAGCAGCGCGCACACGAAGAGCGAGATGCCGATGAAACCGTTCGTCTGGAAGAAGGCGCGGTTGAGGCGCGTCAGGTCATGCGGGCGGACGATCGTGTGCTCGTAGAGGAACGCCGCTGCCACGACCACCAGGCCGAACCAGAAGAACGCCCCCGCGCCCGTCGCCACCGCGTACCAGACCAGCAGTCCCGTCGTCACCGCGTGACAGCCCCGCGCCCCCCGGATCGCCGCCGGAATCCCGAACCGGGCCGGTACCGACATCACCCCGACCTCGCGGTCCGTCTCCACGTCCTGGCACGCGTAGATCAGATCGAAGCCACCGATCCAGATGCCGACCGCGAGCCCCAGGATCACCGCGTCCCAGTGCCAAGAACCCGTGATCGCGAGCCACGCCCCCACCGGCCCCATCGCCTGCGCGAGCCCGAGAATCGCCTGCGGAAAGTTCGTGAACCGCTTGCCGTACGGATAGACCACCATCGGGATCACCGCGATGGGCGCGAGCGCCAGGCACAGCGGGTTGAGCAGGGCCGCGGCACCGAGGAAGACCACGAGCGCGATCAGCGCACCGGTCCACGCCGACCGCACCGACACCGCACCCGTGACCAGCTCGCGCTGCGCGGTGCGCGGATTACGGGCGTCGATCTCGCGGTCGATGATCCGGTTCGCGGCCATCGCGAAGGTGCGCAGGCCCACCATGGCGATAGTGACGAGGAGCAGCCGCCCCCAGTGGATGTTCTTGTCCCACTGGTACATCGCGGTCAGCGCGGCGATGTACGCGAAGGGCAGCGCGAACACCGAGTGCTCGATCATGACCAGGCGCAGGAACGCCTTCGTACGGCCGGGCTGCGGCTGCTGCGGCAGTGCCGCGGATGCGCTGGTCACGAGAGCCCGTACTCCTTCCAGCGGCGGTCGACGAGCGCCGCCGTCGCCGGGTCGGACTCGACCATGTGCGGCCAGCCGCCGTCCCGGGTGTAGCCCTCCTCGGGCCACTTCGCGGTGGCGTCGATGCCCGCCTTGCCACCCCAGAACTGCTGGTACGAGGCGTGGTCGAGGTGGTCGACCGGACCTTCGGCCACGGTCAGATCGCGGGCGTAGTCGACATTGCCGAGGGCGCGCCAGGAGACCTCGTGCAGGTTGTGCACGTCGCAGTCCGCGTCCACAACGACGATCAGCTTGGTCAGCGACATCATGTGCGCGCCCCAGATCGCGTGCATCACCTTCTGCGCGTGCTTGGGGTACTTCTTCTCGATGGAGACGATCGCGCAGTTGTGGAAGCCGCCGGACTCGGGCAGGTGGTAGTCCACGATGTCCGGGACGATGACCTTGAGGAGGGGGAGGAAGAAGCGTTCCGTGGCGCGGCCGAGCGGCCCGTCCTCGGTCGGCGGGCGGCCCACCACGATCGACTGGAGCAGCGGCCGCTTCCGCATCGTCACGCAGTCGATCCGCAGGGCGGGGAAAGGCTCCTGCGGCGTGTAGAAGCCGGTGTGGTCGCCGAACGGGCCCTCCGGCAGCATCTCGCCGGGCTCCAGCCAGCCTTCCAGGACCACCTCGGCGTGCGCGGGGACCTGGAGCGGCACCGTCTTGCAGTCGACCATCTCGACGCGCTTGCCCTGGATGAACCCGGCCAGCATGTACTCGTCCATGTCGCCGGGGAGCGGCGCGGTCGAGGCGTACGTGACGGCCGGGGGGCAGCCGAAGGCGATCGCGATGGGCAGCTTCTCGCCGCGGCGGGCGGCCACCTGGTAGTGGTTGCGGCTGTCCTTGTGGATCTGCCAGTGCACGCCGATGGTGCGCCGGTCGTGGCGCTGGAGCCGGTAGAGGCCCAGGTTCCGGATGCCGGTCTCGGGGTGCTTGGTGTGGGTGAGGCCCAGGTTGAAGAAGGAGCCGCCGTCCTCGGGCCAGGTGAACAGCGCGGGCAGCGCGTGCAGGTCGACGTCCTCGCCGGCGAGGACGACCTCCTGCACGGGCGCGTTGTCGGACTTCACCTTCTTCGGCGGTACGTGGGTCATCGCGCCGAGCTTCCCGAACGCCTCGCGGATGCCGACGAACCCCTGCGGCAGCTCGGGCTTGAGCAGCCCGCCGATCTTCTCGCTGATCTCGCCGTACGACTTGAGACCGAGCGCCTTCAGCAGGCGGCGGTCGGTGCCGTACACGTTCATCGCGAGGGGCAGGTCCGAGCCGCGTACGTTCTCGAAGAGGAGAGCCGGGCCGCCCGACTTCTGTACCCGGTCGACGATCTCACCGACCTCCAGGTGTGGGTCGACCTCGGCCTTGATGCGCTTGAGATCGCCCTCGCGCTCCAGCGCCCGGAGCAGGGAGCGAAGATCGTCGTAAGCCATGCGGTCCAGTATCGGCTACTCGCTACGCTGGATACGTCACGGGGGCCGCTGACGCGGCCCCGCTTTCCACACTCAGGGGGACCGTTTCATGCGGGTGCTGCTGATCCTGGTGCCACTGGCACTCAGCATTTACGCGTTCATCGACTGCATCACCACGGACGAGCAGGATGTGCGGTACATCCCCAAGCCGCTCTGGGCGATCCTCGTGCTGCTCTTCCCGCTCGTCGGCTCGATCTCGTGGCTGATCGTGGGCAAGGAGCGCGCGGTGCGGGGCCCGGCGGGGGCGGCCCGTCGCGGCGGCTGGGTGGCGCCGGACGACAACCCCGAGTTCCTCAACTCCCTTCGGGAGAACGAGAAGCAGGGCAAGCAGGACGACCCGGACGACGAGGCGTTGCTCAAGCAGTGGGAAGAGGACCTCAAGCGCCGCGAGGAGGAACTGAAGCGGCGCGACGGCGAGGGCGGTTCCGGTTCAGGCGGTCCGGAGGACAAGGCCTAAGGCGCGTACAACTCCCGTAGCTCCCGCCAGCGTTCACGCGTCCAGGTCGACCAGTCCTTGGGGCTGCCGTCCAACGCGTCCGCCAAGAGCTCGAAGTGGTCGTGCCAGCCCGCCAGGCAGTCGAGACGGAGCGTTTCGTCTCCTTCGAGTGTGTTGGTGAAGCGGAGCGTCGTGAACGTGAAGCCGTCGTGCTCCAGGTGGAAGCGCATCCGGCCGAGCACCGGGCGCACGGTGTACTCGACGACCCGCTCCACATCCCAGGCCGTCACCCGGCCCTCGTGCACCTCCGCCGCGTCCTGCTGGTTCAGCCAGCGCAGCGTCACGGCCCCGCCAAGCCGGGGCTCCAGGACGTCGGCGGCCGCGAGCCAGCCGACGAGCCCGTCCCGCGTGGCCACCGCGTGCCAGACCTGGTCCACGGGGTGCGGCAGGTGCAGCACGAAGTGCAGATGCAGGACGCCGTCCTCGGTGCGGCTCGCCCCCCGCTCGATCGTCGCACTCATAACACCAGCGTGGCCCGGTGCCGAGGGATATGCACCCCTGACGGCACCGGGCCACCGCTACGAACCGCCCGTGATCAGACCCCGGCGTACGAGTGCTTGCCGGTGATGAAGATGTTGACGCCGTAGTAGTTCCACAGCCAGGTCGCGAAGGCGAAAAGCGCCAGGTAGGCGGCCTTGCGGCCCTTCCAGCCGGCGGTCGCGCGGGCGTGCAGGTAGCAGGCGTACACGATCCACGTGATGAACGACCAGACCTCCTTGGGGTCCCAGCCCCAGTAGCGGCCCCAGGCGTCGCCCGCCCAGATCGCGCCCGCGATGATCGTGAACGTCCACAGCGGGAAGACCGCGGCGTTGACGCGGTACGAGAACTTGTCCAGGGAGGCGGCGGAGGGCAGCCGGGACAGGACGGAGGAGGCGAAGGTGCCGGGCTTGAGGCCGCGGTCGAGCTTCGACTCGTACGCGTCCCGGAACAGGTAGAGCACCGTGCCGACCGCGCCCATGTAGAAGACCGCGCCGCAGAAGATCGCGGTGGAGACGTGGATCCACAGCCAGTACGAGTCGAGGGCCGGGACCAGCTGATCGCTGTCGGTGTAGAGCCACTTCGTGGCGATGCCCAGGTCGAGCAGGACCGTGGTGACCAGGACGAGGCCGAGCCAGCGGACGTTCTTCTTCAGCGCGAGGAGCAGCAGGTACGCGCCGACCGCCACCGTGGAGAAGGTGATCGAGAACTCGTACATATTGCCCCAGGGGGCGCGCATCACCGACAGCGCGCGGGCCACCACACCGCCCGCCTCGACCAGGAAGCCGAGGACCGTGAGCGATACGGCGATCCGGCCGTAGAGGTCGCCCTTCTCGGTGCCGCCGTGCGCCCCGGGCCCGTCCGGGACGTCACGGCTTCCGGCGACGGAGCGCGTGACGACCTTGGGGCGGTCGAGGACGGCGGTGCCGCCGCCCGCCTGCTTCACGGTGACGGCGGGGGCGGTCTTGGTGGCGCCGGACTTGGCGGACGCCCCGGTGAGCTGGGCGGCGGTGCGGCCGACCTTGGAGCGGCTGCCGAAGACCCATTCGGCGATGTGCGCGAGGAACGCCAGCGTGTAGACGGCCATCGACGAATAGATCAGCACGTTGCTGATGTTCGCCAGGTTCTCGTTGGTGGCGGCGGCGGCGAGATTCACTTCTCAGCCCCTTCGGCAGGTACTGCTTCGGATGATGCGGCGGAACCCTGGGGTTCCCGGGATTCCTGAGCTTCGTGGGTGTCGGCGTCCGGCTCGGGTTCCGGGGCCGTGGGCGCCTGGTCGTGCAGCGTGCCCGCCAGGTCGGCCAGTTCCTCCGGGAGCCGGGCGGACTCGCTGCGGCCGAGGCCCGCGAGTTCGACGACGGTCACGCCGTCCGGGCCCGCGGCGGCCCGGACCCAGACGCGGCGCCGCTGAACGAAGAGCGAGCCCACGAGCCCGACGAGGGCGGCGACCGCACCGGCGAGCGCCCAGCCGTTGCCGGGCTGCTGGGAGATCTGGAAGGTGGCCCACTCCTTGAGGTCCTTCTCGAAGGTGATGGACCCGGCGCCGCCCGGGAGCTTCATGGTCTCGCCCGGAAGCAGCCGCTGCTTGAACAGCTCGCCGTTCTTGTCCTTGAACTCCTTCAGCGCCTTGGTGTTCAGCTGGTACACGTTCTGCGGCAGGCCGGAGTCCACGCCGAGGCTGCCGTGGTACGCGGAGAGCGCGAGCACCGGGAAGTCGGGCGCGGGGAACTGGGAGAACATCTGGCCCTTGCCGGCGCCCGCGAACGTCGGCACGAAGAAGGCGTTGAAGCCGAGCTGCTCCTTCTTGCCGTCCTTGTTGCGGTAGCCGTCGGCGACCTTGATCGCGCCGGTCGAGGTGATGTTGGAGTCGATCGGCAGCATCGGCACGGCGCCGTGGTAGACGACCTCGCCCTTGGGGCCCTTGACGGTGACGACCGGGGCGTAGCCGTGGCCGATCAGATAGACCTTGGAGCCATCGACCTCGAGGGGCTTGTTGACCTCGATGACGGTCTTCTTCTCCGTGCCGTCGGCGCCCTCGGAGTACGTGACGTGTGCCTTGTACGTGCGCGGCGTGCCCTTCTGCGGGCCGCTCTCCTCGTACGTGTCCTCGAACTTGTCGAGCTCGAAGCTGAACGGCACCAGGCTCTCGGTGTCGAAGAGATTGCCGGACTTGAAGTCGTCGTACTGCGTGAGGGTGTTGGCGAAACCGTCGCCCTCGGTGATCAGCTTGCCGCCCTCGGACTTGAGGAGCGTCCCGGCGGCGAAGGCCACCAGCATCACGATCAGGGCGACATGGAAGAGCAGGTTCCCGGCCTCGCGCAGATAGCCCTTCTCGGCGGCGACCGCGTCCCCGGTGGCCTCCACCCGGAACCGTCGCTTCTTCAGTAGCGCCTGGGCGGCCTCGCGTACGTCCTCGGGGGCGGCCTCGGTGCGCCAGGTCGCGTACGCGGGAAGGCGGGTCAGGCGGCGCGGGGCGCCCGGCGGGCGGCCGCGCAGCTGGCCGACGAACTGCCAGGTGCGCGGCACGATGCAGCCGATGAGCGAGATGAAAAGCAGGATGTAGATCGCCGAGAACCACACCGAGCTGTAGACGTCGAACAGCTGGAGCTTCTCGTAGATCGGCGTGAGCCCGGTGTGCGCCTTCTTGAAGTCCTGCACCTTCAGCTCGTCCACGCTGTTCTGCGGGATCAGCGAGCCGGGGATGGCGGCGAGCGAGAGCAGGAAGAGCAGGAGCAGGGCGATCCGCATCGAGGTCAGCTGGCGCCAGAACCAGCGCGCCCAGCCGATCACGCCGAGCGCCGGAAGCTGCGGCCCGGCCGACGCGTCGGACCGGTCGGCGGCGGCCTCCTCCTGCGGGGCGGTGGAGAGCTGGGACGTGGCCGCGCCCAGGTCCCGGTCGTTGTCGATCTCTGCCTTGCTCACGATCAGATCCCCACGGTGAAGCCGGAAGTCCAAACCTGCATCTGGGAGACGATGTGGTCCCAGACACCGGTGACGAGCAGCAGACCGGTGACGACGAGCATCGCACCGCCGATCCGCATGACCCAGACGTAGTGCCGCTTGACCCAGGCGAAAGCGCCGAGGGCCCGGCGGAACGCGACGGCCGCCAGAATGAACGGCAGCCCGAGACCGATGCAGTAAGCGACGGTCAGTATCGCGCCGCGGCCCGCGCTGGCCTCGCTGACGGAGAGAGCGGTAACAGCGCCCAAGGTCGGGCCGATGCACGGCGTCCAGCCGATGCCGAAGAGCACGCCCAGCATGGGCGCGCCGAGCAGCCCGGTCGTCGGGCGCTTATGGAAGCGGAATTCGCGCTGGCTCAGGAACGGCAGGGCGCCCATGAAGAAGAGCCCGAGCACGATGGTCAGCGCGCCGAGCACCTTCGAGATGATCTCCCGGTGCTCCTGCAGCGTCGAACCGAAGCCGCCGAACAGCGCCCCGCCGGACACGAAGACCGCGGTGAAGCCGAGCACGAAGAGCCCGGCCCCGGCGGCCATCCGGCCCCGCTTGGCCTCGGCGAGGTCGCTGCCGCTGACTCCGGTGACGTACGACAGATAGCCGGGCACGAGCGGCAGGACGCAAGGTGAGAAGAAGGACACGAGACCGGCGAACAGCGCGATCGGCAGGGCGAGTACGAGGGCGCCGCTGATCACCGTCTCGGTGGGATCCCCGAGGGCCAGGACGAGAGGGGGCACGCGAATCACTTCTCCGCGATCAGCGGGTCGATCATCTTGTGCAGTTGCTTGTCGTTGACGGCCTGCAGGGCGCGGGCGGCGATCTTGCCGTCACGGTCGATGACCACAGTAGAAGGGATGGCCTGCGGACTCAGGCTCCCCTTCGGGAAGCGCAGGATCAGCTTGCCCGACGGGTCGTAGAGGCTCGGATACGTAATGCCGTGGTCCTCTTCGAACTTGATCGCCGGGCCCTTGCTGGTGTCCCGGGTGTTGATCCCGAGGAACTCCACGCCCTTGGATCTGGTCTCCTCGTAGACCTTCTGCAGATACGGCGCCTCGACCCGGCAGGGCCCGCACCAGGAGCCCCACACGTTGACGACGACGACCTTGCCCTTGTAGTCGGCGAGGGAGATCTTCTTGCCGTGCAGGGTCTCGCCCTCCAGCTTCGGGGCGTCCTGCCGTTCGCCCTTCGCTGCGGTGGCGACGCCTTCCTTGCCGGCGACGAAGTTGGTGTTACCGCCCCCGCCCTGGGTGCCGCCGTTGCCGCACGCGCTCAGGACGAGCGCGGCGACGGCGGCTCCCGCGGCGATCCGGGCACGTCGGAGGGCAGGACGGCGAAGACTCATGTGAAAAGTTTCGCATGACCGATTCGAGGATCTTGCGCGCCCCCCGGGGCATACGGAACTGCCTGTTCAGGCGGCATCTTTCGGGCCGTTCAGGCGGCGCTCCGCAGGTTCTTCCAGCCGCCCACGGGCTGCTGCCCGACCTCCAGCCCCTGAAGCGCGGCCAGCACCTCGGGCTTCTGCACATCGAGCCAGTCGACGAACTGCCGGAAGGAGACGAGCCGCACGTCGCGCTTGCCCGCGACCTGCTTGAGGGTCGCCTCGACGGCATCCATATAGATCCCGCCGTTCCACTCCTCGAAGTGGTTCCCGATGAAGAACGGCGCCCGGTTCGTCTCGTACGCCCGCTGGAACCCGGCGAGGTAGGACTCCGTGGCCTGCTTGCGCCAGCCCGGATAGTTGTGGGCGGGAGCCTTGGTGCTGTTCTTCGACTGGTTGGCCAGGATGTTGTAGTCCATCGACAGGACCTCGAAGCGGTGGCCGGGGAACGGCATGGCCTGCAACGGCAGATCCCAGATGCCCCGCTTCTTCACCGGCCAGCGCTGGCGGCCGCCGGGCGAGGAGGCGTCGTAGCGCCAGCCGAGCTCGCGGGCGGTGGGCAGCAGGTTCTCCTGGCCGAGCAGGCAGGGGGTGCGGCCGCCGACGAGTTCCTTGTCGTAGTCGAACGGCAGCGGCGGCAGATCCTTGAAGCCGGTGTGGGTGCGCCACTTGGTGACGAACGTCTTGGCCTGATCGATCTCGCTGCGCCACTGCTGCGGGGTCCAGTTGGCGACGGAGCCCGAACCGGCGCAGAAGTGGCCGTTGAAGTGGGTGCCTATCTCGTGGCCGTCGAGCCAGGCCTGGCGGACGTACTTGAGGGTCTCCTTGATGTGGCCATCGGTGAGATAGCCGATATCGGAGGCGCCGACGGTGTTGTTCGGCGGCCGGTAGAGGCGCTTCTTCGACTCGGGCAGCAGATAGAGGCCGGAGAGGAAG
Organism: Streptomyces sp. NPDC002851; assembly: GCF_053591935.1. NCBI lineage: Bacteria > Bacillati > Actinomycetota > Actinomycetes > Kitasatosporales > Streptomycetaceae > Streptomyces > Streptomyces sp. NPDC002851. The sequence goes on along the minus strand of NZ_JBSFUT010000027.1, from coordinate 42,478 downwards.
AACGTCATGTGCGCGTCGTGCTCGCGGGCGAGCTTCAGAAAGCGCGGGAAGAGCCCATTGCCGACCTCACCGGCGCCGTCCCAGGAGAACACCACGAACTGCGGCGGCGTTTCGCCCGGCTCCAGCGGTACCGGGCGCCCCGGCTGCCGCGGCTGCTTTCCCGTGTACGCAGTGGAACCGTCACCTATGGGACGCCCCTCTTCCGGGGTGTCCTTGCCCTTGGCGCTGCCGGGCGAGTCGGCATCGGCGTGCCCGGCGCACCCGGCAAGCCCCGCGGCGGCGGCGCCAAGTCCCAGGCCCAGCAGGCCCCTTCGGCTGAATTCGCGCATTGTGTCCCCATTCCTCGCACTTGCCCCCGTACAGGCAGAGGCGTCCCGACCGCCCCGAAAGAGGGCGGGGCGAATGGGGAGGTTCCGGAAACCAGCCATTTTTCTTCGGGTGTGACAAGGCTGAGACATGCACTACGGAGAAGGGCCGGACACCCTGCTGGGTGCCCGGCCCTTCTCCGTAGTGCGGGATTTCGCAGTCGGTCTGCGCGGTTACGGGGGTTACGCCCCGAACGCCTTGTCCTTGCCCTTGACCGCCTTGGCCCCGGCAAGGAGATGCGCGGGAACCAGGTCGCGGGCGGGCTCGGTGTACCCCACCGAGACGATCTTGTCGCCGCGGTAGGTGAAGGTCGTCAGGGACGCGAGCGTGCACTGCCGCTTGCGCGGGTCGTGCCAGAGGCGGCGCTTCTCCACGAAGCTGCGCACGATCCAGATGGGCAACTGGTGCGAGACGAGCACCGCTTCGTGCCCGCGCGCCGCGTCCTTCGCGGCGTCGATCGCGCTCATCATCCGTACGACCTGCTCGACGTACGGCTCGCCCCAGGACGGCTTGAACGGGTTGACGAGGTGCTTCCAGTTCTGCGGGTGCTTCAGGGCGCCGTCGCCGACGCCGAAGGTCTTGCCCTGGAAGACATTGCCCGCCTCGATGAGGCGTTCGTCACTGGCCACGTCCAGGCCGTGCGCCTTCGCGATCGGGGTCGCGGTCTCCTGCGCCCGCTCCAGGGGCGAGGCGCCGACATGCGTGACGTCCCGGTCCGCGAGGTGCTCGGCGACCCGGTCGGCCATCTGCCGCCCGAGCTCGGAGAGGTGATAACCGGCCAGCCGGCCGTACAGAATCCCCTCCGGGTTGTGCACCTCGCCGTGGCGCATCAGGTGGACGACGGTCAGCTCGGCGCTCATGCGGTGGCCTCCGTGGCCTGAGCGGCGGCGCGGGCGGCGGCGGGCAGGGCGGCGGCGATGCGGTCGAGGGCGCGCTCGTCATGCGTGGTCGACAGGAACCAGGACTCGAAGGCGGACGGCGGCAGATACACGCCGTCGGCCAGCATCGAGTGGAAGAACGCATTGAAGCGGAACGCCTCCTGCGCCTTGGCGTCGTCGTAGTTCCGCACCTCGTCGGCGGTGAAGAAGACGGAGAACATATTGCTCGCCGCCTGCACCTGATGCGCCACGCCCTCCTTGCTCAGGGCCTCGGTGACGAGCTCGCGAAGCCGCGCCGAGGTCCGGTCCAGCGTCGCGTACGCCGCGTCGTCGAGCAGCCGCAGCTGGGCGAGGCCCGCGGCGGTCGCGACCGGGTTCCCGGAGAGCGTGCCCGCCTGGTAGACCGGCCCGGCGGGCGCAAGGTGCGCCATCACATCGGCACGGCCACCGAAGGCGGCGGCCGGGAAGCCGCCGCCCATGACCTTGCCGAAGGTCAGCAGGTCCGGCTCGACGCCGTCGACGCCGTACCAGCCCGCCTTGCTCGTACGGAAGCCGGTCATGACCTCGTCCGAGATGTACAGCGCGCCGTTCTCCCGGCAGAGCTCCTTCAGTCCGGCGTTGAAGCCGTCCCTGGGCGGTACGACGCCCATGTTCCCCGGCGACGCCTCGGTGATGACGCAGGCGATCTCGCCCGGGTGCGCGGCGAAGGCGGCCCGGACCGCCTCGAGGTCGTTGTACGGAAGGACGACCGTGTCCCCGGCCTGGGCGCCGGTGACACCCGGGGTGTCCGGCAGCGCGAACGTGGCGACGCCGGAGCCCGCGGCGGCGAGCAGCGCGTCCACGTGCCCGTGGTAGCACCCGGCGAACTTGATGACCTTCGCGCGACCGGTGAAGCCGCGGGCGAGCCGGATCGCGGACATCGTCGCCTCGGTGCCGGAGGACACCAGGCGCACCTGCTCGACCGGCGCCACGCGCGCGACGATCTCCTCGCCGAGCGCGACCTCACCCTCCCCCGGCGTGCCGAACGACATCCCGCGCCCGACCGCCTCCTGCACGGCGGCGACGACCTCGGGGTGCGCGTGCCCGAGGATCATCGGTCCCCAGGAGCACACGAGGTCGACGTACTCGCGACCGTCGGCATCGGTCAGGTACGGACCCGTACCGGACACCATGAAGCGGGGCGTACCGCCCACGGCGCGGAAGGCGCGCACCGGGGAGTTCACACCGCCGGGCGTCACGCGGGCGGCGCGGTCGAAAAGCGTCTGCGAAACGGGGGCTTCGTATGAGTACGGCACTTTGGTCCTGATCTGGATTCGAGGTACGGCAGGGCGACAGGTCCGACGCGAAGGGTTCCGCCCGCCGCACTGGCCGAACGAAGGGTCTCCGCATCATCACAACTGGGCGTCAGCCCCCTCGCGTCTGCGAAACTGGGGCGTCATAGGGAAAGCTCACACAAGCCATGGTGTCAGAGCCCTCGGACATCCTGTGGACAGGTGTTTCGGCGCACGCCCTGCGCGCGTGTGTTCTGCGCACGTGTTCCGGCGTACGTTTCGGCGTGCGGCCATGGGGGAGGTCACAGACACGATGATCGGGTTGCGCGGCGGGGGCCGTGTTGCCTAAAAAGCAGTCGGGTGGAGATATGCATCGCGGTGGCGGACTGGGCGAGGGGACCGGCGGCCCCGGTCCACGGCGTGCCCGTCGGGGGAAGCACCGACGCGAAGCGGACGAGACGGCCCATGCCGCGGAGGCGGAGCAGGCCACGGACCGGACGGCACAGCCGGAACAGCCGGACAGCCCGGAGAACATGACGGGGAGCAGGAGTGGCCGGGTGGGGGTGACCTACAAATACTTCGGCGCTCCGGACGGGGCCACCGCTGCCCGCGTGCCCATCTCGATGCGGCCGGAGGAGCTGGGCGGCGATGAGCTCGGCATGGGCGGCATGTTCACGAAGATCAAGCCGGAGACCATGGCCGCGATGGTCCTCACCGGCATCGAAGGCATACCTCTGCACAAGGTGCCCCCGCTGGAACTCGTCGTCCTCCACCCCGACTACGCCGTAGTCAGACTCCCGATGACCGTCGTCGACCCCCTCCGCGGCATCGGCGAGGAAGCCGTCGGCGCGGCCGCGTTCATCTGGTCCACGGTCCCGGACCGCGGCGGCCCCCGCGACGCGTTCAACGTGTACCAACTCCTGCACGAATGGCAGGACTTCTCCCATCGACTGCATGAGGCCGGACATCAGGCTTATTGCCTGGTTTGGCCCTGAACGGGCTTTACAGGCGGCGGAGTTCCCTTTTGCGCGCGCTGATGCGGGCGCGCACCGAGTGGGGCGTCAGGGCGAGTTGGCGGCAGCCCTCGCACCATGCTTCGGGGTGGTGGGCGGCGCGGGACGCTTCGGCTGCGTCACTGTAGGAGCGCGGGTCGGTCTGGTGGGTGAGGCACTCCACCTCGTAGCGCTTCGACTGGTCGGCGTGCGCGGCCTCTTCGGGTTCCAGGGTCGCCAGGGTGTCCCGCATACGGACCCGTACATGGGGGTCGTGGCGCGTGAACACCCGCCCCATAGCGTCCAGTTCGCGCATCGCGCGCTCCGCTTCGGCCTGCGCCGCGCGGTGCGCCGCCAGGGTGTCCGGGTTGGGTTCGAGGGCGTGCGCGGCCCTGGCGCGGGCCCGGTCGAGGGCCGCCTCCACATGAAGGGCGCGCACCTTGGCCGAGACGCGCAGCCGCCGACGACGGGCGCGCTTCTGGTCCACCGTTGTGCCGCTACTCATGAGGTGCACGCTCCTTCGGCTCCCGAGCGAAGTCCCCAGGTCCCGCGAGACGACTGTAAGCCGGATGGCGGATGGGTGCCTGTTCGGCGCGAGACGGGACGGTTCGGTTCGGTGGCGGGTGCGGGTACGGGCGCCGCGCTGGGGCGCGCGAGACGGGACGTTTCGTTCGCACGAGACGGGACGTTTCGTTCGCAAGACAAGGCAAGACGAGACGGACCGTCCGCCCGTCCGTCCGATACAGATAGGTTCGCGCGCAATCACCCCTCCAATTTGTGCTACTTTCTTGGAGCCGCACGTAAGACCCCCTCTGGGAGGCGTGCGCCTTCATGACCGCGCGACGCGAGGAGGTGTTCGGGATGAGTCCCGAAGGAAGTCCTCGCCGCACGCTGCGCGTTGGCTGACCGACCCGGCTCACTGACCCGGTTCGCCGACTGAACCCGGTTCTCGGTCACGTCGCACCTTTCGCGGCCTTCCCACGCCGGTCCCAACCGCGCTGTTCCAGCGGCACTTCCCGGTAATTCACCGCGGTCCGCCGCGTCTTTCCCGGCGGCTTTCCCGCACTCCGCCTCACGGCACCGCCATGCCCGGAGCCGGTCGGCGGAGTCGTACCCCCGTACCCGTACGCAGGGTGCCCGCGCGCGATCAAGCATGCCCGGAAACGCCCGCGTACTCCCGAAAAGGGACATCCAGAAGGAGAACTTTGCCATGAGCATGCTCAGCCCTCCGACCCACGAGACCCACGAGAAGCTCGCACCGCCGGGCCGCACCCCGCACCCGCGCCGCCGCGAGCTCAAGGCCGCCGAGCTGGAGGCGCGTACCCGGCTGGTCGGCGAGCGTCTGGCCGCGCTCAGCGCCAGGCCCGTCGAGGACCTGCTGTGGGAGTTCGAGGCCAACCGGCACGGCCTCGGCCACGCCGATGTGCTGGACCGCCAGGGCCGCTACGGGCTCAACGTCGTCGCCCAGGAGCGCGCCCCGCGCTGGTACGCGCAGCTCGCCCGGGCCTTCTGGAACCCGTTCATCGGGGTCCTGGTCTTCCTCGCCGCGATCATGTTCTGGCAGGACCCGGCCGACCCGGGCGTGCTCATCCTGTCCACGATGGTGGTCATCGGCGGCCTGCTCCGGTTCTGGCAGGAGTACCGCTCCGGCCGGGCGGCGGATGCCCTGAAGCAGCTGGTCACCACCACCTGCGCGGTGCAGCGGCGGGCCGGGCGGCATGCCGAGCCGACCGTCTTCGAGGTGCCGATGGACCAGGTGGTCCCCGGCGACGTGGTGAAGCTGGCCGCCGGTGACCTGGTCCCCGCCGACCTGCGGCTGCTCACCGCCAAGGACCTCATGGTCGGTCAGGCCGCCCTGTCCGGCGAGTCGCTGCCGGTGGCCAAGGCCGACACCCGTACCGACGACCGCGGCCAGTCCGCGACCACCGACCCGGTCGAGGCCGACAACCTCTGCCTGATGGGGACTTCGGTCACCTCGGGCACCGCGACCGGCGTCGTGGTCGCCACCGGCGCCGACACCTACTTCGGATCCATGGCGGGCTCGCTCGTCGGCGAGCGGCCGCAGACCAACTTCGACAACGGGGTACGGAAGGTCAGCTTCCTGCTCATCCGCTTCATGCTCGTGATGGTGCCGGTCGTGTTCGCGATCAACGGCCTCACCAAAGGCGACTGGAGCGAGGCGTTCCTCTTCGCCGTCGCGGTGGCCGTCGGTCTGACCCCCGAGATGCTGCCGATGGTCGTCTCGGCGAACCTGGCGCGCGGCGCGGTCGCCATGTCCCGGCAGAAGGTGGTCGTCAAGCGGCTGAACGCGATCCAGAACCTGGGCGCGATGGACGTCCTGTGCACCGACAAGACCGGCACCCTGACCGAGGACCGGATCGTCCTCGACCGCCATCTGGACGTGCACGGCCACGAGAACGGCGAGGTACTGGAGTACGGCTACCTCAACGCCCACTTCCAGACCGGTCTGAAGAACCTGATGGACCAGGCGGTCATCGACCGGATGCACGAGGCCGAGGAGTTTGTCGTCGACGCACGGTTCTCGATGGTCGACGAGATCCCCTTCGACTTCGCGCGACGACGGATGTCCGTGGTGCTCGACCGCATCGGCCTGGCGAGCGCGGACGGCCGCCGCGAGCACGTGATGATCACCAAGGGCGCCGTCGAGGAAGTGCTCGCCCTGTGCACGCATCTGGTGGACGGCGGCGAACGCGTCGAGCTCACCGAGCGGTTGAAGGGGTACGTCGCGCGCGTGGCGGAGGAGAACAACCGGCAGGGCCTCCGGGTCCTCGCCGTCGCCACTCGCACGATGCCGGAGCCGCGCGACACGTACACCGTCGCCGACGAGGCCGAGCTGACCCTGATCGGCTTCCTCGCCTTCCTCGACCCGCCGAAGGCCGACGCGACCGCCGCGCTGCGCGGCCTCGCCGACAACGGCATCGACGTCAAGGTGATCACCGGCGACAACGAACTCGTCGCCGAGCGGGTCTGCGCGGATGTCGGCCTTCCGACACAGGCCCCAGCGGTCGGGCGGGTCGTCACCGGGCCCGAGATCGACCTGCTCGGCGACCGCGAGCTGCGCGAACTCGCCGTCCGCAGCACGGTGTTCGCCAAGGTCAACCCGGTGCAGAAGGCGCGTATCGTGCGCGCCCTGCAGGCCGACGGGCACACGGTCGGCTTCCTCGGGGACGGCATCAACGACGCCGCCGCGCTGCACGACGCCGATGTGGGCATCTCCGTGGACACGGCCGTCGACATCGCCAAGGAGTCCGCCGACATCATCCTGCTCGAGAAGGACCTGACGGTCCTCGAGCGGGGTGTGATCCAGGGCCGTACGACCTTCGGCAACACCATCAAGTACATCAAGATGACGGCCTCTTCGAACTTCGGGAACGTCTTCTCGGTCCTCGTGGCCTCGGCGTTCCTGCCGTTCCAGCCGATGTTGGCGATCATGCTCCTGGTGCAGAACCTGGTGTACGACATCGCGCAGCTGGCCACGCCGTGGGACCGGATGGACCCGGAGTACCTGCGCAAGCCCCGTAACTGGGACGCCAAGGGGATCGGCCGGTTCATGGTGACGATCGGTCCGATCAGCTCGATCTTCGACATCACCACGTTCCTTCTTCTGTGGTACGTGTTCGGGGCCGACTCCGAGGCGCACGCGGCGCTGTTCCAGTCCGGCTGGTTCGTAGAAGGGCTGCTGTCCCAGACCCTGATCGTCCACATGATCCGGACCCGGAAGATCCCGTTCATCCAGTCGCGGGCGGCCTGGCCGGTGATGGTGATGACGGTCGCGGCGGTGCTCACCGGCCTGGCGCTGCCGTTCTCGCCGCTGGCGTCGAGCCTGGGCTTCGTGCCGCTGCCGCTGGGCTACTTCCCGTGGCTGGTGGCGACGCTGCTCGCGTACTGCGCGCTCACGCAGCTGGTGAAGACCTGGTACATCCGCAGGTTCCACACCTGGCTGTGAGGTCCCGGTGACCACGGCTCCCTCCTGGGTCCGATGCCTGGTCGGCCCTCGGCACGCGCGCGTGGCGATGGCAGACTGGCAGGTCGACGCCCGGGAGGGAGCCCGTACGTGCCGAAGATCCGCCGACTCGACCGTTTCCAGCGGCTGCGCCGCATGGTCGGCACCGCCCGGCCCCAGCGCACCGTGGACCTGAGCCACCCGGCCCGCTCCCCGCTCGGCACGGCGGTCGTGAACTGCGTCGTCTACCAGGACGGCAAGCGGCGCTCCGACGGCGGGCCGGGGGCGGGCGACGCGCGGGCGCCGCACATATCGCCGGGGGCCGCGGCGGCCACGGCGCTCCGGCAGGTGCGCGAGGACGGCGCGGGCTTCGTCTGGATCGGCCTGCACGAGCCGAGCTCGGACGAACTCGCCGAGCTGGCCGAGCCGTTCGGGCTGCACCCGCTGGCCGTCGAGGACGCCGTACAGGCGCACCAGCGGCCCAAGGTGGAGCCGTACGACGGCACGCTCTTCGCCGTCTTCAAGACCGTCTGCTACGTGGAGCACGACGAGCTGACGGCCACCAGTGAGGTGGTGGACACCGGCGAGATCATGGTGTTCACCGGCCGGGACTTCGTCATCACGGTCCGGCACGGCCGGCACGGCTCCCTCGGCCCGGTCCGCGAGGCCCTGGAGGCCGACCCGGAGCAGCTCGCCAAGGGGCCGTCGGCGGTGCTGCACGCGATCGCGGACCACGTCGTGGACGAGTATCTCTCAGTCACCGACGCGCTCCAGGATGACGTCGACGACGTCGAGTCGGACGTCTTCATGCCGGAGGCCGGGAGCCGGGCCGACGCCGGACGCATCTATCAACTGAAACGCGAACTACTGGAGTTGAAGCGGGCGACGACCCCGCTCAACCGGCCCCTACAGAACCTGGCACATCGCCGCACCGACCTGATCGACCCCGCGATACAGCACTACTTCCGTGATGTCGCCGACCATCTGGCCACCACCAGCGAGCAGATCGCGTCGTTCGACAGCCTGCTCGACTCGATACTTCAGGCCCATCTGGCGCAGGTGTCGGTGGTCCAGAACGAGGACATGCGGAAGATCACGGCGTGGGCGGCGGTGATCGCCGTACCGACCATGGTGTGCGGCATCTACGGCATGAACTTCGACTTCATGCCCGAGACGAAGTGGCGGTTCGGCTACTTCCTGGTCCTGGGGCTCACGGCGGTGGCGTGCTTCCTCGTGCACCGGACGTTCCGGCGCCGGGGCTGGCTCTAGGCCTGTCGGCCAGGGCGGTCGGCCAGGGCGGTCGGAGCCGGGTCCAGAACCACTCCCCCACTCCCTCCGCTACGGCTCCGGTGCCGTGAGGTAGCGCTGCACCGTGGGCGCCAGCCAGGCGATCAGTTCCTCTCGGGTCAGTTCGACGGCGGGCGGCAACCGGAGAATGTACCGGACCATGGCCATCCCCAGGATCTGTGAGGCGGCGAGCGCGGCGCGGCGCCGGGCGTCGGCGCCCTCCGGGGCGAACCGGGCGGCGAGCGGGCCGAGTTGCTGCCGGAAGATCTCCTGCATGCGCTCGGCGCCCGCGGCGTTGGTGACTCCCACACGCAGCAGTGCCGTCAGGGTCTCGTCCTGTTCCCAGCGGTCGACGAAGTGGGTGACCAGCGCGGCGCCCACGTGCTGGTCGGACACGAACTCCACCTGGATCTCGGGCAGCCGCAGGTCGATCTCGGCCGCGGCCGCGAACAGCCCCTCCTTGTTGCCGTAGTAACGCATCACCATCGACGGGTCGATGCCCGCGTCCCGGGCGATCGCCCGGATCGTGGCGCGCTCGTACCCGTCCGCCGCGAAGCGCTCGCGGGCGGCGCCGAGGATCGCGGCGCGGGTGGCGTCGGAGCGACGCGGCGCGGCCGACTCCCTGGCGGCGCTTTCGGTGCTGCCGCCCCTGGCCTCGGCCTCGCTCTTTCCCGACCTCTGCGACGTATCAGCCATGGCCCGAGCGTATGCCAACACTCGTGGGCCAACAACTGTTGACATGCTGCGCGGCCTCACTCTAATCTTGCCAACAAGCGTTGACCAACAAGCGTTGGCATCGAGGGATGCTTCGAGGAGGCCGCCGTGACCGGCAAGCCGAGCACCACCGCCAAGACGACCGAGGCCAGGACGACCGAGGGCGCGGCCGCCGACGCGCGCCGCCGGGTGATCGTGGTCGGCGCGGGCCCCACCGGGCTGCTGCTCGCAGGGGACCTCGCCGCCGCCGGGATCCCGGTCACGCTCCTCGAGAAGCGCCCGGCGGGCCTCAGCAACCTGACTCGCGCCTTCGGCGTGCACGCCCGCACGCTCGAACAACTCGACGCCCGCGGTCTGGCCGACGAACTCGTCAAGACCGGTCGGCAGGTCACCACCCTCGGCCTGTTCGGCCGGCTCCGCGTCGACCTCAGCGACCTGCGCTCCCGCTTCCCCTTCGTCCTCATCACCCCGCAGTACGAGGTGGAGAAGCTGCTGCACCGCCGCGCCACGGAGCACGGCGTCACCTTCATGCACGGCGCGCGGGTCACGGGCCTGGACCAGGACGACACCGGGGTGGAGGTCCGGGTGGAGTACGAGGACGGCGCCGAGGAGACGCACCGCGCGGCCTATGTGGTGGGCGCCGACGGCGTGCACAGCACGGTCCGCGAGGCGATCGGTCAGCCCTTCCCCGGTCGCCCGGTGATCAACTCCATCGTGCTCGCCGACGTCAGGTTGGCCGACGAGCCGGACACGATCGTGGCGCTCACCGGCACGGACCGGGCGTTCGGCTTCTTCATCCCCTTCGGGGACGGTTACTGGCGGGTGGGCGGCTGGGACCGCACCCGCGCCGACGTCCCGGATTCAGCCCCCGTCACCCTCGACGAGCTGCGCACCATCGCCCGGCAGGCCTTCGGCTCCGACTACGGGATGCACGACGAACGCTGGATCTCCCGCTTCCACAGCGACGAACGCCAGGTCCGCTCCTACCGCGTGGGTCGGGTCCTGCTCGCCGGGGACGCCGCGCACACCCACAGCCCGGCCGGTGGCCAGGGCATGAACACCGGCCTGCAGGACGCGGCCAACCTCGGCTGGAAGCTGGCCGCCGTCCTCAACGACCGCTCGCCCGCAGCCCTGTTGGACACCTACCAGGACGAGCGGCACCCGGTAGGGCGGGCCGTGGTGCGCAGCAGCGGCGCCATCATCCGGCTCGCCCAGGTACGCAACGGCCCGCAGCACGCCCTGCGTTCACTAGTCACCTCCGTCCTGAATCACTTCCGCCCACTGCGGAACAAGGTCATCGGCCAGATCACCGGCATCGGGTACGCATACGGCGCACCGCGCGGCGCCCACCGGCTCGTGGGGCGGCGCGTTCCCGACGTGGCCCTGACGCAGAGCCCACACGGCAGCCGCCTCTACGAGGCCCTGCGCGCGGGCAAGTTCGTCCTGATCACACCCCGGGACCTGGACCTGGACCGGCACCTGACCCAGACCCAGCGCAATGCCCCCGCCGACAGCTTCATCACCACCCACTGGTCCAGCGACCGCCGCACCTCCCTCCTGATCCGCCCCGACGGCTACGCGGCCTGGGCCGCGGAGAACGCCGACACTGCGGCGATACGGCGAGCACTGGCGGAGTGGACGGGGACGAAGGGCTGACGCGGCCGCGGCGGTCTGGGGTGGCCGCGGAGGGCTGACGTGGCCGCAGCGGGCTGGGGTGGTTCGGCAGGCTGGGGTGGCCCGGAGGGCTCGGGCGACGCGGCGGGCTGGGGCGGCGCGGAAGAATCGGGCCACACGGCCAACTGAGGCGACCCGGATAGCTCGGGCCACGCGAGGACCTCGGGCAGCGCGGCAGGCTGGGGTGACCTGGATGGCTCGCGCAACGCGGCAGGCTGGGACCACGCGGCGAGCTCGGGCGGCCCGGAGGACTCGGGCCACACGGCCAGCTGAGACGCCCCGGATAGCTCGGGCCACGCTAAGACCTCGACCTCGGGCAACGCGCCGAGCTGAGGCGGCGCGGCAGGCTCGGGCGGCCCGGATGGCTCGGGCACGCGGCGAACTGGGGCGGCGCGGCGAGCCGAGGCGGCGCTGAGGACTCGAGCCACACGGCCAAATCGAGGTGGCCCGGAAGGCCAGGGAAGCGGAAGGCCGGGCAGCGGAAGGTCTGGGGCGGGACAGCGGGGACTGGCGCCGCCGCCCCGTTCCCCGTGTTTCGGGGCACTCGTGCCAAGCTCTTGGCCATGTTCGTGACCCGGTCCGCCGCACTGTTCGTCCTCGCCGCGCTCCTGGAGATCGGCGGTGCCTGGCTGGTCTGGCAGGGCGTGCGGGAGCAGCGCGGGTACCTCTGGATGGGCGCGGGGGTGCTGGCCCTCGGGGCATACGGCTTTGTCGCGACGCTTCAGCCTGACCCTCACTTCGGCCGCATCCTGGCGGCGTACGGCGGGGTCTTCGTGGCGGGCTCGCTCGCCTGGGGCATGGTCGCGGACGGCTACCGGCCGGACCGCTGGGATGTCATCGGCGCGCTGATCTGCCTGGTCGGCATGGCGGTGATCATGTACGCCCCACGCAGCCGCTGACGGCCTGTCCCGCCTGCTCTCCTACTCCGCCTGCTCTCCTGCTCTCCTCCGCCGCCTAGCCCTTACTCCGCCTGCTCCCTACTCCCCTACCGGCTCCGCCGCTGACGCCCCGCCTGCCCGCCTCCCCGGTACGGCAGCACCCCCCGGGCCCTGCGTCCCCGCTCCCCGCTGCCCAACCCGTCCCACCCCGCCCCGCCTATCCTTGGCGAGGCAGGACCGTCGCACAGTCGTACGTACGCACGCACCAGGAGCCCGCATGACCGCTACGCCCGCTGCCGCCTCCCGTATTGCCGTCGTGACCGGCGCGAGCAGCGGTATCGGCGCCGCCACCGCTCGGCAGCTGGCGGCCGCGGGGTACCGGGTGGTGCTGACCGCACGTCGCAAGGACCGCATCGAGGCCGTCGCCGAGGAGATCAACGCCGCGGGGCACCAGGCCACGGCGTACGCCTTGGATGTGACGGACCGCGCGGCGGTCGACGAGTTCGCCACCGCCTTCCCCACGCTCGGCGTCCTGGTGAACAACGCGGGCGGCGCACTCGGGGCCGACCCCGTGGCCACCGGCGACCCGGCCGACTGGCGCCAGATGTACGAGACCAACGTCATCGGCACCCTGAACCTCACCCAGGCCCTGCTCCCCGCCCTGACCGCGAGCGGGGACGGCACGGTCGTCGTGGTCTCCTCCACCGCGGCCCACGCCACCTACGAGGGCGGCGCCGGTTATGTCGCCGCCAAGAACGGGGCCCGGGTCCTCAGCGAGACGCTCCGTCTGGAGATCGTCGGGCAGCCGGTGCGAGTCATCGAGATCGCGCCCGGCATGGTGAAGACGGAGGAGTTCGCCACCACCCGCTTCCGCGGGGACGCGGAGAAGGCAGCCAAGGTCTACGAGGGCGTCGCGGAGCCGCTGAACGCCGACGATGTCGCGGACACCGTCACCTGGGCGGTCACCCGCCCCAGCCATGTCAACATCGACCTGCTCGTCGTGCGACCGCGCGCACAGGCGTCCAACACCAAGGTCCACCGGGAGCGGTCATGACACCCCCGGGCCCCGAGAGCGGCGGCACCGAAGTGGCGGAGGACCACGCCTCCGCCAACAGCCCCTCGCCCAGCGAGCCCTCCCCCAGCCAGGCCTCCCCCAGCACGCCCTCCGCCAGCCAGGCTTCGCCCAGCCAGGCCTCCGCCGAGCAGCGGCATCTCGCGCAGGAAACGAAGAACGAGCGGATGGTCTGGTGGTACCTGGCCTACTTCCTCTTCGGCATCCACATCGTCGCGTTCGTCATGATCTACGCGGTCACCCACGCGAAGTGACCGCACAGGAAGTGACCGCACGGCGAAGGGAGTTCAGCCCTTCACGCACACCACCTGCTTGAGCTTCGCCACGATCTCGACCAGGTCGCGCTGCTGATCCATGACCTGCTCGATCGGCTTGTACGCCCCGGGGATCTCGTCCACGACACCGGAGTCCTTGCGGCACTCCACGCCCCGGGTCTGCTCCTCCAGGTCCCGCGCCGAGTAGCGCCGCTTCGCGGCGTTCCGGCTCATGCGGCGGCCCGCGCCGTGCGAGGCCGAGTTGAAGGACGCCTCGTTGCCCAGTCCCCGCACGATGTACGAGCCGGTGCCCATCGAACCCGGGATGATCCCGTAGTCCCCGCCTCCGGCCCGGATCGCGCCCTTCCGCGTGACGAGCAGGTCCATGCCCTCGTACCGCTCCTCCGCCACGTAGTTGTGGTGGCAGGAGACGACCTGTTCGAAGGTGGGCTTCGCCTTCTTGAACTCCTTGCGGATCACGTCCTGGAGCAGCCCCATCATGATCGCGCGGTTGTACTTCGCGTACTCCTGCGCCCAGAAGAGGTCGTGCCGGTACGCCGCCATCTGCGGGGTGTCCGCGACGAAGACCGCCAGGTCGCGGTCGATCAGGCCCTGGTTGTGCGGCAGCTTCTGGGCCTCGCCGATGTGGTACTCGGCGAGCTCCTTGCCGATGTTCCGGGACCCGGAGTGCAGCATCAGCCAGACCGAACCCTCCTCGTCGAGACAGACCTCGATGAAGTGGTTACCGCCGCCGAGCGAACCCATCTGCTTGACGGCCCGTTCCTCACGGAATTTGACCGCGTCCGCGACCCCGTCGAAGCGCGCCCAGAAGTCGTTCCAACGCGCCGTCGGGAAGCCGTGCAGGCGGCCCGGAGAGGTCGGGTCGACCGCGTGGTCGTGCATGGCACGGCCCACCGGAATCGCCTGCTCGATCTTCGACCGCAGCCGCGACAGGTCCCCCGGCAGGTCCCCCGCCTTGAGCGAGGTCTTGACCGCGGACATGCCACAGCCGATGTCCACACCGACCGCCGCGGGGCAGACCGCCCCGCGCATGGCGATCACGGAGCCGACCGTGGCGCCCTTGCCGTAGTGCACATCGGGCATCACGGCCAGGCCCTTGATCCAGGGCAGCGTGGCGACATTCTGCAGCTGACGGAGGGCGACATCCTCGACCGAGGCCGGATCCGCCCACATCCGGATCGGTACCTTCGCGCCCGGCACTTCTACGTACGACATGACAACCCCGTTCCCCCGATGACTGAGTGTCCCTATATCGACCATAGGCTCCGGAAGGCTCCGGACAAGAACGGCCGTAACGGACTAAATACCAAAGGCGCAAAAACGGAGCGAAAGCCCGCAAAAGGGAGAGCGGACCAGCATGCACGTCTGCGCTTGCGATACACATTGTGTTCACCGGTAGCCCGGACGCGGCAACCGCATTTCGACCCGAAGGCCCACCGAAGGGAGCCGCGACCGTGCAGCGCAAGGGGTACATCGTGGGCACCGCCGCGCTCCTCGGAGCCCTGCTCACCGGCCTCACCGGCTGCACCAGCAGCCCCGGGCTCGGCGAGGCGCCCGAGGACTCCAAGCCCGGCGACATCGCCGGCGGCGAAGAGGCACCCGGCAGGTACCGCACGCTCCCCGACGCCTGCCGCGCCGTCGACCACAGCACCCTCGACAGCATGCTGCCCGGCCTCCGGGACCTCGGCCCGGATCAGCGGGACGAGGCGTACGCGGGCACGGCCGAGGTCACGTACGACACGGACCGGCGCGTGGGCTGCAACTGGAAGGTCGTGTCGGGCTCGGCCACCCACCATCTGCGGGTCGACTTCGAGCGCGTGGTGTCGTACGACGGCGACGTGAGCGACGACGCACGCGCCCAGGAGGTCTACGACCGCACGCTCACCAAGGCGGACCTCCCGGACCCGGACGAGAACGAGAACGAGGGTACGGAGACGCCCTCGCCCGAGGAGTCCGAGAGCTCGGGCGCCGACGGGAAGCAGGACAAGGACGCGACCGAGGGCAGCGGCAAGGCCACGAACAAGGCCACCGACAAGGGCGAATCCGACGAAAAGCCCCAAAGCGGCGGCCAGCGCCCCGCGAACGGCGACGCCCTCAAGAACAACGGCGACGCCACCGCCGAGCCCGGCGCCGACGCCGACGCCTCCGCCTCCGAGCTCAGCTCCGGAGCCCCCGGCAACCCCAACGCCCTCGACATCCCGGCCGCCCTCCAGCCCCGCGTCCTCGCCGAACTCGGCGACGAGGCGTTCCTCAACGACGAGCTGGCCGCGGCCGGATCGGCCTCCCGACACCGCACCGTGACTGTGGTGTTCCGCACGTCGAACGTCATCGTGACCATCGAGTACGACGAGCAGCCGGACCGCCGCGCCGAGGTGCCCGACAGCAAGGAATTGCAGGACAAGGCCCGTGCGCTGGCGGCTGCGCTCGCCGAGCGGTTCACCGAGTAACACCCCTGCGGCCCCGCTCCCGGGGCCGGTTGCGCCTTTACGTATTCCCCACAGCTCGCGCACGTTCGTCGTACGGTGGCCCCGACCGCACGACCGATGAGCGAAGGAACCATGCACCGAAAAGGACCGCGACTCACCCGCATACTCGCCGCCTGTGCGGCCGTACCCGTGATCCTCACGGCAGCGGCCTGCTCGTCCGACTCGGGTTCGGGCGATGGCGCCGACGCCGGCAAGAGCGACTCCGGCTCGAAGTCCTCCGCCTCGCCGAGCGGCAAGAGCAGCGCGGCGGCCGTGCAGCCCGCGGCGTTCAAGACGCTGCCGGAGCCGTGCAAGGCGCTGTCCGGCAAGACCGTCGAGGACCTGGTGTCCGATGTCGACGACAAGAACGGCACCTCGCAGAAGTCCGACGACATCGCGTCCCGCGGCTCCTGCTACTGGAAGGGCCTGGACAGCAACGGCACCAAGGGCTCGCAGTTCCGCTGGCTGAACATCTCGCTGCTGCGCTACGACTCCAACGCGACGCTGGGCAGCGGCGAGAAGCTCGCCAAGGAGCAGATGGCGAAGCGGGTCGCCGAGGCCAAGGCCATGGACGGCGCGAAGAACGTCAAGACGGAGCCCCTGAAGGGCGTGGGCGACGAGGCGACGCTCGTCCGCTACGACCAGAAGAAGAAGGAAGGCGACTTCAAGAACCAGCGCGTGGTCGCCCGGGTCGAGAACGCGGTCGTCGTGCTCGACTACAACGGCGCGGGCCTGGCCGGTGCCGGGGACCCGGACGCCAAGGACATGGCGAAGGACGCGGAGAAGGCCGCCAAGGAGGCGGTGACCGCGGTCACCGAGGCGAACGAGTCCAAGGCGTCGAGCGGCGCGACGCAGGGCAAGGACGAGGAGAAGTCCACGGACTCGGACAAGGCGTCCGGCTCGGACTCGGACTCGACCTCGGACAAGTCCGACAGCAAGAAGAAGCAGTGACGTACTGAAGTACTGACGGACGTACGGACGTACGGACGTACTGAAGTAAGGACGTCAACTGCCGTCGTAGGCAGCGCACTTCACCGGACCCGGCCGCTCCGTCGCGGCCGGGTCCTGCCGTATCTCCCCCTACCGGTCTCCCCCTACCGGCCGCAGCTCGGCGCACCCTGATGCCAGGGGCGTCGTTAGGCTGGCCATGAAGATCATTACGCGCGCCGCGCTTGCCGCCGCCACTCTCGTCCTGACCGCTGCTGTCCCAGCCTCGGCAGACGGGGACCATGACGGGACTCACCAGGCTGGACAGAAGGACTCGCCCGGCCCTCTGGCCGACTCCGAAAGGAACAGCAACCCCTCGACGTTCATGGAAGAGGGTCCGGCCAGCGAGCTCCCGCAAGGGATCCTTCCGCGCCTTATGGGCCGGGTGCTCTAGCGGCACCTGAGTGAAGCCGAGCCGGGTAAAGGCGGGGACTGCCGCGTCCCCGTCTCCGTCTCCGTCTCCGTCTCCGTCTCCGTCTCCGTCTCCGTCTCCGTCTCCGACCAGGGTCTGGACGTACCGCCCCCCGTGCCCCCGCACGCATGTGCCAGGCTGTCGCTCGCAATTACCGAGCAGGGAGGGGTTCGCGGTGGCCGCGATGCAGCTGACACGCACACACCGGATACTCATCGGGGTGGTCGTCGCCGGTGCCGTCGTCATCGCCGCAATCGGCTTCGCCGGTTCGTACACGGCCGTGCGCGAACTCGCCGAGAAGAAGGGCTTCGGGGAGTTCTCCTACTTCTTCCCGATCGGCATCGACGCGGGTATCTGCGTCCTCCTCGCTCTCGACCTGCTCCTGACCTGGATCCGGATCCCCTTCCCGCTGCTGCGCCAGACCGCGTGGCTACTCACCGCCGCCACCATCGCCTTCAACGGCGCCGCGGCCTGGCCCGATCCGCTCGGCGTCGGCATGCACGCGGTCATCCCGGTCCTTTTCGTCGTCGCCGTCGAGGCCGCCCGGCACGCCATCGGCCGAATCGCGGACATCACGGCCGACAAGCACATGGAGGGCGTACGCCTCACGCGCTGGATGCTCTCGCCCGTCCCCACCTTCCTGCTCTGGCGCCGCATGAAGCTGTGGGAACTCCGCTCGTACGAGCAGGTCATCAAGCTCGAGCAGGAACGCCTCGTCTACCAGGCCCGCCTACGCTCCCGCTTCGGCCGCGGCTGGCGCCGCAAGGCCCCGGTCGAGTCCCTGATGCCGCTGCGCCTGGCCCGCTACGGCGTCCCCCTCGCCCAGACCGCACCGGAGGGCCTGGCCGCCGCGGGCATCGAACCGGCTCTGCTACCCCCGGCCCCGGCCCCGAAGCCGAACCCGGACCACGCCGAGCAGATACAACGCCAGGAGCACCCGCAACTGGCCCTGGCCGCCGAGCCACAACCCGAACACGATCACCCCGATCAGCATGCGGACCCCGAGGGCAACCCCTGGTTCGCGGCAGAGCCCGACCCACAGACGTACGAAGGCGACTACGACCCCACATACCAGCCGCCCTCCGACGACTCCGGCCAGGCAGACCGCGCCTTCCCCATACCAGCAGGCCCCGGCCGCACCCGCCCGCTGGCCTTCCCAGGACCGCGGTCGCCCGAGACACCCGAGGAAGCGCCCCAAGCGCCCCAAGCGCCCCAAGCGCCCATCGCCAACGAGATCCCTGAAGTGCCCACCGAAGACACAGCCACGCTCCCCGACGACGTCTCCCGCGAGGAGGCGTACTTCTCGGCGTTCCACAAGTACGTCAGCGAACACGGCGACTTCCCCAACGCCCGCCAATTCAGCCTCTACCTGATGGACCTCTACGGCGTCACCGGCCAGTCCGGCGGCCCCCTCACCGAGGGCACCCTCCGCCCCTACCTCCGCAACTTCCGCGACCGCTACCAGCAGGACCTGGACGCCGACGCGGAACACATCGCGTAGCGCAACGACAGCTCAGACCGTCACCGCACATCACCGCGCGTCACCACGTACGAGCTTGAGCAGCAAGCCGGTATCGGCAAGATCCGACAGAACGTGTGCGGCGCCCGCGTTCCTCAGCCGGTTTCCAGGCTGTGTAGCTTCGCTTTCTCGCGGAAGATCACTGGCTCTGTGATTCCGTCCGGTACAGCAGCCCTCGCCGGGGTGCCGCGCGCGCTGCTCGTCAGAACCGTGCGGCGAAAGCGGACCGGGGATTTTCAATGATCTGACCGGAGCTTCGTGAAGGATTGTGCCTCGCACCGGTATGCCCCTGGCTGCCTCGTCCGTGGGGTCCTGGCTTCGTCGGGTGTTGTCCTGGGCGGGCCCGTACCAGGAAGATCGTCGGTCATGCGTATCGACGAACTCAATGCTCCTGAACGTCAGTTGTGGAACTCCTTCGCCCAGGGCGTTGCCGTCGATGTCCGCGACGATTCGTCAGCGGCGGAACCCGCAGTACGGGCCGAGGTCATTGCGGCGCTGCTGCTGGGTGCCGACACCGATGCCGCCCCGGCCGACCTCCCGGCACTGCGCCTGACCGGTGCCCGCATCACCGGCATGCTGGATCTGCGATTCGCCGAGATTGCCGTGCCGGTCGTCCTGGACGAGTGCCGCTTCGACGAAATGCCCTTGCTCGGGGGCACCAGGATCCGTGAGCTGGTCCTCACCGGATGCGCCCTGCCAGGTCTCGCCGCCGACACGGCCCAGATCGACGGCCGGCTCGTCCTGTCCCGCTGCCACCTGGCCGGACCCCTCGTACTCACCCGCGCTCAGATCCACAGCGACCTGGACCTCCGCGACACCGTGATCACCGCGCCCGGGGCCAAGGCGATATCGGCAGTCCGCCTCATCGCGGGCGGCGACGTGCTGTGCACCAACCTGGCCGTCCAGGGAGCATTCCGCCTCTCCGGCGCCACCATCTCCGGCGAGTTCGACTTGGAGAGCGCCTCCTTGAGCAACCCGGGCGGCCACGCCCTGGACGCCTACCACGTCCAGATCACCGAGGATTTCACCTTCCACCCGGGTTTCAGCGCCGAGGGGCGGATCATCCTCTCCGGTGCCACGGTCGCGGCGGCGATCGGCTTCTGCGGCGCCCGGTTGAGCAACGCCGGCGACGTCGCGCTGGAGGCCATCGACGTCAGCGTCGCCCGCAACTTCGACCTCGGCCAGGGCCTCACCGTCGACGGCGGCATCAAACTCGACGGCAGCCGCATCGGTACGCAGCTCAGCTTCCGCCACGCCACGCTGACGAACCCCGGAGGCATTGCCCTGTCCCTGCGGCTGGCCCAAGCGCGCGAGACCGATCTGCGCGCCCGGCAGCCGATCGACGGCACCGTCGATGCAAGTAACGCCCAGCTGGGCACCCTGTACGACACCCCGGACACCTGGCCCGCCGACCTCCGGCTGGCCGAGACCACCTACGACGCCCTCGCTTTCCCGCTGCCAGCCGCCGAACGGCTCGACTGGCTCCGGCGCAGCACCGCGGGCTACCTCCCGCAGCCGTACGAGCAGCTCGCAACCGCCTACCGACGGCTTGGACACGAGGACGAAGCACGCACGGTGCTCCTCGCCAAGCAACGCCATCGCCGTGCCATGCTCCCCCTGCATACCCGCGTCTGGGGCTACGTCCAGGACGCAACCGTCGGCTACGGCTACCGGCCACTCCGCGCCGGCCTCTGGCTCATGGCTCTACTCGCCTGCGGCGCACTCTTCTTCGGAGCGCATCCCCCCGCGCCCCTCGAAGCGGAGAAGGCACCACCATTCAACGCCGTCTTCTACACGCTCGACCTGCTCGTCCCGATCACCGCCTTCGGACAGGACTCCGCCTTCGCACCACAAGGCACTGGGCAATGGCTCGCCTACGGGCTGACCGCTGCCGGGTGGATCCTGGCCACGACCGTCGCCGCCGGCATCTCACGGGCGATCAGCCGCCAATAGCGAACCAATGAGCCCGGCCCGCCCCTGGGCGCCGTACGTACGCGAGTTCCGCGTCCGCTACCAGACGGCCCCGGACGCGGAAGCCGAAGCGGAAGCCGAAGCGGAACCCATCACGTAATCAGTAGCAGCGAGCGACCCTCAGGCTCAGGCCCCAAGCAGCTTCCGCACCCGCTCCGCCCCCACGGCAAGCAGCAGCGTGGGCAGACGCGGCCCGGTGTCCCGCCCCACCAGGAGCTGGTAGAGCAGCGCGAAGAACGAGCGCTGGGCCTTCTTGATCTCCGGCGGGAGTTCCTTCGGGCCCGCGTCGGCGGAGAAGCCCGCCTGGACCTTCGGGACGCCGTAGACCAGGTGCGTCAGGCCGTCCAGGGACCAGTGCTCGTCGAGCCCGTCGAGCAGCAGCCGGATCGACTCGCGGGCGGCGTCGTCGAGCGAGCCGAGCAGCTCGGTGTCCGGCTCCGCGCGCACGATGGTGCGCTGGTCGGCCGGGACCTGGGTGTTGATCCAGGCCTCGGCGCGGTCGAGCCGCGGCCGGACCGCGTCGAGGTCGGACAGCGGGTCGGCCGGGTCGAGCTCGGAGAGGATCCGCAGTGTCTGGTCCTCGGCACCGGCCGTGATGTCCGCGACCGAGGCGAGCGTGCGGTACGGCAGCGGGCGCGGGGTGCGCGGCAGCTCACCGGCGGCGGTGCGCACGGCCCGGGTGTGGGCCGCGGCGTCCGCCGGAAGCACGGAACCGTCGGCGACCTTGGCCTCCAGCTTGTCCCACTCGTCGTAGAGCCGCTGGATCTCCTGGTCGAAGGCGATCTTGAAGGCCTGGTTGGGCTTGCGCCGGGCGTAGAGCCAGCGCAGCAGCTGCGGCTCCATGATCTGCAGCGCGTCGGCCGGGGTCGGCACGCCGCCCTTCGAGGACGACATCTTGGCCATGCCGGAGATGCCCACGAAGGCGTACATCGGGCCGATCGGCTGCTTGCCGCCGAAGATCCCCACGATCTGGCCGCCGACCTGGAACGACGAGCCCGGGGATGAATGGTCCACGCCGGACGGCTCGAAGATCACGCCCTCGTACGCCCAGCGCATCGGCCAGTCGACCTTCCAGACCAGCTTGCCGCGGTCGTACTCGGTCAGCTTCACCGTCTCGCTGTGCCCGCACTGGCAGACGTACGCCAGCTCGGTGGTCTCGTCGTCGTACGCCGTGACCGTCGTCAGGTCCTTCTCGCAGGCGGCGCAGTACGGCTTGTACGGGAAGTACTCCCTGCCCGAGCCGGAGCCGTCGTCCTCGCTCGCGGCGCCCGAGCCCTCGGCGGCCTCCAGCTCGGCCTCATCGACCGGCTTCTGCGACTGCTTCTTCTGCGGCTTCGGCTTGGTGCGGTACTGCGCGAGCACGGCGTCGATCTCGCCGCGGTGCTTCATCGCGAACAGGATCTGCTCGCGGTACGCGCCCGAGGTGTACTGCTCGGTCTGGCTGATCCCGTCGTACTCGACGCCGAGCTGCGCCAGGGACTCCGCCATGGCGGCCTTGAAGTGCTCGGCCCAGCTCGCGTACGGAGAGCCGCTCGGCGCGGGCACCGAGGTCAGCGGCTTGCCGATGTGCTGCTCCCAGGACTCGTCGACGCCGTCGACGCCCTTGGGGACCTTGCGGTACCGGTCGTAGTCGTCCCAGGACAGGACGTGGCGCACGGTGTATCCACGGCGGCGGATCTCGTCGGCGACCAGGTGCGGGGTCATGACCTCGCGCAGGTTGCCCAGGTGGATCGGGCCGGAGGGAGAGAGCCCGGACGCGACGACGACAGGTTTGCCCGGGGCACGGCGCTCCGACTCGGCAATCACGTCGTCCGCGTAACGGGAGACCCAGTCGGTGGTCTCGGTGCTCTGAGCCACGATCGGCACGTCCTCTTTGATTCCTAGGCTTGGTCACAGGGCTTGCATCAGCCATTGTCCCAGACGGAACCACCCCGTCCGCCGTTCCATCGCCCCCGTCGCGGGGCACCGCTTTATCGGGCGGAAGCCGGGCCCACCCGCATGGGAGAATCGCAGCGTCACTTCCTCCCTACCAAGACAGGAACGGCACCTCATGGCCCCGGTCACCTCGATCGCCTCGAACGTCCACCAGCGCTTGGCTGAAGCCCTTTCGGCAGCCCTGCCGGAGGCCGGTGCCGCCGACCCGCTGCTGCGACGTAGCGACCGGGCCGACTTCCAGGCCAACGGGGTCCTGGCGCTCGCCAAGAAGCTGAAGGGCAACCCGCGGGAGCTGGCGACGCAGGTCGTCGACCAGGTGGTGCGGGGGGACGTATTCCAGGAGATCGAGGTCTCCGGCCCCGGCTTCCTGAACATCACGATCACCGACAAGGCGATCACCGAGACGCTCGCGGCCCGCGCCACCGACGACTCCGGCCGCCTCGGCGTACCCCTGAAGGAGAACCCGGGCGTCACGGTCATCGACTACGCCCAGCCGAACGTGGCGAAGGAGATGCACGTCGGCCACCTGCGCTCGGCGGTCATCGGTGACGCCCTGCGCGGCATGCTCGACTTCACCGGCGAGAAGACGATCGGGCGGCACCACATCGGCGACTGGGGCACCCAGTTCGGCATGCTGATCCAGCACCTGATCGAGAACCCCGGCGAGCTGGCCCCGCCGGACGAGGTCGACGGCGAGCAGGCCATGTCGAACCTGAACCGGGTCTACAAGGCGGCGCGCGCCGTCTTCGACGCCGACGACGCGTTCAAGGAACGGGCCCGCAAGCGGGTCGTCGCCCTCCAGTCCGGCGACAAGGAGACCCTTGAGCTGTGGCAGCAGTTCGTGGACGAGTCGAAGGTCTACTTCTACTCGGTCTTCGGGAAGCTGGACATGGAGGTCCGGGACGACGAAATCGTCGGCGAGTCCGCGTACAACGACATGATGGCGGAGACGGCCCGGCTCCTTGAGGAGTCCGGCGTCGCCGTGCGCTCCGAGGGCGCCCTCGTCGTGTTCTTCGACGACATCAAGGGCCAGGACGGCCAGCCGGTGCCGCTGATCGTGCAGAAGGCGGACGGCGGCTTCGGCTACGCGGCGAGCGACCTCTCCGCGATCCGCAACCGCGTCTTCGACCTGGACGCCACGACCCTGCTCTACGTCGTGGACGTACGCCAGTCCCTGCACTTCAAGATGGTCTTCGAGACGGCCCGCCGGGCGGGCTGGCTCGGCGACGAGGTCACCGCGCACAACATGGGCTACGGCACCGTGCTCGGCGCGGACGGCAAGCCGTTCAAGACCCGTGAAGGCGAGACCGTACGCCTGGAGGACCTGCTCGACGAAGCCGTGGAGCGGGCCACGGCGGTCGTGCGCGAGAAGGCCGAGAAGGTGGGCCTGAGCGAGGCGGAGATCGTCGAGAACGGGCGGTACGTCGGGATCGGCGCCGTGAAGTACGCGGACCTGTCGACCTCGCCGAGCCGGGACTACAAGTTCGACCTGGACCAGATGGTCTCGCTGCACGGCGACACGAGCGTGTACCTGCAGTACGCGTACGCCCGGATCAGGTCGATCCTGCGCAAGGCGGAGGGCGCGGCCCCGGCCGCCCACCCGGAGCTCGAACTCGCCCCCGCGGAGCGGGCGTTGGGCCTGCACCTGGACGCGTTCGGCGAACTCCTGGCGGAGGCCACGGCGGAGTACGCGCCGCACAAGCTGGCCGCGTACCTCTACCAGCTGGCGTCGCTGTACACGACGTTCTACGACAAGTGCCCGGTCCTGAAGGCCGAGACGCCGCAGCAGGTCGAGAACCGTCTCTTCCTCTGCGACCTCACGGCCCGCACCCTGCACCAGGGCATGGCCCTGCTCGGCATCCGCACCCCCGAGCGCCTCTGACCACTCAGGCGAGCGCCCGCCCGAGGCGCCGCAGCCCCTCCCCGATCTCGTCCGGGGTCTGGGTCACGAAGCAGAGCCGCAGCGTGGCCGGGTCCGGGGCGCCGACGTAGAACGGCGCCCCGGGCACGTACGCCACGTTCTCGGCGACGGCCCGCCGGGCCAGGGCGGAGGCATCGCGCCCCTCGGGCAGCCGGACCCACAGGAACATGCCGCCCTCGGGCCGGTTCCACGTGGAACCATCGGGCAGCGCGTCGGGCAGCCCCGCGAGCATGGCGTCCCGGCGCTCCCCGTACGCGGCGGCCACCCGGGCCACATGCGCGTCGAGGTCGTAGTCGGCCAAGTACCGTGCCGCGGCAAGCTGGTTGACGGTCGGGGCGTGCAGATCGGCGGCCTGCTTGGCGACCGCACAGGCACGGCGCAGCGCGGCGGGCGCGCGCAGCCAGCCGAGCCGCATCCCCGGCGCCATGATCTTCGAGAAGCTGCCCAACAGCACGGCCCGGTCGGCGACTTCCTCGTACGAGGCGATCCACGGCACCCGCTCCCCCTCGAACCGCAGCTCCCCATACGGGTCGTCCTCGACGATCCACAACCCACGCCGAGCGGCGATCCCGGCGATGGCCCGACGGCGCTCGACGGGCAGCGTCCGCCCGGTGGGGTTCTGGAAGGTGGGCACGGTGTAGAGAAACTTCGACCGGCCAGCAGCGTGCGCGGCCACAGCGGCGTCGAGCGCCTCGGGATCGATCCCGTCCCCGTCCCCCGCCACGGGCACGACCCGCGCCCCCGCGAAGGCGAAGACCTGAAGTGCCGCGAGATAACAGGGGTCTTCGACGAGCACGGTGTCGCCGGGCTCGATCAGCGCGGTCGCGAGCAGCGAGAGCGCCTGCTGCGAGCCGCTGGTGATGAGCAGGTCGTCGGCCCCGGTGGCGAGCCCGCGCGCGGTGGTGCGCGCGGCGATGGCGGTACGGAGGTCCGGCTCGCCCTCGGTCGTGGAGTACTGCAACGCCCGCTCGGCACTGCCGGGCGCGTCGAGCACGGCCTGATAGGCGGCGGCGACGGCCCGGGTGTCGAACAGCTCGGGCGCGGGCAACCCACCCGCAAAGTTGATCACCTCGGGCCGCGCGGTGACCGCGAGAATGTCCCGCACGGGAGAACCACCGACGGCGGTGGCACGGGCGGCGAGTGGGGGCACGAGGGCGGCGGTGGCGACGGGCGCGTCAACGGTCATGCACGGCAGCGTAAGCATGTACGTGCCGCCTACAAGCACCATTTCGAGATACGGACACGGAGCCCCCGCATCCGCGTGGTTCAGCGCAGCCGCTTCGCGGCCTCCACCGCCCAGTACGTCAGGATGGTGCCGGCACCCGCCCGCTTGATCCCCGTGAGGGTCTCAAGGATCGCCTTGTCCCGGTCGATCCAGCCCTTCTCGGCGGCGGCCTCGACCATCGCGTACTCGCCGGAGATCTGGTACGCGGACACCGGCACGTCGACCGCCTCGGCGACCCTGGCGAGGATGTCGAGGTAGGGACCGGCGGGCTTGACCATCACCATGTCGGCGCCCTCTTCGAGGTCGAGCGCCAACTCCCGCATGGACTCCCGTGCGTTGGCGGGGTCCTGCTGGTAGGTCTTGCGGTCGCCCGTGAGGGAGGAGCCGACGGCCTCGCGGAAGGGACCGTAGAAGGCCGAGGAGTACTTGGCGGTGTACGCGAGGATCGCGACGTCCTCGTGGCCGGTCTGGTCGAGGGCGTCCCGGACGACGCCGACCTGGCCGTCCATCATGCCGCTGGGGCCCACCACATGGGCGCCCGCGTCCGCCTGGACCTGCGCCATCTCGGCGTACCGCTCGAGCGTGGCGTCGTTGTCGACGCGCCCCTGGCTGTCGAGCACGCCGCAGTGCCCGTGATCGGTGTACTCGTCCAGGCACAGGTCGGACATGACGACCAGCTCGTCACCGACCTCGGCCCGCACATCGCGGAGCGCGACCTGCAGAATCCCGTCCGGGTCGGTACCGGCCGTGCCCGCCCCGTCCTTCTTGGCGTCCTCGGGCACGCCGAACAGCATGATCCCGGACACCCCGGCCTCGACCGCCTCGACGGCCGCCTTCCGCAGGGTGTCCCGAGTGTGCTGCACCACGCCCGGCATGGCCTGAATCGGCACCGGCTCACTGACGCCCTCCCGCACAAAGGCGGGCAGGATCAGATCGGCCGGATGCACCCGCGTCTCGGCCACCATCCGCCGCATGGCGGGGGTCGTGCGCAGCCGTCGCGGCCGCGAACCCGGAAAACCTCCGTACTTCGTCATGCCGCCTACGCTACGCCCGCCCACGCCATGCCTTTGCCGACGGAGAGTCGGCCTTGGGCGCTGCCGGACGCGCTACGTCGCCGCCCGGGACGCGTTACGTCGCCGCCCGTCTCCGCCGGGCCCCCGGCCGACGCTCACTCGGCCGCGTCACGGCCTCCCCGGCCTCGAGCGCCGCGGCCCGACGCGCCGCACCGAACTCCGCGAGGGCCTCGGCCAACTTGTGCACCGACGGCTCCGGAGCCATCACGTCGACCCGCAGCCCATGCTCCTCCGCGGTCTTGGCCGTCGCGGGCCCGATACAGGCGATCACGGTCACGTTGTGCGGCTTACCGGCGATACCCACCAGATTCCGCACCGTCGACGAAGAGGTGAAGAGCACGGCGTCGAAGCCACCGCCCTTGATCGCCTCCCGCGTCTCGGCCGGCGGCGGCGAGGCCCGCACGGTCCGGTAGGCCGTGACGTCGTCGACCTCCCAGCCCAGCTCGATCAGCCCGGCGACCAGCGTCTCGGTGGCGATGTCGGCGCGCGGCAGGAAGACCCGGTCGATCGGGTCGAAGACGGGGTCGTACGGCGGCCAGTCCTCGAGCAGCCCGGCGGCGGACTGCTCACCGCTCGGCACCAGATCCGGCTTCACGCCGAACGCGATCAGCGCCTTCGCGGTCTGCTCGCCGACCGCCGCGACCTTGATCCCGGCGAAGGCCCGCGCGTCGAGCCCGTACTCCTCGAACTTCTCGCGTACGGCCTTCACGGCGTTGACCGACGTAAAGGCGATCCACTCGTAGCGGCCGGTGACCAGACCCTTGACCGCCCGCTCCATCTGCTGCGGCGTACGGGGCGGCTCGACCGCGATGGTCGGGACCTCGTGCGGCACGGCGCCGTACGAGAGGAGCTGGTCGGAGAGCGAGGCCGCCTGCTCCTTGGTGCGTGGCACGAGCACCTGCCAGCCGAACAGCGGCTTGGACTCGAACCACGAGAGCTGGTCACGGCGGGCGGGGGCGGAGCGCTCACCGACCACGGCTATGACCGGCCGGTGCCCCTGCGGCGAGGGCAGCACCTTGGCCTGCTTGAGCACCTGCGCGATGGTGCCGAGCGTGGCGTTCCAGGTGCGCTGCCGGGTCGTCGTACCGGCGACGGTGACGCTCATCGGGGTGTCCGGCTTGCGGCCCCCGGAGACCAGCTCACCGGCCGCGGCGGCCACGGTCTCCAGGGTCGCCGAGACCACCACCGTGCCGTCGGAGGCGCCCACCTCGCCCCAGCAGCGCTCCGAGGCCGTCCGCGCGTCGACGAACCGCACATCGGCGCCCTCCGGGTCGCGCAGCGGCACACCCGCGTACGCGGGCACGCCCACGGCGGCCGCGATGCCCGGCACCACCTCGAAGGGGATGCCCTCGGCGGCGCAGGCGAGCATCTCGTCCCCGGCGTCCGTGTCGAGGCCGGGGTCACCGCTCACCGCACGGACGACCCGCTTGCCGCCCCGTGCGGCCGCCATGACAAGATTGGCGACACTTGCGGGCGTTGATGACTCGTCAGCCGCCGGCTGCTCCGGGGTGCCCTCAGGGCCGCCCGGGATCTCGGCGCCGGGCCGCGCGTGTGCGCGCACCACGTCGAGCACTTCGGGCTCGGCGATCACTACGTCCGCGCCGGCCAGCGCCTCGACGGCGCGCAGCGTGAGGAGTCCGGGGTCACCGGGTCCGGCGCCGAGGAAGGTGACGTGCCCGCCGGAGTGGGACGCCGCAGGGACAGAGGTGGTGGGGCTCAATGTGCTCGCTCCCCCATCAGACCGGCCGCACCCTTGGCCAGCATCTCGGCCGCGAGTTCGCGACCAAGGGCTTCGGCCTGGTCCTGGGTGGTGGGTACGGGACCGGTGGTGGACAGCTGCACCAGCGTCGAGCCGTCGGTCGCCCCGACGACGCCGCGCAGGCGCATTTCCTTGACAACCTGTCCGTCGGCCAGCAGGTCGGCCAGCGCCCCTACGGGTGCGCTGCAGCCGGCCTCCAGGGCGGCGAGCAGGGAACGCTCGGCGGTCACGGCGACCCGCGTGTACGGGTCGTCGAGCTCGGCGAGCGTGGCGGCGAGCGTCGCGTTGTCCGCGAGGCACTCCACCGCCAGTGCCCCCTGGCCGGGGGCGGGCAGGACGTGGTCGGGAGCGAGGAACTCGGTCACCTCGTCCGTCCTGCCGATGCGGGCGAGCCCGGCCGCGGCAAGCACCACGGCGTCCAGCTCCCCGCTGCGTACAAATCCGATGCGGGTGTCGATGTTCCCCCGGATCGGCACGGTCTCGATACGGAGCCCCTGGGCCCGCGCGCAGGCGTTCAGCTGCGCCATGCGCCGGGGCGAGCCGGTACCGATGCGCACGGCCCCCTCGGTGGCGGCGGTGAGCTCGGCGAGGCTCAGCCCGTCCCGGGCGATCAGCACGTCACGCGGGTCCTCGCGCCGCGGAATGGCCGCGAGCACCAGTTCGTCCGGCTGTGTCGTCGGCAGGTCCTTGAGCGAGTGCACGGCGAAGTCCACGTCACCGCGGAGCAGCGCGTCGCGCAGCGCGGTCACGAACACGCCGGTCCCGCCGATCTGCGCCAGTTGCTCCTTGGACGTGTCCCCGTACGTCGTGATCTCGACGAGCTCGACGTCCCGCCCCGTCAACTGGCGTACGGCCTCGGCCACATGCCCGGACTGGGCCATGGCGAGCTTGCTGCGCCGGGTGCCGAGGCGCAGCGCCTTCTGGGCCTTGTCGGTCATGACCGCCCTCGCTTCGGTTCATCGGTGGTGCTCGAATCCGCCTGGGAGACAGCGGCCACCGTCTGCGGGTCGAGGTCGAAGAGGGTACGCAGGGCATCTGCGTACCCGGCGCCGCCGGGCTCGCCGGCCAGCTGCTTGACGCGCACGGTCGGGGCGTGCAGCAGCTTGTCGACGACGCGGCGCACGGTCTGCGCCATCTCAGCCCGCTGGCGTTCGTCCAGGTCGGGGAGGCGCCCGTGCAGCCGCGCGATCTCGTTCTCGACGACATCGGCGGCCATGGTGCGCAGCGCCACCACGGTCGGCGTGATGTGCGCGGCCCGCTGGGCGGCCCCGAACGCGGCCACCTCGTCGGCGACCAGGCTCCGCACCTGATCGACATCGGCGGCCATCGGAGCGTCGGCGGACGCCTCGGCCAACGACTCAATATCAACAAGCCGCACGCCGTCAATCCGGTGCACCGCGCCGTCGATGTCGCGGGGCATGGCGAGATCGAGCAGCGCGAGCTTCACGTCGCCGCCGTCCCGCTGCTGCGGGACGGAACGGACGGGGGTGCCGGGGGTGGCGGCGCCACCGCTCCGCTGCGGGGACCGCTGGCCCAGCTGCTGCGCCTGCGGTACCGGGCAACTGGCCGCCGACTCCGACCCCGTCGCGGAGTCATCGAGCAGCACACCGTTTCCGGCCCAAGTCCCGTGCAGGGCAAGGTCATCCGAATTCGCGGAGCCCCGATCGGCGATCCGCCCGTCCCGCGCAGCGGCCGCGGCGAGCCGAGCCACCAGGCTCCCGTCGGGAGCCCGCAGGCTGGGAGCCTCGGGGCTGCCGGGGTCGGCCCCGGCAGCGACCGCCATGGCCACAACCTCCCCGGACAGCACGAGCCCCGTGGCCCCCGTGCAGGACACCACGACATCGACTCGTGTCAGTTCTTCCGCAAGGGAATCCAACGAGCCGACCCGCGCCGCTACCCCCGTACCGCCCTCGGAGAGGATCTCCACGAGCCGCTCCGCCCGCTCCGGCGTACGGTTCGCGACCGCGATCTCCGCGACCCCGACGCGCGCGAGCGTCGCCGCCGCGAGCGACGACATCGACCCGGCGCCGATCACAAGGGCCCGCTTCCCGGCGGCCCACTCCTCCACGGCCGCACCGGCGGCGAGCTGCTCGAGGCCGAAGGTGACGAGCGACTGCCCGGCCCGGTCGATCCCGGTCTCGGAGTGCGCCCGCTTGCCGACCCGCAGCGCCTGCTGGAAGAGGTCGTTGAGCAGCCGTCCGGCGGTGTGCAGTTCCTGGGCGCGGGCGAGCGAGTCCTTGATCTGCCCGAGGATCTGGCCCTCGCCGACGACCATGGAGTCGAGCCCGCAGGCCACCGAGAACAGGTGGTGGACGGCCCGGTCCTCGTAGTGCACGTACAGATACGGCGTGAGCTCCTCGAGCCCGACCCCGCTGTGCTGCGCGAGCAGGGTGGACAGCTCGGCGATGCCCGCGTGGAACTTGTCCACGTCGGCGTAGAGCTCGATGCGGTTGCAGGTGGCGAGCACGGCCGCCTCGGTGGCGGGCTCGGCCGCCACCGTGTCCTGGAGCAGCTTGATCTGCGCGTCGGCGGTGAGGGCGGCCCGTTCGAGGACGCTCACCGGGGCGCTGCGGTGGCTGAGGCCGACGACGAGGACGCTCATGCCGGCATCACGGCGGGGACATCCCCGTCGGGTCCCTTGCGATCGGTCTGCTCCGCGGTGCCCGCGGCGCTGTCGGGGCGCGCGGCGGCGGGCGCGGGCGGTACGACGGCGCCGGGGATTCCGTCCGTGACGGCACCGGCGGCCGCGGCCTCGGAGACCGCGTCCTGGGCGGTCTCCTCGCCGGCCTTGCGCTGCTCGTGGAAGGCGAGGATCTGGAGCTCGATGGAGAGGTCCACCTTGCGTACGTCGACGCCTTCGGGCACCGAGAGCACGGTGGGCGCGAAGTTGAGGATGGAGGTCACACCGGCGGCCACGAGCCGCTCGCAGACCTGCTGGGCGGCGCCCGCCGGGGTGGAGATCACGCCGATCGAGACGCCATTGTCCGTGATGATCCGCTCCAGGTCGTCGGTGTGCTGCACCGCCATCCCGGCGACCGACTGCCCGGTCATCGCCGGGTCGGCGTCGATCAGCGCGGCGACCCGGAAGCCGCGGGACGCGAAGCCGCCGTAATTGGCAAGCGCGGCGCCGAGGTTACCGATACCGACGATCACTACCGGCCAGTCCTGGGTGAGCCCGAGTTCGCGCGAGATCTGGTACACGAGATACTCGACGTCGTAGCCCACGCCCCGCGTCCCGTAGGACCCGAGGTACGAGAAGTCCTTGCGGAGCTTCGCGGAGTTGACCCCCGCGGCCGCCGCGAGCTCCTCGGAGGAGACAGTGGGTACCGAGCGCTCCGACAGTGCCGTCAGGGCGCGGAGGTACAGCGGAAGCCGGGCGACGGTGGCCTCGGGAATCCCTCGGCTGCGGGTCGCCGGTCGGTGAGTTCGGCCAGTTGCCACGGTGCTCCTGCGGGTAGAGCGGGGCTGCGAGCGGCCAGACGTCCCCAGACCGCCCCGTCGAATGCAGGCTATGTCTTTGTGAACGCGTGCACAAAGATTGTGTCCGATTTGCCCGGCCAAAGTGACCGGGGTCACGCAGCACTTGTGCGCGATCGGGGAACCGCCACGCAGGTGACGCCGTCGCGCGCCCGAAGGGGGCAAAACCGTACACACTCCTCACGATCCTCACGCCCCCGAGACGAACCACCCCCGATCGTAATCGACTTTCTGGACCAGTTGGTCAGTTTGGATCGGATCGGATCGGGTTCGGCCGGGCTACGCGGTGAGCGCCTTGCGCAGCCGGTCCTCGTTCACGCGCCAGAAGTCGTGCTGCGCACCGTCCACGAGGACCACGGGGATCTGCTCCCAGTACTTGCGGTACAGCTCCTCGTCCTGCGTGATGTCCTTCTTCTCCCAGGCCGCTCCCGTCTCCTCGCAGACCTTCTCGATCACTTCCTGTGCGTCATCGCACAGATGGCATCCGGGTTTGCCGATCAAAGTGACCAGACGGTCCTCGGGCCTCTTCTTCTGTGGACGCCGGTCCGTACGCCGGAACATGGGACTCATGCCGCCATTCTCCCGCTGCCGCGGCACTGCCGGGGACCCGCAAGCGGAACCTCGTGGTGGGACGCGGTTCACACATCCCGAATCCGCCCGACATCTCCTCGACCCCTAAGGAGCCGAACAGAGTGGCTATGCTCACGACATGGCCGCTCTCGGATGGCTCACCCCTCGTAGGCGCTCCGCCACCGCGCGCAGCGTCCTGGCCGGCGAGGCCGCCGCGGAGGCGGCACGCAAGTCGTCACAAGAGCTCGAAGAGCTCGCCGAAACCACCGCGGAAGCGACTACAGAAGAAGAGGCGATCGAGCCCGAGTTCCCGGTCGTCGGGGACGACAAGGCGGCCGCCTTCTTCGACCTCGACAACACCGTGATGCAGGGCGCCGCGCTCTTCCACTTCGGCCGCGGCCTGTACAAGCGGAAGTTCTTCCAGCGCCGCGAACTCACCCGGTTCGCCTGGCAACAGACGTGGTTCCGGCTCGCCGGGGTCGAGGACCCGGAGCACATGCAGGACGCCCGCGAGAGCGCCCTGTCCATCGTCAAGGGCCACCGCGTCGCCGAACTCATGAGCATCGGCGAGGAGATCTACGACGAGTACATGGCCGAGCGCATCTGGCCGGGCACCCGGGCCCTCGCCCAAGCCCACCTGGACGCGGGCCAGAAGGTCTGGCTGGTGACCGCCGCGCCGGTCGAGACCGCCACGATCATCGCCCGCCGACTCGGCCTGACCGGCGCCCTGGGCACCGTCGCCGAGTCCGTCGACGGCGTCTACACCGGTCGGCTCGTCGGCGAACCGCTGCACGGCCCGGCCAAGGCGGAGGCGGTCCGCGCGCTCGCCGCGGCCGAGGGGCTCGACCTCAACCGCTGTGCCGCGTACAGCGATTCGCACAACGACATCCCGATGCTGTCCCTGGTCGGACACCCGTACGCGATCAACCCGGACAGCAAGCTGCGCAAGTACGCCCGCGAACGCGACTGGCGGCTGCGCGACTACCGCACCGGCCGCAAGGCGGCCAAGGTCGGCCTCCCGGCCGCCGCGGGCGTCGGCGCCGTCGCGGGCGGAACCGCGGCCGCCATCGCCCTGCACCGCCGACGCCGCTGATCAGCGGCCCACGCCGAAGACTTCGAACGCCACCACCGATGCCCGGGCCACACGCCCGGGCATTCTTTTGCGCATACCCACGGGACCCGTCCGTCAGTCCCCGTAAGGCAACTCGGGCACAACACGCCCGGCGCGTAAACAGATCACGGTCCAATCTGATCAATAAACGCTCACGCTCCGGCACTTGTTCGGCCGGAGATCCGTAACAGAAGCGACGGAATCGATGATTTGAGCAACTGGGTGTAGCGCCGCCTGTACGAAGCGTTATTCTCCTCAGACGCATACCGGACCCGCACGTCGCTACGACGAGTGAACGGTCCCGCACTGCACGAGATGGAAGCTCTGCCTCTGGGAGTCCCGTGTACCCACACGTCGGGGTTGACGCCTCGGGCTTGGCTACGCTCCGCGCGACGGTCGCCGACCGCCTGCGCGGCCTTGTCCCCACCGCGTACGCCGCACCCGCCCTAGCCGTCCCCGCAACCGCCGGCCCCTGCTACGCCCTGGCCGACGGCAGCGCCGCAGTCGGCAGACGCGCCCGCTCCGGCGCCGGTCCGGCCACGGCGGCCCGCCGCCCAGCGGCGGACAGCGACAGCGCCCGCATGATGGACCTGGTGGAACGCGCCCAGGCCGGCGAGGCCGACGCGTTCGGCCGCCTCTACGACCAGTACAGCGACACCGTCTACCGCTATATCTATTACCGGGTCGGCGCCAAGGCCACGGCTGAGGACCTGACCAGCGAGACGTTCCTGCGTGCCCTGCGCCGGATCGGCACCTTCACCTGGCAGGGCCGCGACTTCGGCGCCTGGCTCGTCACCATCGCCCGTAACCTCGTCGCCGACCACTTCAAGTCGAGCCGCTTCCGCCTCGAAGTGACCACCGGCGAAATGCTCGACGCCAACGAGGTCGAGCGCAGCCCGGAGGACTCCGTCCTCGAATCGCTCTCCAACGCCGCCCTGCTCGACGCCGTCCGGCGCCTCAACCCCCAGCAGCAGGAGTGCGTCACGCTGCGCTTCCTCCAGGGGCTCTCGGTCGCCGAGACGGCCCGCGTGATGGGCAAGAACGAAGGCGCCATCAAGACCCTCCAGTACCGCGCGGTCCGCACCCTGGCCCGGCTGCTCCCGGACGACGCCCGCTAGCGCGCCGCCCGGGCGGCCGCCGCCGCTCGGCGACGTACCGTGACACCCCTTTCACCTGCGGTGACAGGCGACGTGCGGGGGCGGTCGGATCATCCTTCGTCCGTAACCCAAGTGCCGAGACCGTCGTTGTGCGGGATGCAGGCTCCCTGTGGTCGCTGCCTACCCGTCACCGTTCACCCGATCGTGTGGCCGGGCCTACGGCGTGCAACCCTCGGGATCCCCCGGGGAGTCGGACGTCATGATGAGAGGAGGTGCCGCCAGTGATCGCGAACGTTTCGGCACACCGGCGGGCGAACGCCTTCGCCCAGGCCCTGGAGGAGCAGTCCGACCAGGCCGCGGCGGCCGAGCAGCCGGAGCACTCGGCGGAGGGCGTACCCGCTGCCGAACGGGCAGCGCAGAGCCGGATGTTGGCCCTCGCCGATGGCCTGCGCGAGCTACCCGAACCGGAGTTGGACCCCGAGGTCAAGGTGGTCCAGCGGGCCCAGCTCGTGGCCGCCATGGAGGCCATGCTGCAGGAAGGCGACGGCACGGTCCCTTCCGTGCCCGAGCAGCGCTCCCGCAAGGGCGCCCACCGGGCCGGACCACTAAGGAAGTTGCGCCCCCGCTCCCGCCTGTCGAAGGGCATCGCGGCCGGCGGACTCACCGTCGGCGTGGCGGCCGGTGCGTTCAGCGGAGTCGCCGCCGCCAGTTCCAACGCCCTGCCCGGTGACTCCCTCTACGGCCTCAAGCGCGGCATGGAGGACTTCAAGCTCGGGCTGGCCGAGGACGACTCGGCGCGCGGCGAGATCTATCTCAACCAGGCCTCGACCCGGCTCAACGAGGCCCGCCGCCTGATGGAGCGCGGCCGCTTCGTCGAACTCGACCACGAGTCGCTCAACGAGGTCCGGCGCACCCTCAGCGGCATGTGGCACGACGTCTCCGAGGGCCACCGCCTGCTGCGCCAGGCCTACCAGCGGGACGGCTCGATCGGCCCGATCCAGACCCTGTCGAGCTTCTCCACCACACACCGGGAGAGCTGGAGCGCACTCCGCGACCGGCTGCCGCTCCAACTCACGGACGTCGGCGAGGAGGTCAGCTCGGTCTTCGACGCCATAGACGAAGAGGTCGGCCCGCTCAAATCGCTCCTGCCGCGCACCCCGGAATCGGGCCAGCAGAGCCAGCCGTCCGGCGACAGCGGCACCTCGGACTCCCGTCGGGACAGCAGCTCCCCCGACGCCGACCGCTCCTCCGGCCCGTCCGACGGCCAGAGCCGCGAGACCGAGCCGTCCCCCTCGGCCACCGAGGAGGAGGGCCTGATCGGCGGCGACACGGGCGGCCTGCTCAACCCGCCGAAGGAGAACGACGAGCCGACCCCGTCCGAAGGCAAGGCCACCAAGGAACCGGCCATCACACTCCCGCCCGTCCTGCCGGGCCTGCTCCCGGAGCTGGGCATCGAGGACGAGGGCAGTACGAAGTAGCGCTGCCCACAAGGCCGCTCATACGTTGATGGGGCGCCCCCGCGGTCGGGGGGCGCCCCATCAACGTACCGCCGTCACAAGAGCCGTCAGAAGAACACCGACCGCCGCTGCACGAGCAGCTTGTACAACGTGTGCTGTATCTGCTCCCGCACCTGGTCGGTCAGGTTGAACATCAGCATCGGGTCCTCCGCCGCCTCCGGCGGATAGCCGTCCGTCGGGATCGGCTCCCCGAACTGGATCGTCCACTTCGTCGGCAGCGGCACCGCGCCGAGCGGTCCCAGCCACGGGAACGTAGGAGTGATCGGGAAGTACGGGAAGCCGAGCACCCGCGCCACCGTCTTGGCGTTGCCGATCATCGGGTAGATCTCCTCGGCACCCACGATCGAGCACGGCACGATCGGCGTACCGGCCCGCAGCGCGGTCGACACAAAACCGCCCCGGCCGAAGCGCTGCAGCTTGTACCGCTCGCTGAACGGCTTGCCGATGCCCTTGAAACCCTCCGGCATCACGCCGACCAGCTCGCCACCCTCGAGCAGCCGCTGGGCGTCCTCGGCACAGGCCAGGGTGTGCCCGGCCTTGCGGGCCAGCTCGTTCACCACCGGCAGCATGAACACCAAGTCGGCGGCGAGCAGCCGCAGGTGACGGCGCCCGGGGTGGTTGTCGTGCACGGCGACCTGAAGCATCAGGCCGTCGAGCGGCAGCGTCCCGGAGTGATTGGCGACGATCAGGGCGCCGCCGTCCGCGGGGATGTTCTCGATGCCCTTCACCTCGACCCGGAAGTACTTCTCGTACATCGGGCGCATCAGGGTCATGAGGACCTGCTCGGTGAGCTCCTCGTCGTAGCCGAACTCATCGACCGCGTACTCACCGGTGAGCCGCCGCCGCAGAAACGCCAGGCCACCCGCGATCTTCCGGTCGAGCCCGCCGCGGCCGCCCGCCGACGCGGCGCTCCCGGCCGCCGCCCCTGCTGCCGGGGCCGAGCCGGGCAGCTCGGGGCCGGGCCCGGCGGCCGCGGCGGGCTCCGGCTCCGGCAGCGCCGTGACCTCGCGCACCGCGCCGGGGTCGCCCTTGCGGCGCGGCGCGGAACGGCGCCGGGGCGGGCGCTGCGCACTCCCGCGCGACCGGTCCGCGGCCCCCTCGTCGAATGGAATGACCTTGGCGTCCGCCATCGTTGCTGCGCTCCTCAGTTGGCGCTCGGTGCGCTCGGTGCGTTCTGCTCGCGCTGTCCCTGCGTCTGCCGCTGCGTCCAGGGCGCGCCCGGGGCGCCGGTGCCGGCCGCGAAGGGCAGCTCGGCGATCCGGTCGACGGCCCGGCCGAGCACCTCGGGCGGCAGCAGTCCGGGGCTGCGGCCGCGCGCGAAGTCCGCGAAGGTCTCCGCGGTGGAGTACGTCGGCCGGAAGCCCAAGGTCTCGCGCATCTGGGTGGTGGCCACCACCCGGCCGTGGGTGAGCAGCCGCACCTGCTCCGGCGAGAAGTCCGTCAGGCCGACGGTGCGCAGCGCAGCGCCCGCCCAGGTGACCGCCGGAAGCAGCACCGGCACGGTCGGACGGCCCAGGCGCCGGGAGCACTGCGAGAGCAGCAGCACCCCGTCCCCGGCGATATTGAAGGTGCCGCTGTTCAGCGTCCCGCGCGCGGGCTCGTGCGCGGCGATCCGGAGCACCTCGACGACATCGTCCTCGTGCACGAACTGGAGCCGCGGGTCATAGCCGAACACGGTCGGCAGTACGGGCAGCGAAAAGTACTCGGCGAGCGGCGAGTCCGCGGTCGGCCCGAGGATGTTCGCGAACCGCAGCACGCAGACCGCCACATCGGGCCGTCGCCGCGCGAACCCGCGCACATACCCCTCGACCTCCACGGCGTCCTTGGCGAAGCCCCCGCTCGGCAGCGACTTCGGCGGCGTCGTCTCGGTGAACACGGCGGGGTCACGGGGCGCGGAGCCGTACACATTGGTACTGGACTTCACCACGAGCCGCTTGACCGTCTGCGCCTTCTGGCAGGCACCGAGCAGCTGCATGGTGCCGATGACATTGGTCTCCTTGACGGAGGCCCGACTGCCGCCGCCCAGCGGGCTGCCGGTGACGTCCAGGTGCACCACGGTGTCCACGGCGTCCTTGGCGAGCACCCGGCCGATCGTCGGTCTGCGGATGTCGACCCGCAGAAACTCGGCGTCGCCGAGGTCGTGCTCCGGCGGGACCGCGTCGACGGCGAGCACCCGCTCCACTTCCGGGTCCCGCTGGATGCGGCGTACTACCCGGGCCCCGAGCTGCCGGGCCACCCCGGTCACGAGCACGATCTTTCCCAAGATCAGCGCCTTCCTTCCGCCTGTGCCGCGTCTGCGGCCCGCTGCGCCCTGGGCGCCACGTTAGCGGGTGGATGTTGCGCTGTGATGACCCGCGTTGAAAGCAACGCCGTATCAGACGAACCATCGTGGCGAACGCACTACGCACGCTTGCGCGCGAACGACCGGAGCCCCCTACCAGATCGGCAGGGGGCTCCGGACGTATGCGTTGCGTTGTACAGCGCCTGTACGTGCGTTCAGCGTCGCTTACTTCTTGTTACGACGCTGCACGCGCGTGCGCTTCAGCAGCTTGCGGTGCTTCTTCTTAGCCATCCGCTTACGCCGCTTCTTGATAACAGAGCCCACGGCTACCCTCGCTCACTTCTCAATCACTCGGTGCGGGGCAGAATGGGCCCACACGACCTACGTCGGCCTAGCCTACCCGCCCTCGCGCTGAGGTCGTAATCGAGGTGACCGAATCAGATGGACTCCGCCCCCACATAGGAGTCTCGCAGGTATTCGTGGACGGAGTTCTCCGGGACGCGGAACGACCTTCCCACCCGGATCGCAGGCAGATGACCGCTGTGCACCAGGCGGTACACGGTCATCTTCGACACTCGCATCGCCGAGGCTACTTCCGCCACGGTCAAGAACTGCACCTCACTCAGAGGCCTCTGATCAGCCATGACACCCCACCTGAACCTTCCGCGCGCGACGGCCACCGGCTTCCCCTTCCGGTAACTCCTCGTCGCTGCGCGCTCACTCCCCAGAGTAGGGGCCTGTGGTGCGAGTGGGGAAGAGGTGCTGCGATCGGCCCTCTAACGTGACAGACATGCGCGATTGAGTACATAGCGAGTAAGTGGCTGGTAGTAATCAGACCGCACAGCATCATCA
The DNA here is from genome assembly GCF_053591935.1 of Streptomyces sp. NPDC002851. Taxonomy (NCBI): domain Bacteria; kingdom Bacillati; phylum Actinomycetota; class Actinomycetes; order Kitasatosporales; family Streptomycetaceae; genus Streptomyces; species Streptomyces sp. NPDC002851. The sequence continues at coordinate 2,935 of NZ_JBSFUT010000027.1, read as the reverse complement.
AGCGGAACGGCCACGGACACTCGCCCCTCGGCCTCCCCGACGAACAGCGCCGGATCGTCCGTATCGGCCAGGCCGATCGCCTCGATACCGAGCTGACCTGCACCGCAGACCCAGCCGTGATCGCCGATCACCAGCTCGGGCAGGGGCCCGGCGGCCTCGGCCGCGGCGGCGAGCGCGGTCCGGACCGGCAGCGGCGAGTGGGTGTGTGCGCCGGTCGCACCACCGGCTCCCCGCGCGCCGGGTTCCCGCACCAGCGCGACTCCTCGTACGTAGTCGAGGTTGTACGTGCGTAGGCCGAACCGGGTCGTTATGTCGACACTGCCACCCTTCGCAGGGGTGAGTACGGTGCACCCGGCCGCCGACAGAGCGTCTGCCAACTCGGCGTAGAACCCGAGCAGTCGGTGCGGATGCCCGGTCCCGAGCAGCACCGGCGCCCGCCGCTCCGCCGCGGCCCGTACCCGCTCCGCGAAGGCGTCGAGACCGGCGAGGGTCCGCTCCGGATCGATCACATCGGGCCCGTCGGTGTGCCGCGGATCCGGCGAGACCCCGCACTTATCGGCCATGAGGGCGATCAAGTCCCGGTCGTCCCAGGCCCATTCGGGATCGAGCCCGAGCAACAGCCGTGGATCCCGGGCGGCGAAGAGCCGGTAACTCCGCAGGCTCTCCTCCCGGGAGGTGGCGACGGGTCCCGCAAGCCGGGCCGCCAGCAAATGCGCGCGCAAGGCGCCGGTACTCAACACCCTGCGATGCTCCCGCACGCCCGCCCCAGGAATGCCCAAAACCCCGGCAATTCCCCACAGTTGGGCTAGCAGGATGTACGTCCACAGCCGCGGGGAGGCCTCATCGTTGCCCCACCCGCAAGCCCCTCCGGCGCATGCTGGGGAACAAATCCCCTACGCCAGCAACCCCCGCAGCGGAAACACCGCCCGCCGCGTGGCAAGAATCGCCTGGTCAAGCCGATCCGCAGGGTCGTACCCGGCATCCCACGGCTTCCACGAGGCGTCCCGCCCATCCGTCATCCGCCCAGGCCCCAACTGCCGCGTACGCGCGAATACTTCCTGCCGCCACTCCTCCGGCACGACAGAAGTCGGCTCGATCCCCCGCCCCGCGGCAATCGCCACAAGATGCGTCCACGACCGCGGCACCACATCGACCACCGCGTACCCGCCCCCACCGAGCGCGACCCACCGCCCCCCGGCATGCGCATGCGCCAGCTCATGGCAGGCGACCTGCACGGCCCGCTGCGCATCGAGCGAAACAGCAAGATGCGCCAACGGATCCTCGAAGTGCGTGTCCGCCCCGTGCTGCGTCACCACAACCTCCGGTCGGAACTCCTCGAGCAGCTCCGGCACCACCGCGTGAAAGGCCCGCAGCCACCCCTCGTCCCCGGTCCCGGCAGGCAGCGCCACATTGACCGCGCTGCCCTCCGCCTCCGGCCCGCCGGTCTCCTCGGGCCACCCGGTCTGCGGGAACAGTGTCCGCGGATGCTCGTGCAGCGAGATCGTCAGCACTCTCGGGTCGTCCCAGAACGCCGCCTGCACACCGTCCCCGTGGTGCACATCCACATCGACGTACGCGACCCGAGAGGCCCCCAGCTCAAGCAGTCGCGCAATGGCGAGGGCCGCGTCGTTGTAGATGCAGAACCCGGCCGCTCCCCCGGGCATCGCATGGTGCAGCCCACCCGCGAAGTTCACCGCGTGCGCCACATCGCCACGCCACACCGCCTCGGCCGCCCCCACGGACTGACCGGCGATCAGCGCGGACACCTCGTGCATCCCGGCGAAGGCCGGATCGTCCATCGTCCCCAGGCCGTACGCCCCCTGCGCCGCCCCCGGATCCGCCGACGCGGCCCGGACCGCCGCCACGTAGTCCTCGCGGTGCACGAGCCGCAGCGTCGACTCACCGGCCGGTTTGGCGGCGACCACCTCGAGGCCCTCACCCCGGTCGAGCCCGAACGCGGAAATGAGCCGTCTGGTCAGCGCGAGTCGCACCGGGTCCATCGGATGCTCGGGCCCGAAGTCATAGCCCGTTACTGCTTCGTCCCACATCAGCTGTGCGCGCCCGCTCATGCCTGTCACCGTATCGGGCGGCTACGGCGTCAGGCGTCCGGCCCGGATCACTCGAGCAACTGCATGAGCCGCTCCATGTCACCGAAGTAGGCGGCGGCCCCTTCGAGCCGGTCCGCGGGCGTCATGCCCGTGTACCCGAAGACGGTCATCCCCGCGGCCAGGGCGGCCCGCACTCCGAGCGGACTGTCCTCGACGACCACGCACTCTTCCGGCGGTACGCCCATACGTTCGGCCGCGTGCAGATAGAGGTCGGGCGCCGGCTTGCCCTGGCCCACGTCCTCCGAGCTGAAGATCCACTCGTCTTCGAACCACTCGTCGAGCCCGGTCCTGAGGTGTCCGGCCCTGATCCGCTCGTGGCTGCCCGAGGAGGCGACGCAGTACGGCACTCCTTGCGCGGTGAGCTGGGCGAGCACATCGGTCACCCCGGGTACGGGCTTCAGCTCCCGCTCGAAGGCCGCGACGGTACGACGCAGCAGCGTCGCGTCGAAGTCCTCGGGCAGCCGCTGTCCGGTGCGTGATTCGACGAGGTCGTGGACGCGATGGACGGCGGAGCCCATGTAGTCGCGCACGGATTCCTCGTACGTGGTGGGGTGCCCCAACTCGGTGAGGTAGTCGGCCAGGATCCGGTTCGCGATCGGCTCGCTGTCCACGAGGACGCCGTCGTTGTCGAAGATGACGAGGTCGTAGCGCATGGTCCGACCCTAAGTGACCGAGCCGGATCCGGCGCGAAATGCAGAAGGCCCCCGTACCGTGCCGGTACAGGGGCCTTCTTCAAAATTAGTTCGGCGGCGTCCTACTCTCCCACAGGGTCCCCCCTGCAGTACCATCGGCGCTGTAAGGCTTAGCTTCCGGGTTCGGAATGTAAC
>NZ_JBSFUT010000026.1:0-123243 GCF_053591935.1 Streptomyces sp. NPDC002851 | reverse complement strand
AAACGCCCGGTTACATTCCGAACCCGGAAGCTAAGCCTTACAGCGCCGATGGTACTGCAGGGGGGACCCTGTGGGAGAGTAGGACGCCGCCGAACAATTCTTGGAGGACCCCTGGTCCCAGCGTTCAGCTGGGACCAGGGGTCCTTTTTGTTTCTTGCCAAAGCGCAACCGGTTGCCGAGTGCGCGAGAATGACTGCGGTACCGAAGACAGGAGTCACCGATGTCGACCAACTCTCCCGACGACCGACCGGAGCGCGAGCAGCGTCGACGGGACGATGGCGACCGCGGGGGCTTCCGCCGGGGACCGCGCCGTGACGACCGGCGCGACGACCGCGACCGTGGACGGGGCGGATTCCGCAGGGACGACCGGCGTGATGACCGTCGCGATGATCGCAGGGACGACCGCCGCGACGACCGTGGCGGATTCCGCCGGGACGACGACCGTCGCGGTGGCGGGTTCCGTCCGCGCAGCGACCGGGACCGTGACCGCGACCGTGGCGGCCGTCCCGGCTTCCGCCGCGATGACCAGCGATACGACGGACCGCGCCGCGACGAAAGGCGCGACGAAAGGCGCGATGACCGACGCGATGACCGACGCGATGACCGCCGGGACGACCGCCGTGATGACCGCGGCTACGACCGCGACCGTGGATTCCGCAGGGACAGCGACCGGGGCCCTCGGCAGCGTGACGACCGCGGCTACGAGCGACGTGATGACCGGCGTGACGACCGGGGCGGCGGCTACCGGCGCGATGACCGCGGCCACGACCGCAGGGACGACCGTGGCGGTTTCCGTCGGGACGACCGCCGCGATGACCGCCGTGACGACCGCGGCTACGAGCGCCGTGATGACCGCCGCGACGACCGCCGTGAGAGCGGTGACCGCCCCAGCTTCCGCCGGGACGACCGAGGCCGTGGCCCGCGTCGTGAGGATGGCCGTGGTCGGCCCGGTGGAGGCGGTGGCTTCCGGGGAGGACGAGACGACCGTCGTGGCGGTGGCGGCTTCCGTGGGCGTGACGACCGGGGCGGCCGTGGCCCGCGCCGCGAGGATCAGCGGGACCGTGAGCCGATCAAGCGGCTGCCGATCCCCGAGGACGTCACCGGCGAGGAGATCGACAAGGACGTACGGCAGGAGCTTCAGAGCCTGCCGAAGGGGCTTGCCGAGGACGTCGCCAAGAACCTGGTGATGGTCGCGCGGACCATCGACGAGGACCCCGAGCAGGCGTACGGCTACGCGAAGGTGGCGCTGCGGCTCGCCTCGCGCGTGGCCGCCGTACGCGAGGCCGCGGGCTTTGCCGCGTACGCGAATCAGAAGTACTCCGAGGCGCTTGCCGAGTTCCGGGCGGCGCGGCGGATGACCGGCTCGGCCGAGCTGTGGCCCGTCATGGCGGACTGCGAGCGCGGTCTCGGGCGGCCAGAGAAGGCCCTCGACATGGCCGGCGAGCCCGAGGTGCAGCGCCTTGACAAGGCAGGGCAGGTCGAGATGCGCCTGGTCGCCGCCGGGGCTCGGCGCGACATGGGGCAGCTGGACGCCGCCATCGTGACGCTGCAGAGCCCCGAGCTCGCCTCGCACTCCGTACAGCCGTGGACGGCGCGGCTGCGCTACGCCTACGCGGACGCGCTCCTGGCCGCCGGGCGGGAGAACGAGGCGCGGGAGTGGTTCGCCAAGACCCTCGAGTCGGACAAGGACGGCAGCACCGACGCCTCCGACCGGCTCGCCGAGCTGGACGGCGTCGAGTTCGTGGACGCCTTCGACGAGGAGAGCGACACCGACGGTGAGGGTGCGGAGCAGCAGCCTGCGAAGGATTCCGAGTCGGACACGGACTCCGGCACCGGATCCGACTCCGGCACCGGTTCCGACTCAGACTCCGGCGCCGGTTCCGACTCCGGCAACTCGGCGTCGTAAGGCCGCGGCGCGAGGGAAGAAGTAGCGCGACGGAAGAAGTGACGAGGGGCGGGACCGCACGGCGCGGTCCCGCCCCTCGTCGTATGTCAGTGGGCCAGGCTGCGCAGGACCAGGCCCGTGGCCGGTTTCGGGCCGAACGACGTGGACTTGCCGGGCATCGTGACGCCCTGGCGGGCCAGGTCGAGGACGATGTCCTCCCGCACGGGGTGCATGAGGACCGCGGTGCCGCCGTCGTGCTCCGCCTTTTCGATCGTGGCGGCCGTGTCGTGGATGTAGGCCAGGTGCTCCGGGGTGCCCGGGACCTGCCAGAGGTGCTCGATCAGCGTGGCGTGCAGGACGGACGCGTCGAGGGTGCGCCAGGTCTCCGGGCGGTCCTTGCGGACCGTGCGGTCGAGCAGCTCCGGGGACGGGCGGTCAAGGAGATGGAAGCCGCCGTGCATGCCGTCGCCGGACAACAGATACGCGTTGGACTCCGCGGCCGCCTCGGCCAGCGCCTCCAATGCGTGCGGCAGCGGTACGTCGAGGCGGCGCACCCGGAAGGCGTCGCCGACCGCCGACAGGGCCTGCGCCAGCGGAAGGCGGGGCAGCAGACGGTGGATGGCGCGGACCCGCAGCGGATAGCGCGCGGTGTCGACCAGGAGCACGAGGCCCAGGTCCCACGGGCTGGGCGAGGTGTGCTCGGCGCGCAGCCGCAGGTAGGTCGCCCAGCGGTGGTGGCCGTCCGCGATGAGGGCCTGCCGGTGCTCGAAGTCGGCGTTGATCTCGGCGAGTTCGGCCGGGTCGCTGACCGCCCAGAGCCGGTGGGCGCAGCCGTCCTCCGTGGTGGTGGCGAGCAGCGGGGCGTGCCGCACGGTGCGCTCGATGACGGCCGTGGCGCCGGTCGCGGTGCCCTCGCCGCGGTAACTGAGCAGCAGCGGCTCCAGGTTGGCGGCGGTCGCGCGCATCAGGTCGGCGCGGTCCTCGACGATGTGCGGCATCACGTCCTCGTGCGGAAGCACCACGCCGTCGGCCGGGTCGGACAGGGCGAGGGCGCCGATCAGGCCGCGTTGCAGCAGATCGCCGTTGCGCTGCTCGTAGACGTAGAGCGCCGGTTCGTCGTCCGGGGCGAGGATGCCCTCGGCGAGCCAGTCGTGGAGGGTGGCGGCGGCCTGCCGATGGCGGGCCTCGGGGGCGGCCGTCTGCGGCAGGATCAGGCGGACGATGTTGTGCGGGTCGGACGACTCCAGGTGGTGCAGCCCGTCGGGGCGCACCACCACGTCGTACGGCGGGGAGGTCACCGCCGCGAGACTGCCGACGCGCTCCGCTACGTAGCGCAGCCCGCGGAAGGGGTGGAGGTGCAGTCCTTTGCCGCCCGGACCCGTGGAGTTCATTGCTGCATCGTATGTGGGAACGCGGGTGCGAGATGATCGGGGGGAGTGACATCTGGCCTGGCACCGAGCGAGGAGTGATACGTAATGAGCCGTTCCGTCCGGACGACCCCTGCGGGCAGTGAGCGCGCGTTGAGCGAGGTGTACGACACGGCGCTGCTCGACCTGGACGGGGTCGTGTACGCGGGCGGGGCGGCGATCGCGTACGCGGTGCCGTCGCTGCTCGCCGCGCGCGACGGCGGGATGCACCTCGCGTATGTGACCAATAACGCGCTGCGCCCGCCCGAGGTCGTGGCCGCGCACATCACCGAGCTCGGGGTGCCCACCGAGCCCGCCGAGGTGATCAACTCGGCGCAGGCGGTGGCCCGGTTGATCTCCGAGCAGGTGCCCGCCGGGGCGCGGGTGCTGGTGATCGGCGGCGAGGGCCTGCGGGTGGCGCTGCGGGAGCGCGGGCTCGTGCCCGTGGAGTCGGCGGAGGACGATCCGGCTGCGGTGGTGCAGGGGTACGGCGGGCCTGAGCTGGCGTGGGGCCGGTTCGCGGAGGCGTGCTACGCCATCGCGCGCGGGGTGCCGTGGTTCGCCTCCAACACGGATCTGACCATTCCGAGTGCGCGGGGGATCGCGCCCGGGAACGGTGCGGCGGTCGAGGTGGTACGGATCGCTACGGGCGCCGAGCCGCAGGTGGCGGGGAAGCCGCTGCCGCCGATGCACCGCGAGACGATTCTGCGGACCGGTGCGGAGCGGCCATTGGTGGTCGGGGACCGTCTGGATACGGACATCGAGGGTGCCTTCAACGGTGACGTGGATTCGCTGCTCGTCCTGACCGGAGTGACCGATGCCGCGCAGCTGCTCGCCGCCCTGCCGGAACACCGCCCTACTTATGTGGACGCGGATTTGCGGGGACTGCTCACGGGGCAGCCCGAGGTGACGGCCGAGGGGGACGGCTTCCGGTGTGGCGGCTGGGTGGCGCGCGCCGGTGCGGAGGCGCTGGAGGTCGAGGGCGACGGGGAGCCCCTGGACGGGCTGCGGGCGCTGTGCGCGGCGGCGTGGACGGCGGCCGGGGACGGGGCTTGCGCCCTGGATGCGGGGAAGGCGCTGGCGCGGCTCGGGTTGTGAGGTTCCGGGGGCGGTGATGGTCAGGGTTCCGAGGGCGGCGACGGTCAGGGGTCCCGGGGCGGTGATGGTCAGGGGTCCGAGAGGCGGCGCGGCGAGGGTTCCGGCGGGCGCCAGCGGTCGCGGTTCTGACGGGTCGGCAACAGGCAGGTTCCGGCGAGCGGTGGCGGTGAGAGGGTAGGCTAACCTAACCTCCGTGTTGGTCGACAGTCCCTCCCCCGAGAGCACCGAAGAGCGCGGTGCCGCGCCGCCCGCGGTCGTCGCGCCGCCCCGGAGACAGCCGATGCGGGCCGTGGGCCTGCTGGTCTCCGTGGCCGTCCTGATCCTCGTCGCCGCCGCGAGCCTCGCGCTCGGCGCCAAGCAGATCCCTCTCGGGGACGTCTGGCACAGCCTGTTCGACCCCACCGGCACGGGCACCGGCTCCGCCAATGACATCGTCATTCACGACCTGCGGCTGCCCCGCACCGTGCTCGGCCTGCTCGTCGGCGCCGCGCTCGGCCTGGCCGGTGCCGTCCTTCAGGCGCTCACCCGCAACCCGCTGGCCGACCCCGGGCTGCTCGGCATCAACGCGGGGGCCTCGGCCACCGTCGTATCGGCCATCAGCTTTCTCGGCGTCACCACGCTGACCGGCTACGTCTGGTTTGCCTTCGCGGGCGCCGCCGCGGTCTCCGTGCTCGTCTACACGCTCGGCGGGGTGCGCAGCGCCACCCCGGTGCGGCTCGCGCTCGCCGGTACCGCCGTCACCGCCGCGCTGATCGGGTACATCAACGCCGTCGTCCTGATGGACACCGCGGCCCTGGACAAGATGCGCTTCTGGACGGTCGGTTCGCTGGCCTCGGCCTCGATGACGACCATCGGGCAGGTGGCGCCGTTCCTCGCCGTCGGCCTCGTACTCGCCCTGGCCCTGGCCCGGCCGTTGAACGCCATGGCCATGGGCGACGACACCGCCAAGGCCCTGGGTGCCAGCGTGAACCGTACGCGTCTGCTTTCCATGGTCGCCGCGACGCTGCTGTGCGGCGCGGCCACCGCCGCGTGCGGGCCGATCGCCTTCGTCGGCCTGATGGTGCCGCACATGGTGCGCTCCTTCACCGGCCCGGACCAGCGCTGGATCCTGCCGTACGCGACCGTGCTCTCGCCGGTCCTGCTCCTCGGCTCCGACGTCGTCGGACGGATCGTGGCCCGCCCCTCCGAACTCCAGGTCGGCATCGTGACCGCGCTGATCGGCGGGCCGCTCTTCATCTATCTCGTACGACGCCGAAGGATGACTCAGCTGTGAACGCGACGAAGGCGGCGAACTCGTCGAAGGCGTCGAACTCTTCGAATACGGCGGGGACTTCGAGGACGGCGGGGACTGCGAAGGCGTCGAGTGCGCCCAAGGCGACGGTGGCGGCGATACGCAGCCGGGGCGGCGGCCTCTCCATACGCTTCGCACCGCGCGCGTTCGTCGCCGTCGGGCTGCTCTGCGCCGCGGCGCTCACCACCGCCGTGGTCCTGATCGGCACCGGCGACTTCTTCATCCCCGCCGCGGACGTGGTCCGCGCGCTGTTCGGTCAGGGCGTGCCCGCGCAGGAGTTCATCGTCACGGATCTGCGGCTGCCGCGGGTTCTGGTGGGGCTGCTCGTCGGTGGCGCCCTTGGGCTCGCGGGCGCCGTCTTCCAGTCCATCTCCCGTAATCCGCTGGGCAGTCCGGACATCATCGGCTTCGGGCAGGGGTCCACGGTTGGTGCGCTCACCGTCATCGTGCTCTTTCAGGGCGAGGCGACCGCGGTCGCGGCCGGGTCGCTCGTCGGCGGCCTGGTCACCGGCGTCCTGATCTACGCGCTCGCCTGGCGGCGCGGTGTGCATGGCTACCGGCTCGTGCTGGTCGGCATCGGCGCGGCCGCCGTCCTCACCGCGCTCAACGGCTATCTCCTCACCAAGGCCGACATCGTCGACGCCGCCCGGGCGTACGTCTGGATGGCCGGGTCCCTCAACGGGCGCGACTGGGAACAGGTGTGGCCGCTGCTCTACCTGTGCGCCGTCCTCGTACCGCTGGTGCTCGCCAACGCGCGTCCGCTGCGGATGCTCGAGATGGGCGACGACGCGGCGTACGCCCTCGGGGTACGGCCCGAGCGCACCCGGTTCCTGCTGATGCTCTCGGCCGTACTGCTCACCGCGGGCGCGACCGCCGCCGCGGGGCCCGTGTCCTTCGTGGCGCTCACCGCGCCGCAGCTCGCCCGCCGACTGACCCGCTCGCCCGGCCCCAACCTGGTGGCGTCGCTGCTCATGGGCGCCACGCTGCTGATCGCCGCCGATCTGGCCGCGCAGCGCGCGTTCGGCGCGGACCGGCTGCCCGTCGGCGTCGTGACCGGGGTGCTCGGCGGCGTCTACCTGCTGTGGCTGCTCGCGGCGGAGCGCAGGGCGGGGCGGATATGAGCAGGCCATCCACTACGCGCAGGTCATCCACTACGCGCAGGCCATCGACCGTACGACGTGAATTTCCCGAGCCCACCCCCAGGAGCATGCCGCAATGAACCGCCTCATCGCCGACGACGTCACCCTCGGCTACGACCAGCGGATCATCGCGGAACGCCTCTCGGTCGGGATACCCGACCACTCCTTCACGGTGATCGTCGGCCCGAACGCCTGCGGCAAGTCCACGCTCCTGCGGGCCCTTTCACGGATGCTCAAGCCCACGCAGGGGCGGGTGCTGCTCGACGGACAGACGATCCACTCCATGCCCGCGAAGAAGGTCGCGAAGACGCTCGGGCTCCTCCCGCAGTCCTCGATCGCGCCCGACGGGATCACCGTGGGCGACCTGGTGGGGCGCGGCCGCTACCCGCACCAGGGCCTGCTGCGGCAGTGGTCCAGGGATGACGAGCGGGTCGTGCGGGAGTCCATGGCCGCGACCGGGGTCGCCGAACTGGCGGACCGGTACGTCGACGAGCTCTCCGGCGGGCAGCGGCAGCGCGTGTGGATCGCGATGGCCCTCGCCCAGGAGACGCCGCTGCTGCTGCTCGACGAGCCGACCACGTATCTCGACATCCAGCACCAGATCGACGTACTCGACCTCTGCGCCGAGCTGCACGAGGAGCAGGGCCGCACGCTCGTGGCGGTACTGCACGACCTGAATCACGCCGCGCGGTACGCCACCCACCTCATCGCCTTGCGGGACGGTGCCGTGATCGCGGAGGGCGCGCCGTCCGAGATCGTCACGGCCGACCTGGTCGAGCGGGTCTTCGGGCTGCCGTGTCAGGTCATCGACGACCCGGAGACGGGCACTCCGCTGGTGGTCCCGGCCGCGCGGAAGGCACGGCGGGTCCCGGCGGAGCCCGCTAAAGCAGCGTCCTGAGGCGGAGGAGGTCGCGGAAGGCGGCCTCCAGCTTCACCCGGCCCGAGGCCCAGGCGCGGGCGAAGTTCAGCTCGCCGTCGACCAGGGCCACCAGGTCGTCGCCGGTCATGGCGAGGCGGATCTGCGCCTTCTCGCGCGGCGGTCCGTCGTGTACGCCGGACACCGTGATCCGGCCGTTCTCGAGACGGCCGGTGAACGTGGTGTTCAGGTCCGTGATGAGGCAGCTCAGGGAGCGGTCGAGGGCGGCGGCGCTGCGCACGTCCCCGTCTGCCCCGGCCAGGTTGTCCGAGAGTTTTCCCAGTGCGCTGCGGCACTCGTCGATCGTCGCCATCGGGAGCGACGGTACCCCAGCGGTTCGCGGTAGCGTCGGGCCCATGAGCGACACGATGCCGGGTGCACAGGCGGACCCGGAGGGCCCTTCGGCGACCACTGAAGAAGCGACGGCCGCGGGCTTGGCGCCGAACGCCCCGGAAACCGTCTCTACCGAAGAAGCGACGGCCTCGAGCCTGGCGCCGGACGCCCCCGAAACCGTCCCTACAGAAGAAGAGACGGCCCCCGAAACCGCCGCCACTCCGTACGAGCCTGCCGCCCCGGCGCCGCTCGGCGTCCCCCGCACCCCCACCGGGAACGCCGAGGTGGACGCCGCCCTGGAGCGGCTCGGCGATGTCGACCACCTCGCCACGGACGGACATCTCGAGGTGTACGAGGATGTACACGACGGGATGCGGTCCACGCTGACCGCCCTCGACGCGCGCCCGGGCCCACCGGCCCCGGCCGCCCCCACGGGTCCGTACGACAACAGGAGCTGAACCGAACGTGGCAGGAGTGGCACGCCGCCGTCTCGACGCCGAGCTGGTACGCCGCAAGCTGGCCCGCTCACGGGAGCACGCCAGCCAGCTGATCGCCGCCGGACGCGTGACCGTGGACCGGAACACCGCGACCAAGCCCGCCACGCAGGTGGAGACCGCCGCCGCCATCGTGGTCGCCGCGGACGACAGCGACCCCGACTACGTATCGCGCGGCGGGCACAAGCTCGCGGGCGCCCTGCAGGCCTTCGTGCCGCAGGGCCTGGCCGTCGAGGGGCGGCGCGCCCTGGACGCGGGCGCCTCGACCGGCGGCTTCACGGACGTCCTGCTGCGCGCGGGCGCGGCCCACGTCGTCGCCGTCGACGTCGGCTACGGCCAGCTCGCCTGGTCACTGCAGAGCGACGACCGGGTCACCGTCAAGGACCGTACGAACGTACGCGAGTTGACCCTGGAGGCGATCGACGGCAAGCCCGTGGACCTCGTCGTCGGCGACCTCTCATTCATTCCGCTCGGCCTGGTCCTGCCCGCCCTGGCGCGCTGCGCGGCGGACGGCGCCGACCTGGTCCTGATGGTCAAGCCGCAGTTCGAGGTCGGCAAGGAACGGCTCGGCAGCGGCGGCGTGGTGCGCAGCCCCGAACTGCGTGCCGAGGCCGTGCGCACCGTCGCCGCGCAGGCGTGGAAGCTGGGCTACGGCGTGCGCGGCGTGACCGCGAGTCCGCTGCCCGGCCCGTCCGGTAACGTCGAGTACTTTCTCTGGCTCAGGGCCGGAGCGCCCGAGCTCGATCCCGCGGATGTCGAACGTGCAGTGGCGGAGGGGCCTCGTTGACCGACGTATCCGATGTTCCTGAAGTAACCGGTGTAACCAGTTCAACCGGTGCGGCCGCTGAACCCGAGGCGGCCGACGAGACGCGGCGTACCGTCTTCCTGCTCGCCCACACCGGCCGGCCCGCCGCGATCCGCAGCGCCGAACTCGTCGTCCTGGGGCTCCTGAAGAGTGGCATCGGCGTGCGCGTCCTCGAGGCCGAGGCATGCGACCTGCCGCTGCCCGCCGCCGTGGAGCAGGTCGCCGACGGCGGACCCGCTGTCGTGGAGGGCTGTGAGCTGATCGTGGTGCTCGGCGGCGACGGCACGCTGCTACGCGGCGCCGAGTTCGCGCGCGCCTCCGGGGTGCCGATGCTCGGCGTCAACCTCGGCCGGGTCGGGTTTCTCGCCGAGGCCGAGCGGGACGACCTCGACAAGGTCGTCGACCGGGTCGTCCGGCGCGCGTACGAGGTCGAGGAGCGCATGACCCTCGATGTGCGGGTACGCAACAACGGCGCCGTCGTGTACGCCGACTGGGCGCTCAACGAGGCGGCCGTACAGAAGATGTCCGCCGAGCGGATGCTCGAGGTCGTCCTGGAGATCGACGGCCGCCCCGTCTCCGGCTTCGGCTGCGACGGCATCGTCTGCGCGACGCCGACCGGTTCGACGGCGTACGCGTTCTCGGCGGGCGGTCCCGTGGTGTGGCCGGAGGTCGAGGCGCTCCTCATGGTGCCGATCAGCGCGCACGCCCTGTTCGCCAAGCCCCTGGTGACCTCGCCGTCGTCGGTGCTCGCCGTCGAGGTGCAGCAGCACACGCCGCACGGCGTGCTGTGGTGCGACGGCCGCCGCACCGTCGAACTGCCCCGGGGCGCACGGGTGGAGGTCCGCCGCAGCGCCGTCCCGGTGCGCCTCGCCCGCCTGCACCACGCGTCGTTCGCGGACCGCCTCGTCGCCAAGTTCGCGCTGCCCGTGTCGGGGTGGCGGGGGTCGCCGGACCGGACCTGAGGGGTTTTCCGGCGCCACGCGCGCGTGGCGGGTTTTTGGGGAGTACGCGCGCGTGGTGTTCGGTCGGTACGCGCGCGTGGGCGCCCATCCCCGCGAGTGAAAGCCGAACCGGAGGCCCCCTCACCACCTGCGGGTTCCCGACCGGGGCACGGGGTCCGTCGCACACCGGGTCCCTGACCTCGTATGGTCGTGTCCGTGTTGGAGGAGATGCGGATACGGTCGCTCGGAGTCATCGACGACGCGGTCGTCGAGCTGTCACCCGGCTTCACCGCCGTGACCGGCGAGACCGGCGCGGGCAAGACGATGGTGGTCACCAGCCTGGGTCTGCTGCTCGGCGGGCGCGCCGACCCCGCCCTGGTGCGGATCGGCGCGAAGTCGGCGGTGGTGGAGGGCCGGGTCACGGTGCCCCCGGACGCCGCGGCCGTGGTGCGCGCCGAGGAGGCCGGGGCCGAACTCGACGACGGCGCCCTGCTCATCAGCCGTACGGTCTCCGCCGAGGGCCGCTCACGCGCCCACCTGGGCGGCCGCTCCGTGCCGGTCGGCCTGCTCGGCGAACTCGCCGACGACCTCGTGGCCGTGCACGGCCAGACCGACCAGCAGGGCCTGCTCAAGCCCGCCCGGCAGCGCGGGGCGCTCGACCGGTACGCGGGTGACGCGGTCGCCGTACCGCTGGCCAAGTACACCGCCGCGTACCGCCGCCTGCGCGCGGTCGCGACGGAGCTGGACGAGCTGACCACGCGCGCGCGGGAACGCGCCCAGGAGGCCGATCTGCTCCGCTTCGGCCTCGACGAGATCGCCGCGGTCGAGCCGCGCGCGGGCGAGGACGCCGAACTCGCCGCCGAGGCCGAACGGCTCGGCCACGCCGAGGCCCTCGCCTCCGCCGCGAGCGCCGCGCACGGCGCGCTGGCCGGGAACCCCGAGGACCCCGAGGCGGTCGACGCGGGCACGCTCGTCGGCGCCGCGCAGCGCGCCCTGGACGCGGTCCGCGCACACGACCCGGCCCTGGCGGGACTCGCCGAACGCCTCGGCGAGGTGGGCATCCTGCTCTCCGACGTGGCGGGCGAGCTCGCCGGGTACGCGGACAACCTGGACGCCGACCCGCTGCGGCTCGCGGCGGTCGAGGAGCGGCGCGCGGACCTGACGGCGCTGACCCGGAAGTACGGCGAGGACATCAATGCCGTACTCGCCTGGGCCGAACAGAGCGCCGCCCGGCTCACCGAACTCGACGGCGACGACGACCGGATCACCGAGCTGACCACCGAGCGGGACGCGCTCAGCGCCGAACTCGCCGGTCTCGCCCAGGCGTTGACGGACGCCCGGACGGAGGCCGCCGAGCGGTTCGCGGCGGCCGTCACCGCCGAGCTCGCCTCGCTCGCCATGCCGCACGCGCGCGTGAGCATCGATATCCGGCAGACCGAGGTGGCCGAGGACGCGGACGGCGTCGAGGTCGGCGGCCGCCGGGTCGCGTACACGGCAAGCGGCGTCGACGAGGTGGAGCTGCTGCTCGCCCCGCACCCCGGGGCCCCGCCCCGGCCGATCGCGAAGGGTGCGTCGGGCGGTGAGCTGTCCCGCGTGATGCTGGCGGTCGAGGTGGTGTTCGCGGGCTCCGACCCGGTGCCGACGTACCTCTTCGACGAGGTCGACGCGGGCGTCGGCGGCAAGGCGGCCGTCGAGGTGGGCCGCCGCCTGGCCAGGCTCGCCCGGTCCGCGCAGGTCGTCGTGGTCACGCACCTGCCGCAGGTGGCGGCCTTCGCCGACCGGCAGCTCCTGGTCGAGAAGACCAACGACGGCTCGGTCACGCGCTCCGGCGTGCAGGTCCTTGAGGGCGAGGACCGGGTACGGGAGCTGTCCCGGATGCTCGCGGGCCAGGAGGACTCGGAGACGGCCCGGGCCCATGCGGAGGAACTGCTCGCGGCGGCCCGTACGGACGGCTGACCCGCGGAACGCTTGCGTAGGTTCGGCGGATGAGTGTGCAGACAGTGGGCGTGTGGGTCGGACGGCCGTCGGCCGTATTTCTGGAGGCACTTGGGGCCGCCAGAGCCGGGTACGAGCTGCTGCGGCGCTCCGCGCCCGGCGGCCGGGACCGCTGGGAGCGCAAGAACTACGCCGGACGCACCGTGAACCTCTGCGCCGGGCCCGCGGCCGTCGCGGGTGCCGCCCTCGGCGCCGCGGCCGCGCGCAGCACACCGGCACGCGCGCGTGCGGCGGCCGTTCTCGCGGTGACCGCCGCGGGGGTCTGTGGCGGCTACGACGACGTGGCGGCCGCCGGTGACCCACGCCGCGGCTTCCGCGCCCACCTGTCGGCGCTGCGCCGGGGCGAGGTGACCAGCGGCTCGGTCAAGCTCTTCGGCATAGGGGCGGCGGGTCTCGCTGCCGGGGCTCTACTGAAGGAGCGCCCGCTCGACCGGCTGCTGGCGGGTGTCGTCGTCGCGGGATCCGCGCATCTCGTCAACCTGGTGGACGTACGCCCGGGAAGGGCTAACGCGGCCGGGGTGCCCGCGGCGGGCTTTCTTCCCCAGTCCCGCCCCTTCCCGTAACTGGGGGCTTCGCCCCCAGACCCCCGTCTCCGCCCTGAACGGGCGTCGTCCTCAAACGCCGGACGGGCTGATGAGTGAGCCTGGTTCCGGACGGGTGGGGAAGACGGGGTCAATCAAGCCCCTCCGGCGTTTGAGGAGCGGGGGTGCAGGGGGCAGAGCCCCCTTGCTTACGGGAAGGGGCGGGACTGGGGAAGAAGCCCCCAGGTGCGGCAACCGAGCCGACGGTACGGATCGTGATCCGTAAGACACAGAAGCGCGAACGCTCACCCGTGTGGGTGGTCCGCCAGGTCTTCGTCCCGGCCCGACACGGCCTCGTAACCGCGGCGGTGCCGGAACGTCCGTGCGGACTGGCATCCTTGGCGGGGCGTGTCACACACCCGTACGCGGTCCCGCAGCGCATGCCGCCCCCGTCCCGCCCGTCGCCGATCCAGGAACCCAGGAGCCCCGGCCACGTGACCCAGGTGAGCAGCCCACCTCCGCAGGGACAGCCGCCGCTGCGCACCGTGCAGGTACTCGGCGGCGGCAGCGCGGGCAGCAGTGTGCACGTCCGCTCGCTGACCGCCGGGCTCGTCGCCCGCGGCGTGCGGGTCACCGTGTGCGCGCCCGCCGCGCTCGACGAGCCGTACGACTTCACCGGCGCCGGGGCGCGCTTCGTGCCCGTGCCGCGCCGCAGTGACCCGGCGTCGGTGGCCTCCCTGCGCGCGGCCTGCGCCGACGCGGACGTGGTGCACGCGCACGGGTTGCACGCCGCCGTCCGCTCCTCGCTCGCGCTGCGCGGCAGCCGCGGCCGGACCGTGGGGCGGCGCACCCCGCTCGTCGTCACCTGGCACACCCGGGCCTGCGCCGAGGGCGCGCGGGCGCAGGCGCTGCGGCTCGTCGAGCGGCGCGTCGCCCGGGCCTCGGCCGTCGTCCTCGGCACCTCGTCGGAGCTGGTCGACCGGGCCCGCACCCGCGGCGCCCGGGACGCCCGCCTGGCCCCCATCGCGTTCCCGGCGCCGCGCCGCGCCGAACCGCCGGGGCTCATGGACGCCGACCGCCTGCGGCACAAGGCCCGGGCCGAACTCGGCGCCGTCGACCGCCCGTTGCTGCTCGCCGTTGGATCCCTCGACCCGCACCGGGGCTACGGCACCCTGCTCGACGCCACGCACGCGTGGTGCCGCCTCGACCCGGTGCCGCTCCTCGTCATCGCGGGTGAGGGTCCTGAGCGGGGGGTGCTACAGCGCCGTATCGACCTGGAGGGGCTGCCGGTACGCCTGGCCGGGCGCCGTGACGACGTGCCGGACCTGCTCGCCGCGGCCGACCTCGCGGTGCTGCCGAGCCGCTGGGAGTCCCGTCCGGTCCTGGCCCACGAGGCGCTGCACGCCGGGGTCCCGCTCGTCGCGACCGCGGTCGGCGGCATCCCCGAACTGGTCGGCGAGGGCGCGGAACTCGTCCCGTACGGCGATGCGAAGACCCTGGCCGCGGCGGTCACGGGACTCCTCGCCGACCCGGCGCGACGGGCGCGGCTTCGCGCCAAGGGGTTCGCGCAGGCGGCGAGTTGGCCGACCGAGGACGCGACGGTGGCGCAGATCCTGAGCGTGTACGACGAGCTGACCCAGTCGTTCGCACGCTGAGCCTCCGAGGGCGGAACGCGTTGTGCCGACCACGTCCGTCCCGCGCCGTCGGCCAGGGTGCCGGCTGTGTCGATCTGCGGCTGACGCCGCGTGAGGGGGCTGCGCCCCAAGACCCCCTTGGTCGGCCTGAACGGCCTCGTCCTCAAACGCCGGACGGGCTTGTTCGCTACGGCACCAACCGCCGCGCCCGCAGCGCCAAGCTCAGCGCGAGGACCGTCTGTGGGTCGTCCAGGTCCGTGCCGAGGAGCTCCGCGATCCGGCCGAGCCGGTTGTAGAGCGTCTGTCGGTTGAGATGCAGCTCGCGCGCCGTCTCCGCCTTCCGTCCCGCATGCGTCAGATACGTCTCCAGGGTGGGCAGGAGCGGCGACTTGGACCGTCGGTCGTGCTCCCGCAGCGGGCCGATCGCCCGCTCCACGAAGGCCGCGAGCGCGGTGCCGTCGTCGTGGTGGCGAAGGCGCCACAGAAGGAGTTCCGTGTCGAGACGGCGGGCGTCGTACCAGGGCCGGTCGGTGAGGCCCTGCGCCGCCGTGGCCGTCTCGGCGGCGTGCCGGAGCCCCGCCGACGCCGCCGCCCAGCCGCCCGCGACGCCCACCACCACGACCGGCGGCTGCACCCCGGCGCCGTGCAGCCCCGCCCGCTCCGCGCCGGTCCGCAGCGCCGCCGCCACCCGGTCCGCGACAGCCGTACGCTCCGACTCCGAGCGCAGCCCGAGCAGCAGCGGAACCCGACCCTCCACCGGGCGGACGCCGAGCAGCGTCGGCACGCCCACCGCGGCCAGCTCCTCGGCGACGGCGCGCGCGAGGACCGCGAGTGCGCCGCCGGGGGAGCGGCTCACGGTGCCGTCGGGCAGCCGCATCACCACCGGGAGCAGCGGGCCGTCTCCCGGCTTGAACCCGAGGACGCGGGCCTGGGCCGGGGCGTCCTCCGCGGTGATGCGGCCCTCCGCGAGGTCGGTCAGGAAGTCGCCGCGGCCGCGGGCCGCCAGCTCCTCCTCCTGCCGGGCCTGCATCAGGACGACGGCGAGGCTGCCCGCGGCGCGCTCGGCCGCGATCCGGTGCACCGGCTGAAGTGGCGCCGACACCGGGAGCAGCACGATCCGGGCCCGCACGGATGTGGGCGCGTACGCCCCGAAGGACCCGCGCCCCCCGGAGGGGCCACCGTTTCCGGCCGTCCCGTCCTCTGTACCGGACGTATCGGAATCGGACCCGCCGAATCCGCCGAATCCGCCGAATCCGCCGGACCCGACTGGCCCGACCGGTCCGACTCCGGGGAGCCCCGGGCCGCCGACCGTGCCGGAGCCCGTCCCGGCACCCGTCGTCGTCCCGCCCGGTCCCGGTGCCCCGGGCCCGCCGCCCGGTACGTCCACGAGTACGGCCCCGGCCGGCGGCCCCTCTTCGCGTGACCGTCCGCCCCGCAGCCCCTCCCAGACCTGGAGCGGGTCGACGCCCGGGGCCGACCCCGGACCGCCCGCCGCACCGGCCCCGGCGCCGCGGGCCGCGCCGCCCGGCTCCGGTGCCCCGGCGGCGTACAGGAGCTGCCCGTCCGCCGTCTCCAGGAACACCGGGTTGCCGCTGAATTCCGCGAGGATCGCGAGGACCTGCGGCACACCACCGCCGCCGAGCAGCGCCTCCGTGCACCGCCGGTGCACCTCTTCGGCCTGCTGAAGGAGCGCGTAGTGGCCGTTGACGATCTCGGTGTGCACCTCTTCGGTGACGGCCACGAAGGGCACCTCGCGGTGCAGCTGCACCAGCGGGAGCCCGGCCGACCTGGCCGTGTCCACGATCGCCGCGGGCAGCCGGGCGAACCGTGGCCCCAGCTCGACCACCAGGGCCGCGATCCGCCGCTCGGCGAGCTTGCGGATGAAGGCCCGCTGATCGGCGGGCCGGGTGCCGAGTCCGAGGCCCGTGGTGAGCAGCAGTTCGCCGCCCTTCAGTAGGGACGCGATATTGGGCACCTCGCCCGCGTGCACCCAGCGGACCGTGCGCTGCAGCCGGTCGGCGCCCGTGACGACTTCCGGGAGGCCGCCGCGCAGTCCGGGAAGCTCAAGGGCGCGCTGCACCGTGATACCGGCCTGGGGGCTGTGCGTGTCCATCCTTCGAACGCTACTCGCGTGCGTGTTCCAGGACCATCTCCGGGCGATTACGGGCGTGATCCACGGCCCTGCCGGGACGACAACTCGTCGCCCGCACACGGCAATTGTGCGACCTCCTGTCGGTTGTGGCCTGCGTCACCCGGGGGCCAGGCTGCCCGGCCATGAGTGCAACCTCCCAGGAACCCAGCAGAGCCACCGGCGGCGCCCCGGACCGCCCGCCGGTCGACCGCCTCAAGGCCAACTCCGTCGGATTGGTCGGCGTCGTCTTCATGGCCGTGGCCACCGCCGCCCCGATCACCGCGATGACCGGCAACGTGCCCATCGCCGTCGGCTTCGGCAACGGCACCGGCGCCCCCGCGGGCTATCTCTTCGCCACTCTTGTACTGACCGTTTTCTCCGTCGGCTACGTCGCCATGGCGAAGCGGATCACCGCCGCCGGTGCCTTCTACGGCTATATCTCGCACGGCCTGGGCCGGGCCGCGGGCATGGCTTCCGGGATGCTCGCGGTCCTCGCGTACGTCGTCTTCGAGGCGTCGATCGTCGGCGTCTTCTCGTACTTCGCGAAGACCACCGTCGCCGATCAGCTCGGCGTGGACCTGCACTGGACGGTGTACGCGGCGCTGATGCTCGCGGTCACCGGCGTCCTCGCGTTCTTCGACATCCACCTCACCGCCCGCGCGCTCGGCATCGTCCTGGTCGCCGAGATAGCGGTGCTCTTCGGGGTGGCCATGGCGGTCGTGGTGAACGGCGGCGGCCCGGACGGCATCCCCCTGGAGCCGGTCAATCCCGGCAACGCCTTCACCGGGGCGTCGGCCGGGCTCGGCCTGTTCTTCGCGTTCTGGTCGTGGGTGGGCTTCGAGTCCACCGCCATGTACGGGGAGGAGTCCCGCAGCCCGAAGCGGATCATCCCCAAGGCCACCCTCGTCGCGGTCGTCGGCGTCGGCCTCTTCTACATCTTCGTGTCCTGGATGACCCTCGCCGGTAACGGTCTGGACGAGTCGGTCCGTCTCGCCACTTCCGACAACCCGTTGGACGTGTTCTTCGCCCCGACGCGCACCTTCATCGGCGACTGGGCCGTGACCGCGTTCCAATGGCTGCTGCTCACCGGCTCGTTCGCCTGCGGCATGGCCTTCCACCAGTGCGCCGCGCGCTATCTGTACGCCGTCGGGCGCGAGGGCTTCCTGCACCGGGCCCTCGGCCGTACGCACCCGAAGCACGGCTCCCCGTACATCGCGTCCTGCGTGCAGAGCGCCATCGCGGTCACGCTCGTCGCCCTGTTCTGGGCCACCGGCCAGGACCCGTACATCCACCTCTACACGCTGCTCGCGATCCTCGGCACGATGGCGATCCTCATCGTGCAGACGCTCTGCTCGTTCGCCGTCATCGGCTACTTCCGCCACCACCACCCCGAGGACCGGCACTGGTTCCGTACCTTCACGGCGCCACTGCTCGGCGGCATCGGCATGACCGCCGTGGTCGTCCTGCTGCTGCTCAACATGGAGACCGCGGCAGGCACCGCCGCCGACTCGGTCTTCTTCCGCCTGATCCCGTGGATCGTCGGCACGGTCTTCTTCGGCGGGCTCGCCCTGGCCCTGTACCTGCGGGCCAAGCGGCCGGAGAGCTACGAGGTCATCGGCCGGATCGTCCTGGAGGACGCCCAGGAACGCACCGAGGAACCCGTCGATCCGGCCCCCGCCCACCCCTGATCGGTCACTACAGCCTGATCGGTCACTACAGAAGGAGAGCAGTCCATGGCACGCACCCGCCCCATGCACCTCCTCAAGCGCCTCGCCGCCGACCACGCCGACGCGGAACGCCTCCGCATCCCCGTCGCCGACCTGCGCGGCCTGCGCGCCGAAGCCGCCGCCGAGCCCCCGTCCGGCAGCAGCCGCCGCGCCCTGCTCAAGCGCGCGGCCGCCGTCGGCCTCGCGGCGGGCGTCGGCGGCGCCGCGTACAACAGAAGTACGGCCCCCGCCCAGGCCGCACCCACACCCACACCCACACCCACACCCGCACCCGCACGCGCGCGTGCCGACGCCCGCATAGCCGTCGTCGGCGCCGGCATCGCGGGCCTGACCGCCGCGCTCACGCTCAAGGACGCGGGCCTGAACTGCACCCTGTACGAGGCGAATCCGGACCGCGTCGGCGGCCGCATCTGGACCCAACGCGACCACTGGGCGTACGGCCAGAGCTCCGAGATCGGCGGCGAGCTGATCGACACCGGCCACAAGAAGATGCTGGAACTGGCCCGCCGATTCGGCCTGAAGGTCGAGGACTTCGCGGCCGCGGGCCCCAACGGCGCCGAGGAAATCCTCTGGTTCGACGGCACCTACTACCCGCGCTCCCAGGCCGACGAGGACTTCAAGGGCGTCTACCAGGCGCTACGAAGCGACCTCCAGAAGGCGGGCGAGGTGATGTGGAACCAGACCACCGAACACGGCACGCTCCTGGACCACATGAGCATCCGCGAGTGGATCGAGTCCCGCGTCCCCGGCGGCTTCGCCTCGCCACTCGGCCAGTTCTTCGACGTCGCGTACAACATCGAATACGGCCTCGACACCCCCGAGCAGTCCTCGCTCGCCCTCGTGCTGCTCATGGGCTACCAGCCCAATCCGGGCCACTTCAACATCTGGGGCCTGTCCGACGAGCGCTACCACATCACCGGCGGCAACGATCAGCTCCCGAACGCCATCGCCGCCGAACTCGCCGATGGCACCCTGCGCCCGGGCTGGTCCCTCCAAGCGGTGCGCGCGGGCGCCGACGGTACCCAGACCCTGACCTTCGACGACTCCGGCAGCACCCGCACCGTCACCGCCGACCACACGATCCTGTGCCTGCCGCTGCCGGTCCTGCAGCGCCTCGACCTGTCCGCGGCCGCCTTCGACACCCGCATGACGAACCTGCTGCGCGCCGCCCGCATGGGCACCTGCACCAAGCTCAACATGCAGTTCACCGACCGCCCCTGGCGCGGCACCGGCCCCTGGCCCGGCGTCGGTGCGGGCGACACCTTCACTGGTGACGAGCTGCAGCAGCTCTGGGACACCACCAAGGCACAGCCCGGCAGCGGCGGCATCATGATCCAGTTCAACAGCGGCAGCCTCGCCGCGGGCCTGACCCCCGGCACCCCGTTCGCCACCGAATCCGACCCGTACGTCAAGGAGTTGGCGGCCACCCGCCTCACCGGCGTCGACCGGATCTACCCCGGCACAAGGGCCGCCTGGACCGGCCGGGCCCAGCTCTCCGCCTGGCACCGCGACCCGTACGCCCTGGGCGCCTACTCCAGCTGGCCCGTCGGCTACGTCAGCCGCTACGCCAACTACGAGGGCACCGCCCAGGGCAACATTCACCTCGCCGGTGAGCACTGCGCGTACGACTTCCAGGGCTTCATGGAAGGCGGCGCGACGGAAGGCGAACGCGCCGCCCGCGAGGTGATCGAGAAGCTCGGCTGACCGCCGTAGAACCGGCTAGCCGCCGTACGCCCCCGAAGCCGTCAGCCGCAGTGCCGTGTCGATCAGCGGCACGTGGCTGAACGCCTGCGGAAAGTTCCCGACCTGGCGCTGCAGCCGCGGATCCCACTCCTCGGCGAGCAGCCCCAGGTCGTTCCGGAGCGAGAGCAGCCGCTCGAAGAGCTGCCGCGCCTCGTCCACGCGCCCGATCATCGCCAGATCGTCCGCGAGCCAGAACGAGCAGGCCAGGAACGCCCCTTCGTCACCCTCCAGGCCGTCCACGCCCGCGTGCTCGCCGGAGGTCGGGTAGCGCAGCACGAAGCCGTCCGGGGTGGACAGCTCCCGCTGGATCGCCTCGATGGTGCCGACCACCCGCTTGTCGTCCGGCGGCAGAAAGCCCACCTGCGGAATGAGCAGCAGCGAGGCGTCCAGCTCCTTGGAGCCGTACGACTGCGTGAAGGTGTTGCGCTCCGGGTCGTAGCCCTTCTCGCACACGTCCCGGTGGATGTCGTCGCGCAGCTCGCGCCACTTCTCGATCGGGCCGTCCGCGTCGCCCGACTCGATCAGCTTGATGGTGCGGTCCACGGCGACCCAGGCCATCACCTTGGAGTGCACGAAGTGCCGACGCGGGCCGCGCACCTCCCAGATGCCCTCGTCCGGCTGCTCCCAGTGCGTCTCCAGGTAGCGGATCAGCTTGAGCTGAAGCAGTGAGGCGTAGTCGTTGCGGGTGAGCCCCGTCATATGGGCCAGGTGCAGGGCCTCGGTGACCTCGCCGTACACATCGAGCTGGAGCTGGTGCGCGGCGCCGTTGCCGACCCGTACGGGTGTGGAGTTCTCGTACCCCGGCAGCCAGTCGAGCTCGGCCTCGCCCAGCTCACGCTCGCCCGCGATGCCGTACATGATCTGGAGGTTCTCCGGGTCGCCCGCGACCGCGCGGAGCAGCCACTCGCGCCAGGCCCGGGCCTCTTCGCGGTAGCCGGTGCGCAGCAGCGAGGAGAGGGTGATCGCGGCGTCGCGCAGCCAGGTGAACCGGTAGTCCCAGTTCCGCGAACCGCCGATGTCCTCCGGCAGCGAGGTGGTCGGCGCCGCCACGATGCCGCCGGTCGGTGCGTAGGTCAGCGCCTTCAGCGTGATCAGGGAGCGGACCACCGCGTCCCGGTAGGGCCCGTGGTACGTGCAGTGCTCGATCCAGTCGCGCCAGAAGTCCTGGGTCGCCTCCAGGGCGCCTTCCGGGTCGGGCAGCGGCGGCGGCTCCTGGTGCGAGGGCTGCCAGCTGAGGGTGAAGGTGATCCGGTCCCCGGGGGCGACGGAGAAGTCCGAGTACGTCGTGAGGTCCTTGCCGTACGTCTCCGCGGGCGTGTCCAGCCACACCGAGTCCGGCCCGGCCACCGCGACCGTACGACCGTCGACCTTGTGCACCCAGGGCACGACGCGGCCGTAGCTGAACCGCATCCGCAGCGCCGAGCGCACCGGTACGCGCCCGCTGACCCCCTCGACGATGCGCACGAGCTGGGGTGCGGCGCCCTCGCGCGGCGGCATGAAGTCGGTGACCCGGATCGTGCCGCGCCCGGTGTCCCACTCGGACTCCAGGACCAGGGAGTCGCCCCGGTAGCTGCGACGGGTGGCCGCGGGCGGCTCGCTGCCGTTCCCGTTCCCGTTCGCCGGGCCGAGCCGCCAGAAGCCGTGCTCCCCGGTGCCGAGCAGGCCCGCGAAGATGGCGTGTGAGTCGAAGCGGGGCAGGCAGAGCCAGTCGATCGTGCCGTCTCTGCAGACCAGAGCAGCGGTCTGCATATCGCCGATGAGTGCGTAATCTTCGATGCGCCCGGCCACGTACATCTCCAGTCGAACGGCCACGTCCGCCCCGCAGGGCGCTTGCACTGCAGTCAAGGGTCGTTGACGAGCTTGGTGTTCCGGTCGGGCGGGGATGGTGCCTTGCGCCGGGCCCGGCTCGGCAGCGAGCGTCCGAGCAGGATACGACGCACCCTGGTGATCCGCGCACCCGTCTTGGCAACGCGTTTGCGCTTTACGGGTGAGCGTCAAGTGAAGGCGGTCGGACAGTGACATGGCCGCCACGGAACGTGCGGACGGAGCGGCGCGAGCGCGGGCGGGCGCAGCCCCCTCATCCCGCTGATACCCTGGTGGCCCGTGGACCGGTGGGCAACCGCGACAGACCGCCGCCCCCCCGAACCGCAGCGACGGCACCCCCGAAGCTCCGGGCCGGACGCCGGTACGCACCACCACCTCGCGACCACGGGAGCCCCCTCTTGGCCATGCCGCCCAAAGCCACGACGACCAAGCACATCTTCGTCACCGGGGGTGTCGCCTCCTCCCTCGGCAAGGGCCTGACCGCCTCCAGCCTGGGCCAGCTCCTCAAGGCGCGGGGCCTTCGGGTCACGATGCAGAAGCTCGACCCGTACCTGAACGTCGACCCGGGCACGATGAACCCGTTCCAGCACGGTGAGGTGTTCGTCACCAACGACGGCGCCGAGACCGACCTGGACATCGGCCACTACGAGCGCTTCCTCGACGTCGACCTCGACGGCTCGGCCAACGTCACCACCGGCCAGGTCTACTCGCAGGTCATCGCCAAGGAGCGGCGCGGCGAGTACCTCGGTGACACCGTGCAGGTCATCCCGCACATCACCAACGAGATCAAGCACCGCATCCGCCGCATGGCCACCGACGACGTCGACGTGGTCATCACCGAGGTCGGCGGCACGGTCGGCGACATCGAGTCCCTTCCGTTCCTGGAGACGGTCCGCCAGGTCCGCCACGAGGTCGGCCGCGACAACGTCTTCGTCGTGCACATCTCGCTGCTCCCGTACATCGGCCCGTCCGGCGAGCTGAAGACCAAGCCGACCCAGCACTCGGTGGCCGCGCTGCGGAACATCGGTATCCAGCCCGACGCCATCGTGCTGCGCGCCGACCGCGAGGTGCCGACCTCCATCAAGCGCAAGATCTCGCTGATGTGCGACGTCGACGAGGCCGCCGTGGTCGCCGCCATCGACGCCAAGTCGATCTACGACATCCCGAAGGTCCTGCACACCGAGGGCCTGGACGCCTATGTCGTACGCAAGCTGGACCTGCCGTTCCGCGATGTGAACTGGACCCAGTGGGACGACCTGCTCGACCGGGTGCACAACCCGAACCACGAGATCACCATCGCCCTGGTCGGCAAGTACATCGACCTGCCCGACGCCTACCTCTCGGTCACCGAGGCGCTGCGCGCCGGCGGCTTCGCGAACAAGGCCCGGGTCAAGGTCAAGTGGGTCGCCTCGGACGACTGCAAGACCCCGGCGGGCGCGGCCAAGCAGCTCGGCGACGTCGACGCGATCCTCGTCCCCGGCGGCTTCGGCGACCGCGGCGTGAACGGCAAGGTCGGCGCCATCACGTACGCCCGTGAGAACAAGGTGCCGCTGCTCGGCATCTGCCTGGGCCTGCAGTGCATCGTCATCGAGGCGGCCCGCAACCTGCTCGGCATCCAGGAGGCCAACTCCACCGAGTTCGACGCGGCGGCCGCGCACCCGGTGGTCTCCACCATGGCCGAGCAGCTCGACATCGTCGCCGGTGAGGGCGACATGGGCGGCACCATGCGGCTCGGCATGTACCCGGCCAAGCTCGCCGAGGGCTCCATCGTGCGCGAGGTGTACGACGGCAAGGAGTACGTGGAGGAGCGCCACCGGCACCGCTACGAGGTCAACAACTCGTACCGCTCGGAGCTGGAGAAGAACGCGGGGCTCCAGTTCTCCGGCACGTCCCCGGACAACAAGCTCGTCGAGTACGTCGAGTACCCGCGTGACGTCCACCCCTACCTGGTCGCCACCCAGGCCCACCCGGAGCTGCGCTCCCGCCCGACCCGCCCGCACCCGCTCTTCGCGGGCCTGGTGAAGGCGGCCGTCGAGCGGCAGCAGCAGGTAGAGAAGCCCGCGGCCAAGGGCAAGTCGGGCAAGTAAGACACGAGAGATACGGTTGCCGGGGTGCGGGCCTTGCGGTCCGTGCCCCGGCTTTCGTGTGGGAGGACACAGTTCATGACGATCAAGGACACCGCCGAGGAGTGGCGGATCGAGGCCACGGCCACCCCGTTCACCGGCAACAAGACCAGCGTCCGCACCGACGACGTGGTCATGCCGGACGGCTCGGTCGTCCGCCGCGACTACCAGGTCCACCCCGGCTCGGTCGCCGTCCTCGCCCTGGACGACCAGGGCCGCGCCCTGGTGATCCGCCAGTACCGGCACCCCGTGCGGCACAAGCTCTGGGAGATCCCGGCCGGACTGCTCGACGTACCCGGCGAGAATCCGCTGCACGCCGCCCAGCGCGAGCTGTACGAGGAGGCGCACGTCAAGGCCGAGGACTGGCGGGTCCTCACCGATGTCTTCACCACCCCCGGCGGCTGTGACGAAGCCGTGCGGATCTTCCTCGCCCGTGACCTCTCGGAGGCCGAGGGGGAGCGCTTCGAGGTCTCCGAGGAGGAGGCCGACATGGAGCTCGCGCGGGTGCCCGTGGACGAGCTCGTACGCGGTGTGCTCGCCGGAGAGCTGCACAACAACTGCCTGGTAGTCGGCGTCCTTTCGCTCATCGCGGCCCAGCAGGGCGACGGTCTCGACGCCCTCCGCCCGGCCCAGGCGCCGTGGCCCGCGCGGCCGTTCGAGGCCTGATGGTGTGTCACACCGGCCGGATGGCCCTCGACCGGTGTGACGATCTACTGATCCGATCGAGGGATCCCGCGGGCCCGCTCGCCCCGGAACACCGCAGGTCCTGAACTACGCTCAGAGTCCCCCCGACCGCAGCCGCGGTCGGGCTCTGTGCGCAGCTGAACGGGAGCGTGGCCCGTGACGGATCAGGCGGTGGACATCCAGGCGCCCTCGCCCGTGGCGGAGGACGCACCCGGTGCGGTGCGCCCCGAGGGGAACCCGGAGTTCGTCGGCCGGCAGCGGGAGTTGAAGGAACTGCGGGCGGATATCTCCCGCACCGGCCTGGACACCCTCGTCGGCCGCACGCCGCCCCGCGCCCGCGTCCTGCTGATCGCCGGACGCCCCGGCTCCGGCCGCACCGCGCTCGCCGAGGAGCTGACCCGTCAGCTCCGCGACGGCTACCCGGACGGCGTGCTGCGCGCCCGCCTCACCGAGCCCGACGGAACCTTGGTGCCCACCGAGCGCACCGCGCGGGAGCTGCTCGCCCTGCTCGGCGTCGCGGTCGCGCCCGGCGCCGCGGAGGACGAGCTGACCGAGGTGCTGCGGGAGGCGCTCGCGGTACGCCGGGCCGTGCTCCTTCTCGACGGGGCCGCCACCGCGGAGCAGGTCGAACCGTTGCTTCCGGATGCCCCGAAGTGCCTGGTCGTCGCCACCGCCGAGGGGCCGCTCACCGGCATGACGGACGTACGGCCGTGCACCCTCGGCGGCCTCGACACCAAGTCCGCCCTCGAGCTGCTCAGCGCGTACACCGGATCCGTGCGCGTCACCGTCGACCCGCGCGCCGCCGAGCACCTCGCCGAGCTGTGCGCCCACCAGCCCGCCGCCCTGGTCCTGGCCGGTGGCTGGCTCGCGGACCGGCCCAAGGCCTCCGTCGCCTCGCTCGCCAAGCTGCTGCACAACCGGCCCGAGCACGAGGGCGTCGGGGGCGTCGGGGGCGTCGCGGGCTCCGGCGGCGGCAAGGGCCCACTCGGGGGCCTCGGCAGCTTCGGCAGCATCGCCAGGGTGTTCCGCTTCGTGTACGACGCACTGCCCGCGCCCGCCGCGCGGATACTGCGCCTGCTCAGCCTGGCCCCCGTGGGCCTCGCCGACCCGCACACCGCGTCCGCCCTGGCCGGATGCTCGATCTCCGCGGCCCGCACCATCCTCGACGACTTCGCCGCGCTCGGCCTGCTGCGCCGCGTGCCCGGGCCGCTGCCCCAGTACGAGGTGCCCGGCTGTCTCCTTCCGCTTCTGCGCGGGCTCGCGGAGACCCAGGACCGGCCCGGCGAGCTGCAGTTGGCGCGCGCCCGGATGCTGGAGCGCACCGTGCGGCTGCTGCAGTCCTGCCGCGCCGTCACCGAGCCGGAGGGCTCCCCGGCCCGCAAGCGCCTGGCCGGGTTGCCGCGCGCGCTGCGGTTCCCGAGCCCGGACGCGGCCGCCGAGTGGCTGCACCTGCGCCGACCCGCGCTGCTCGCCTCGGCCCGGCTCGCGGTCGCCGACGGGGAGCTCGACACCCTGGCCCGGCGCCTGATGGCCGCGCTGACCCGGGCCCTGGTCGCACACGACGGCACCGAGGCGGCCGCGCCCGAGCTGTACGGCATCCACCGCCTGGTCCTGGACGTCGCCGAGCGCCGCGACCTGCCCCGCGAGCAGGCCGCCGCGCTGCTCAACCTCGGCGACCTCGACGCCGGTACCGGCCGTACCCGCGAGGCCCTCGAGCGCTACCGGGCCGCCCTCGACGCGGCGCGCGCGGCCCGTGACCCGTACGCCACCGGTCGCGCGATGGAATCCGTGGGCGGCGCCTACCAGGAGCTGGGGGACTGGCCGCGGGCCGCCGACTGGTTCGGGCGCGCCCTGAGCGAGCGGCTCGCCCGCGGGGAGCGGCTCGACGCCGCCCGCCTGTACGGCCGGATCGGCACCGCCCACACCTACGCGGGCCGCTACGGCGAGGCGCTGCGCAACTGGCGCTCCGCGGTCACCGGCTACCGCAAGGCCGGGGACATCCCGGCGCACGCCCGGGCGCTGAGCGAGATGGCCCGGGTCCAGGAGTACGCGGGCCGCCCCGAGGAATGCCTGCGCACCTGCCGCGAGGCCGTGGACTGGGCGCGCGAGGCGCAGGACGTACGGCTGCTCGCGGCGCTCCAGCTGCGTCTGGCCGACACCCTCGACCGGCTCGGCGACCCCGCCGCCGCCGGGCTGCACCGGGCCGCCGCCGAGCGCATGCTGGGAGCGGAGCTCACCGAACACGGCGGGAGCACCGGACCTTCGGAGATCGTCGACGCCCCCAACACGGCCTGGACCAGGGAGAAGCCAGCCGGAGGAACCCCCTCCACCTACGAAATCCGCAGTGCATCCGACAAAGATTGATGCATTGAAAGGCTAGACAGCGAATAATCCTTCATTAGACTGGCTCTGCCGCGTGTTTCCGCGGTGTCGCCCGGTGTGCCGCAGTGCATACGGGTATGTCTTGCCATTGCTTGAAACATCCCCAGAGCCAAGGACCGTGATCGACGATGAAGGTCGGCATCCCTCGCGAAGTCAAGAACAACGAGTTCCGGGTGGCGATCACCCCTGCCGGAGTGCACGAGCTCGTCCGCCACGGCCACCAGGTCGTCATCGAGCAGAACGCCGGCGTCGGCTCCTCGATCACGGACGCCGAGTTCGTTGCCGCGGGCGCCACGATCCTGCCCACCGCCGATGAGGTCTGGGCGACCGCCGACCTGCTTCTGAAGGTCAAGGAGCCGATCGCCGAGGAGTACCACCGCCTCCGCAAGGACCAGACGCTCTTCACCTACCTGCACCTGGCCGCCTCCAAGGAGTGCACCGACGCGCTCCTCGAGTCGGGCACCACGGCCATCGCGTACGAGACGGTGGAGACCGCGAACCGCGCGCTGCCGCTGCTCGCCCCGATGTCCGAGGTCGCGGGCCGCCTCGCCCCGCAGGTCGGCGCCTACCACCTGATGGCCTTCAACGGCGGCCGCGGCGTGCTGCCCGGCGGCGTGCCCGGCACCCACGCCGGCAAGGCCGTCGTCATCGGCGGCGGCGTCTCCGGCTGGAGCGCCACCCAGATCGCCGTCGGCATGGGCTTCCACGTGACCCTGCTCGACAAGGACATCAACAAGCTGCGCGAGGCCGACAAGATCTTCGGCACCAAGGTGCAGACGATCGTCTCCAACGCCTACGAGCTGGAGAAGGCCGTCGTCGAGGCCGACCTCGTCATCGGTGCCGTGCTCATCCCGGGCGCCAAGGCCCCGAAGCTGGTCACCAACGAGCTCGTCGCCAAGATGAAGCCGGGAAGTGTCCTTGTCGACATCGCGATCGACCAGGGCGGCTGCTTCGAGGACTCGCGTCCCACCACCCACGCCGAGCCGACCTTCAAGGTGCACAACTCGGTCTTCTACTGCGTCGCCAACATGCCCGGCGCCGTGCCCAACACCTCGACGTACGCACTGACCAACGCCACGCTGCCGTACATCGTGGAGCTCGCCAACCGCGGCTGGACCGAGGCGCTGCGGCGCGACCCGGCGCTCGCGCTCGGCCTCAACACCCATGACGGCAAGGTCGTTTACGGCCCCGTCGCCGAGGCCCACGGCCTGGAGAGCGTCGAGCTCAGCGCCCTGCTCGGCTGACCCGCCAGGAGCGCGTCAACCTCGCACGTCAACTGCGCGCACGCGACCGGACCTTGCTCGCCAAGGTCCGGTCGCGTGTGTATCGGGTCACTTTGTGAAGCTCGGTCAACTCGCCTTCTACGCAACCCTTCCACCGATTCGTACACCCGCGATACAGCCCGTGCGCTCCCTGTGCACCCTTGACACAGGGGTGTTCGGGCGCCGACACATCGGGCCGGGTCCGGCGGATTGTGTTGCTGCGGACCGGTGACACGCCATAGAGTCGCCAACCGTCGGCATGGTGCCACGCTGACCTATCTAGAAGTTTCCTGGTCACCAAGGAGGTAAGACGACTTGTGAATGAGTCGACATTTACTCCCGGGGGTGGTCAACCAGGAATGCCTGCGCAGGGACCGGGTCCCACGGGGCTCGAGGCTGTCGGCTCCGTCGCTGTCCGCACCTTCGCCGACCGCCAGAACACCGAGCGCGCGCAGCAGACACAGCGTCCGCAGTCGACGCTTTCAGCCCACCAGAGCATGGATGGCCATCAAGTGAACGCCATGGCCGGCGACCCGAGCGGCGAGAGCCCCGCTCAGTTCGCCGACTACGACGAGTTGCCCGAGGGGCATTTCTACGACCCCGACGCCGAGTACGAGCCCGACCCCGAGTACGCGGCCACGCTCGCCCCGGACGCCGCCCGCCAGCGCCGGGAGCGGATCGGCCCGACCGGGCGCCCGCTGCCGTACTTCCCGATCCCGGGGCCACTGACCGACCACGGCCCGGCGAAGATCATCGCGATGTGCAACCAGAAGGGCGGCGTCGGCAAGACCACGTCGACCATCAACCTGGGTGCCGCGCTCGCGGAGTACGGACGCCGGGTCCTGCTCGTCGACTTCGACCCGCAGGGCGCGCTCTCCGTCGGCCTCGGCGTCAACCCGATGGAGCTCGACCTCACGGTCTACAACCTGCTCATGGAGCGGGGCATGGCCGCCGACGAGGTGCTCCTGAAGACCGCCGTGCCCAACATGGACCTGCTGCCGAGCAATATCGACCTCTCGGCCGCCGAGGTGCAGTTGGTCTCCGAGGTCGCGCGCGAGTCCACGCTGCAGCGGGCGCTCAAGCCGCTCATGCAGGACTACGACTTCATCGTGATCGACTGCCAGCCCTCGCTCGGTCTGCTCACGGTGAACGCGCTCACCGCGGCGCACAAGGTGATCGTGCCGCTCGAGTGCGAGTTCTTCGCGCTGCGCGGGGTCGCGCTGCTCACCGAGACCATCGAGAAGGTGCAGGAACGTCTCAACCCGGACCTGGAGCTCGACGGCATTCTCGCGACGATGTACGACTCGCGCACCGTGCACAGCCGTGAGGTCCTGGCCCGCGTGGTCGAGGCGTTCGACGATCACGTCTACCACACGGTGATCGGCCGGACCGTGCGCTTCCCGGAGACCACCGTCGCCGGTGAGCCGATCACCACGTACGCCTCCAACTCCGTGGGTGCCGCCGCCTATCGCCAGCTCGCCAGGGAGGTGCTCGCCCGGTGTCACGCCGAGTGAGTCTGCCGGGGGCCGACGAACTGTTCCGCACCACCGGGGGCACGGCGCTGCAGGCGTCCACTCCCAAGTCGGGCCGCCGTCAGGTCAACGGCGAGGCGCGCGTGCCGGCTCCGGCCGGCGAGAGCGACCCGGCCGCCCCGCAGCCGCCCGCGCAGGGCGGCGCCGAGGCCGAGGAGAGCACCGAACACGCCGCCGCCGAGGCGGAGTCGGGCGAGCACCGCAGCCGTGCCGCGGAGAGCGAAAAGTCCGCCGAGCGGTCCGAGCGATCCGAGCGGTCCGAGCGGTCCGCACGCCGGAACTCCGGCCAGGCGCAGGAAGGTTCGGCCACGGCCGGAGCCGCCAAGACGTCCGCGGCGCGCTCCGCGGCGGGCGCCTCCGCCGGGCAGCAGCCCGCGCGGCGCCGGGGCCGGGCGGCCGCCCGTCGGCCCAGCGGCCGGGAGCGGCACGACGAGAAGATCACGGTCTATGTCTCCGCCGAGGAACTGATGGACCTGGAGCACGCGCGGCTCGTACTGCGCGGCGAGCACGGCCTCGCGGTCGACCGCGGGCGGATCGTGCGCGAGGCGGTCGCGGTGGTCCTCGCGGACCTGGAGTCGCGGGGCGACGCCAGCATTCTGGTGCGGCGGCTGCGGGGCCGGTAAGGCGGGGAACGGTAGCCTGCCTGTTCGTACGTGTGCATAGCCGCTCGTACGTGCTGGTACGTGCCGTACGTACTGGCAGGCCCCTCCGTGCTGCCCCCACTGGACCCCGATGTCGACCACCGAAGAACCCGCCGCCCCGCGCCGCGGCGGCCGACGCTCCCTCGGCCTCGGGCCGGGTGCGGCGCCGCCGCCCGCACCGGCGGAACCCGAGGCGGCGCCGGAGCCCGTACGGGAGCCGGAGCCGGTACGGGAGCCCGAGGCGGCGCCGGAGCCCGAGGCGGAGCTGGAACCAGAGCGGGAACCGGAAGCGGCCCCCGTACCCGACCCCGACCCCGAACCCGACGCCGGGAGCGATGGTGCCGACGACGGTCGTTTCAAGGTGCGGCTCGACAACTTCGAGGGGCCCTTCGACCTGCTGCTCCAGCTGATCTCCAAGCACAAGCTGGATGTCACCGAGGTCGCCCTGTCCAAGGTCACCGACGAGTTCATGGCGCATATCCGGGCCATGGGCCCGGACTGGGACCTGGACCAGACCACCGAGTTCCTCGTCGTGGCCGCCACACTGCTCGACCTCAAGGCAGCCCGGCTGCTTCCCGCCGCCGAGGTCGAGGACGAGGCGGACCTGGCGCTGCTCGAGGCGCGTGACCTGCTGTTCGCGCGGCTGCTTCAGTACCGGGCGTACAAGGAGATCGCCGACATCTTCAGCCGTCGCCTGGACGACGAGGCCCGGCGCTACCCCCGTACCGTCGGGCTCGAAGCGCACCACGCAGAGCTGCTGCCCGAGGTGGTCATCAGCATCGGCGCCGAGGGGTTCGCCAAGCTGGCCGTGAAGGCCATGCAGCCCAAGCCGAAGCCGCAGGTGTACGTCGACCACATCCACGCCCCGCTGGTCTCCGTACGGGAACAGGCCGAGGTCGTCGTGGCGCGGCTGCGCGAGGCCGGGCAGGCGAGCTTCCGGGAACTCGTCGCGGACGCGCCGGACACGCTCACCGTGGTCGCCCGGTTCCTGGCGCTGCTCGAGCTCTACCGCGAGAAGGCGGTCGCCCTCGACCAGGACGAGGCGCTCGGCGACCTCGTGGTCCGCTGGACCGGCGGCGAGGACGCCGAGCCCCTGGTCACGGACGAGTTCGACCGGGCACCCGAACCCGCTGACGACGCAGCCGACGCAGCCGACATCGACTCGAAGCAGAAGAACGACTCGGAGCAGAACGAGGAGGAGGACCGCGGATGAGCGTGCAGGAGAGCCCCGTGGACGGTGCTGAGGCCGGGCTGCTCGAGGTCGCCGACCTGGAGCTCAAGCCCGCACTCGAAGCGGTCCTCATGGTCGTCGACGAGCCCGCCACCGAGGAGCACCTGGCCAAGGTGCTCGACCGGCCGCGCCGCCAGGTCGCCGACGCGCTGCGCGAGCTCGCCGACGAGTACACCGTGCAGCGACGCGGCTTCGAGCTGCGCCTGGTCGCGGGCGGCTGGCGGTTCTACACGCGGCCCGAGTACGCCGCCGCCGTCGAGTCCTTCGTGCTCGACGGGCAGCAGGCCCGGCTCACCCAGGCCGCTCTGGAGACCCTCGCCGTGGTCGCGTACCGCCAGCCGGTGAGCCGCTCCCGGGTCTCCGCGGTGCGCGGCGTGAACTGTGACGGCGTGATGCGGACCCTGCTCCAGCGGGGCCTCCTGGAGGAGGCGGGCGCGGAACCCGAAACAGGTGCGATCCTGTACAGGACGACGAACTACTTTCTGGAGCGGATGGGCCTGCGCGGCCTGGACGAACTCCCGGAGCTCGCGCCCTTCCTCCCCGAGGCTGACGCGATCGAGGGCGATACGCAGGAAGGCGTGCCGTCGTTCGACCCGGACGCACCCGATGCGCCGGGTCCCGGAGCCACAGACGACTAAGACGGAACTTTGATGCGAAGCAGCAGCGGCAGGAACAGCAGCGGAAACAACGGCGGGAGCCGTGGTGGGCACAGCGGCGGCCGCGGCAGCAGCGGTGGCCGCGGCAATTACCGCGGTGCCGGTAACAACCGCGACGACAAGCAGGGCGGGCGGCCGAAGAAGCCACGCCCCGAGGAGCGCCGCTACGACGTGGGCCAGGGCGCCACGCAGGACGGCCCGAAATCGGGACGTGGCGCGTCGGCCCGGGGCGGCGCCAAGGGCGGCCCCAAGCGGTCGCCGGAGCAGGGCCGCAGGCGTACGGCGCCCGCCCGCTCCCGTGAGTACGAGACGCGCGCCGAGGAGCGCAATCGGGACCGGTACGCGGGCACTTCCGAGCGGAACGCGGGCAATGGCGCCGTGAAGCCGCCCAAGACGTTCCCCGGTGCCGAGCAGGAGGGCGAGCGGCTGCAGAAGGTGCTCGCGCGGGCCGGGTACGGCTCCCGGCGCGCCTGCGAGGAACTGGTCGACCAGGCCCGGGTCGAGGTCAACGGCAAGATCGTGGTCGAGCAGGGCCTGCGGGTCGACCCCGCCAAGGACGAGATCAAGGTCGACGGCCTGACCGTGGCCACGCAGTCGTACCAGTTCTTCGCCCTGAACAAGCCCGCCGGCGTCGTCTCCACGATGGAGGACCCGGAGGGCCGCCAGTGCCTGGGCGACTACGTGCAGAACCGTGAGACGCGGCTCTTCCACGTGGGGCGGCTCGACACCGAGACCGAGGGCATCATCCTGCTCACCAACCACGGCGAGCTGGCGCACCGCCTGACGCACCCCAAGTACGGCGTGAAGAAGACCTACCTCGCCGCCATCGTCGGGCCCATCCCGCGCGACCTGGGCAAGCGGCTCAAGGACGGCATCCAGCTGGAGGACGGCTACGCGCGCGCGGACCACTTCCGCGTCGTCGAGCAGACCGGCAAGAACTACCTCGTCGAGGTCACCCTGCACGAGGGCCGCAAGCACATCGTGCGCCGCATGCTGGCAGAGGCCGGATTCCCGGTCGACAAGCTGGTGCGCGTCGCCTTCGGCCCGATCACGCTCGGCGACCAGAAGTCGGGCTGGCTGCGGCGGCTCTCCAATACGGAGGTCGGCATGCTGATGAAGGAAGTCGACCTGTAGGTCACCTGTAGGTCATTCCTTCGGCGGGACGTGCCTTCCTTCCGTGGTACGTGCCTTCGAGCAGGCCGAGGGCCCGGTCACGTCTGACGGCGTGACCGGGCCCTCGCCTTGGTCGCGTATCCCCGAGGGGTGAGTGGGGGCTACGGGTTATTCGTCGACGTTGCCCGGCTCGGGCGAGTTCAGCTCGGTCCAGGGGCCGGGACAGTTCAGTGTGGCCAGGGCGCTCGCGGTGTGGCCCTCGGTGCAGATGGTCTCGTAGACGAGGCCCTCCTCCGTGATGATGTCGATCTTGATGCCTGCCAGATCCTGGTTGCCCTGGCTGTGCTCGTTGATGGACACGCCGCAGGCGTCGTCGGGATAGCCGAGGAGGCCGCTGAGGTCGGTCCACCGCAGGGTGTGGTCCTGTCCGGGGCGGACGTCGCGGATACCCGCGTAGGTGATGCCGTCGCTCACCGCGCCGCGGACCTCGTACACCTGCTGGTCCTGGAACCCGTCGATCTCGACGCACGGTCCCGCCGCGCCGGTGGCTCCCGTCGGGCCCGTCGGGCCCGTCGGGCCCGGCTCGCCGCCGCTCGGGCCGGTGGCACCGGTGGGCCCGGTCGGCCCGGTCGGGCCCGTGGGACCCGTCGCGCCCTTGCACTTGTCGTGGCCGTAGCCATCGGGCGTGAAGGCGCCCTTTTGGCCGTGGGGGTGGTGGCCGGACTTGCACTTGTCGCCCGTGGCGGGCGCGGCGGTCGCCGTCGCGTGGCGGGTCACGTTCTGGGCCGCGGCGGCGGCCGGACTCGCCACACCGGCCGCCAGGACCAGCGCGAGCGAGGCCACCATTCCGGCCTTCGTGAACCGGTCCCGGGCCACCGGGCCCAGGCGCGAGGTCCTCCGGTACGACGGCGTCCTGTCCTCGGAGTTCATCTGTGGCTTTCCTTCCTCAACCGGTCCGGGTGACCTCCCGGACCTGCGTGCGAGCCTGGCGCGGCCCGGCGGCTCGATGGGTGGACCCCGGCGGTGACGCGCCCGCTCGTTGACGCAACGGACTAATCGGCACACGTCCGATCAGGGCCCCTCCGAGTTGCGCTCCGCGTGGATCAGCGGTAGGGGATGCGGGCTGTGCCACGTTGGCGCCCGTGAAGCAGCAGACCCTTTGCCTGTGCATGATCGTCAAGAACGAGGCGGGCGTGATCGAGCGCTGCCTGGCGTCCGTCCGTCCCCTCATCGACCACTGGGTGATCTCCGACACCGGTTCGACGGACGGCACCCAGGACGTGATCCGCAAGGCGCTCGACGGCATCCCGGGCGAGCTGCGTGAGGAGCCCTGGGTCGACTTCGGGCACAACCGGACCCGGAACATCCAGCATGCCCACGGCAAGGCCGACTACCTGCTCACCCTCGACGCGGACCACGTGCTGCGCCAGGACGCCCCGCTGCCCCGGCTGACGGCGGGCTCGTACATGCTGCGCTACGACACTCCGGGCACCCAGCACCGGTTCAAGCACCTCATGCGGGGCGACCGGCTGTGGCGGTACGAGGGCGTGACCCACGAGTACCCGTGCACCGACGAGCCCGACGACCAGCAGAACCTGGACGCGCTTGTGATCGAGGACCATGCCGACGGCGGCTGCCGCGCGGACAAGTTCGAGCGCGACGCGCGGCTGCTGCGGGCCGAGCTCGAACGCGACCCCGCCAATCCGCGCACCGTCTTCTACCTCGCCAACACCGAACGCGACCTGGGGCACGCCGAGGAGGCCGTCGCCTTGTACGAGCGCCGCGCGGGGATGGGCGGCTGGGCCGAGGAGGTCTACTGCTCGCTCCTGGAGGCCGGGGTCCTCAAGGCGGAGGAGACCGGCGACTGGCCCGGGGCGATGGACACGTTCACCCGGGCCTGGGAGTCACGTCCCCAACGGCTCGAAGCCTGCTACGAGTTGGCCTCCAGGCTGCGTGTCCGGGGCCGCCATCGCACTGCGTACGCCCTGCTCGCCGGGGTCGTCGGCCGACGCGAACCGGACGACCTGCTCTTCACCAGGTCGTGGGTGTACCGGTGGGGTCTGCTCTTCGAGTTCTCCATCGCCGCCCACTGGGTGGGTGATCATGCCGCCTCCGTCCAGGCCTGCGACCGCCTGCTCGCCATGCCGGACCTGCCGACGGCGATCCGCAGCCAGACCGAGATCAACAGGGAGTTCTCCGCACGGCATGTCGCCGCCGTCCCGGGGCCGCCCCGCCCCGGGCGCAGGCCCAAGGCCGCCCGGGCCGGGAAGGCGGCCAGGGGGCGGAAGCGGTAGGGACGGTCCTCGCCCTCGGTTCCCGGCACGCGAGCTCAGGCGAACTCACGCGAGCGAGATCGAGTCCCCGTCCACCTCGAGCTCCCTGCCGGGCAGGGGCCGCGTCGCGGGACCGCGGGCGACCGAGCCGTCGTCGACGTTGAACTTGCTGCCGTGGCAGACGCAGTTGATGGTCCCGCCCGATACGTTCGCGACCGTACAGCCGCGGTGGGTGCACACCGCCGAGAAGCCCTTGAAGGTGCCCTCGTCGGGCTGGGTCACGACGACCTTCTCCGCCTTGAACACCTTGCCGCCGCCGACCGGGATCGCCGAGGTGAGCGCCAACTCCCCGTCGCCGGGCGAGGCCGTGCCGCGCGTGTTGCCCGTGGGATCCGTCTCGTCCGTCTCGTTCGGCTCATCGGGCTCGCCCTGGTTCTCCGCGCCGCAGCCCGCGAGCGCCGCGCCTGCGACGGCCGTGCCCGCGAGTGCGGCGCCCACGGACAGGACGGTCCTGCGGGGCGTACGGGCATCGGGTGTGTGCTCACAGAGCGTGTCTTCACAGCGCGTGTGCTCACAGGCAGTTGTCATCGTCGTACGTTCACGCGTCATCGCGTCACTCCGGTCCGGCGGGGGCGAGGGGGACTTCGGGAATCGCGGCGCCGACGCCCACGAGACCACCGGGGCCGCGGCCGCACAAGCCCTCCGCCGCCACCCGGGCCACGCACCGCCCCGTGCCCAAGTGGCGGGTACGGGCGCCCGGGGTGACATTGGGAAGGTCCGGTATCGGCCGTGCGCCGGGACCGGGCGACCTTCCGAAAGGCAGGACGATGACGCAGAGCAACGATCTGGGCACCATCCTCGGCGGGCTTCTGGGCGGCGACGGGCGGCCTGGCCCGTCGCGCGGCGGCGGCATCCTGGGCGCCCTGATCACGGCCCTGATGAGCAACTACGGCGACGGCCGGAACGCGCTCTCCGGGCTCTTGGACGGCCTGACCCGGGCGGGGCTCACGGACCAGGCCAAGTCCTGGGTCAGCACCGGCGAGAACCAGCCCTTGACCGTCGAGCAGCTGCGCCGGGCCCTGCCGGACGAGGTGCTGCAGCAGGCCGCGCAGGAGGCCGGTGTGAGCCCCGAGCAGGCCGCCGACCAGATCGCGCGGGAGCTCCCGCAGGCCATCGACCGACTGACCCCCAACGGCGAGGTGCCCACGTCCATGGACGAACTGATCAAGCACCAGCGGCTCTAGGCAGCTCCCGACCTTGTCCAAGTGCCGGTCAACTCCCCGCCCGCGCGCGGCGGTTCCGGCCCACACACCCGGCGGGGAGAGTGCGCGGCGTCCGTCTCGCCAGACGGGCGCCGCGCACCCGCCGGTCCCGGCCTGTATACGCTTGATCCGAGAGCCGGGGCCCAGGGCAGTACAGCGTGCAGCGCGGCGTTGGGACGTACGGCCTGGGCGGACAACAGAAGTAGCAAGGAGCGGGCACCGTGGCGGTACGAGCGGTCCGAGGCGCCGTCCAGCTGGAGCGGGACGACGCCGAGCACATGGACGAGCAGGTCGGTGACCTGCTCACCGCCGTCCTGGAGCGGAACGGCCTGACCGGGGAGGACCTGATCAGCGTCTGGTTCACGGCCACCCCCGACCTGCGCAGCGACTTCCCGGCGGCCGCCGCCCGCCGCCTCGGCATCACGGACGTCCCGCTGATCTGCGCCCAGGAACTCGACGTCGAAGGTGCCATGCCCCGGGTCGTCCGCGTACTCGCCCACATCGAGTCCGACAAGCCACGCTCCGAGATCGCCCACGTGTACCTCGGCGCCGCAGCCGCCCTCCGCAAGGACATCGCCCAGTGAGAACCGCCCTCGTCATCGGCACCGGTCTGATCGGTACCTCCGCCGCCCTGGCCCTGGCGAGCCGCGGCGTGACCGTGCACCTCGCCGACCACGACCCGGAGCAGGCCCGCACCGCGGCCTCCCTCGGCGCCGGTACCGACACCCCGCCGGACGGCCCGGTCGACCTCGTCGTGGTCGCCGTACCGCCCGCGCACGCGGCCGCGACCCTCGCCGACGCGATGGGCCGGGGCGCCGCCCGCGGCTACATCGACGTGGCCAGCGTCAAGGGCGGCCCGCGCCGCGAGCTGGAGCAGCTCGGCCTCGACCTGAGCCGGTACATCGGCACCCACCCCATGTCCGGCCGCGAAAGGTCGGGCCCGCTCGCCGCCACCGCCGACCTCTTCGAGGGACGCCCCTGGGTCCTGACGCCCACCCGCGACTCCGACACCGAGGTCCTCAACCTCGCCCTCGAGCTGGTGGCGCTCTGCCGCGCGGTCCCGGTCGTCATGGAGGCCGACGCCCACGACCGCGCCGTGGCCCTCGTCTCGCACATGCCGCACCTGGTCTCCAGCATGGTCGCGGCCCGCCTGGAGAACGCCGAGGACGCGGCGGTACGCCTGTGCGGCCAGGGCATCCGGGACGTCACGCGGATCGCCGCGTCCGACCCGCGGATGTGGCTCGACATCCTCGCCGCCAACCCCGGCCCGGTCGCCGACCTGCTCGGCGCCGTCGCCACCGACCTGGACGAGACCGTCGCCGCGCTGCGCGCCCTCCAGTCCTCCGACGAGGAGAAGCGGCGCTCCGGCACCGAGGGCATCGAGCGGGTGCTGCGCCGCGGCAACGCGGGCCGGGCCCGGATGCCTGGCAAGCACGGCTCCGCCCCGACGCGGTACGAGACCGTGGCCGTCCTCATCAGCGACCAGCCCGGCCAGCTGGCCCGGATCTTCGCCGACGCGGGCATGGCGGGCGTCAACATCGAGGACGTCCGCATCGAACACGCCACCGGCCAGCAGGCCGGCCTGATCCAGCTCATGGTCGAGCCCAAGGCGGCACCGGTGCTCAGCGCGGCCCTGCGGGAGCGGGGCTGGAACCTGCGGCAGCAGTAGCTCCGAGGCCGGGGCGTCTCTCACGGAACCTGTCCCGTACCGTCGGCTCGGTCGCCGCACATCGCGCTGAAGGCGCTCGTCCTCAATCGCCGGACGGGCTTCGGTGCTGGACCCAGTAACCTTGAGCGGGGCCATTTTCGGTCTGCCCCCTCGAACCCGTGATCAGGAAGGTGTACGCCACCGTGGAAACCGCCGCCCGGACCGCCCCGGCAGCAGTGATTGTCGCCATCGACGGCCCCTCCGGCACGGGCAAGTCCAGCACCTCCAAGGCCGTCGCCGCGCAGCTCGGCCTGAGCTACCTGGACACCGGCGCCCAGTACCGGGCGATCACCTGGTGGATGGTGAACAACGGCATCGACCTCGCGGACCCGGCCGCCATCGCCGCCGCCGCGCACAAGCCGGAGATCGTCTCCGGTACCGACCCGGCCGCCCCGACCATCAGCGTCGACGGCACCGACGTCGCCGGGCCGATCCGCACCCAGGAGGTCACCTCCAAGGTCAGCGCCGTGAGCGCGGTGCCCGAGGTGCGCACCCGGATCACCGAGCTCCAGCGCTCCATCGCCGCGGGCGCCGAGAAGGGCATCGTCGTCGAGGGCCGCGACATCGGTACGACGGTGCTGCCGGACGCCGACCTGAAGATCTTCCTCACCGCGTCCCCGGAGGCCCGCGCCGCCCGTCGTAACGGTGAGCTGAAGGGCGCCGACATCAAGGCCACCCAGGAAGCCCTGATCAAGCGGGACGCCGCCGACTCGGGCCGGAAGACCTCGCCGCTCGCGAAGGCGGACGACGCCGTCGAGGTGGACACCACCGAGCTCACGCTCCAGCAGGTCATCGAGTGCGTCGTCACCCTCGTCGAGGAGAAGCGAGCGACCCGTTGACCAGGCAGCCCAGCCGGACCAGGCAGCCCGGGCAGCGCACTGAGCTCACGCCCTCCGAGGCGGGCGCGGAGCTCGGCCGCCGGATCGGCGTCGGCCTGATGTACGGGCTCTGGCGCCCGCGGGTGCTCGGCTCCTGGCGGGTGCCCGCGAGCGGCCCGGTGATCCTGGCCGTGAACCACACGCACAACGTCGACGGCCCGATGGTGATGGGCACCGCGCCGCGGCCCGCCCACTTCCTGGTCAAGAAGGAGGCCTTCGTCGGCCCGCTCGGCCGGTTCCTGCGCCACATCGGGCAGTTGGAGGTCGACCGGTCCACCGCCGACCGGGCCGCGGTCACCGACGCGCTCGCCGTGCTCCGGGACGGCGGCGTCCTCGGGATCTTTCCCGAGGGCACCCGGGGCGAGGGCGACTTCGCGTCGCTGCGCGCGGGCCTCGCGTACTTCGCGGTGCGCAGCGGGGCGCCGATCGTGCCGGTGGCGGTGCTCGGCAGCACCGAGCGGCGCAGCCGGGTCGTGCAGGGACTGCCGCGGCTGCGCAGCCGGATCGACGTCGTGTTCGGGGACCCGTTCGACGCGGGGGACGGGAGCGGGCGGCGTACCCGTAAGGCGCTCGACGAGGCGACCGTGCGCATTCAGGACCGGCTGACCGGCCACCTGGAAAACGCCAGGCGTCTGACCGGACGCTGAGCGAGACTTTGAGTAGTGGGCCGCCCCGAGGCGGTCCACCGATCACGAAAATGACAGAGGTACGGACTTCATGAACGACCAGAACCTGCCCGAGGGCTCGGCCGGCTTCGAGCACGAGCACGGGGAGCTTGGCGACGCCGAGTACGCGGAGTTCATGGAGCTCGCCGCGGAAGAGGGCTTCGACCTCGAGGACGTCGAGGGCGCCATCGACGCGGCCGGGCACGGCCCGCTGCCGGTGCTCGCCGTCGTCGGCCGCCCCAATGTCGGCAAGTCGACCCTGGTGAACCGGATCATCGGCCGCCGCGAGGCGGTCGTCGAGGACAAGCCGGGCGTCACCCGGGACCGCGTCACGTACGAGGCCGAGTGGGCCGGGCGCCGCTTCAAGGTCGTCGACACCGGCGGCTGGGAGCAGGACGTGCTCGGCATCGACGCGTCCGTGGCCGCGCAGGCCGAGTACGCCATCGAGGCCGCGGACGCCGTGGTCTTCGTGGTCGACTCCACGGTCGGCGTCACGGACACCGACGAGGCCGTGGTCAAGCTGCTCCGCCGGTCCAAGAAGCCCGTGGTGCTGTGCGCCAACAAGGTCGACGGCCCCAGCGGCGAGGCCGATGCGACCGCCCTGTGGGCCCTCGGCATCGGTGAGCCGCACCCCGTCTCCTCACTGCACGGCCGCGGCACCGGCGACATGCTGGACGCCGTCATCGAGGCGCTGCCGGACGCCCCGCGCGAGACCTTCGGCGGTGCGGCCATCGGCGGCCCGCGCCGGATCGCCCTGATCGGCCGCCCGAACGTCGGCAAGTCCTCGCTCCTGAACAAGGTGGCCAAGGAAGAGCGCGTCGTCGTCAACGAACTGGCGGGCACCACCCGCGACCCGGTCGACGAACTCATCGAACTCGGCGGCGTCACCTGGAAGTTCGTGGACACGGCGGGCATCCGTAAGCGCGTCCACCTGCAGCAGGGCGCCGACTACTACGCGTCCCTGCGCACCGCGGCCGCCGTCGAGAAGGCCGAGGTCGCGGTCATCCTCATCGACGCCAGCGAAACCATCAGCGTCCAGGACCAGCGCATCGTGACCATGGCCGTGGAGGCCGGGCGCGCGATCGTGATGGCGTACAACAAGTGGGACACCCTCGACGAGGAGCGCCGCTACTACCTGGAGCGCGAGATCGAGACCGAGCTGGGCCAGGTCGCGTGGGCGCCCCGGGTCAACGTCTCGGCGCAGACCGGGCGGCACATGGAGAAGCTGGTCCCGGCGATCGAGACGGCGCTCGCGGGCTGGGAGACCCGGGTGCCCACCGGCCGCCTGAACGCGTTCCTCGGCGAGCTGGTCTCGTCCCACCCGCACCCGATCCGCGGCGGCAAGCAGCCCCGCATCCTCTTCGGCACCCAGGCGGGCACCAAGCCGCCCCGCTTCGTGCTCTTCGCCTCGGGCTTCATCGAGCACGGCTACCGGCGCTACGTGGAGCGGCGGCTGCGCGAGGAGTTCGGCTTCGAGGGCACGCCGATCCATATTTCGGTACGGGTGCGCGAGAAGCGCGGCCGCAAGAAGTAGGCGGCGGGTCTTCCGGAGCCGTATCGGTCCCGTCGGCTCGGTGGCCGCATCTGGGGGCTGCCGCCCCCAGACCCCCGCTTCGGATGGAGAGGGCCTAGGCCCGTTCCCAGCGCGGGCGGCGCGGGGCCGGGGGCAGGGCCGCCGGGGGGCGCGCTCCGCGCTGCCGCTCGGTCGCGTACCAGGAGAAGGACCCTGAGGACCCCTCCGAGTGGCCGGTGTGTTCGTGGTGGCCGGAG
The DNA here is from genome assembly GCF_053591935.1 of Streptomyces sp. NPDC002851. Taxonomy (NCBI): domain Bacteria; kingdom Bacillati; phylum Actinomycetota; class Actinomycetes; order Kitasatosporales; family Streptomycetaceae; genus Streptomyces; species Streptomyces sp. NPDC002851. The sequence continues at coordinate 81,180 of NZ_JBSFUT010000026.1, read as the reverse complement.
GAGTGGGCGGTGGGGTCCGGGTGGCCCGTGAAGCTGGTGTGGCTGCCCGGGTGTCCGTGCTGCGAGGCGTACGGCTGGCGGCTGTCGAAGCCCGGGAGGCCCAGGTCCTCCTCGCCGCTGCGGTCGCCGGGCAGGGCTTTGAAGGACCGGCGCCACTCCGCGTACAGCTCGTCGTAGATCGGTGTGGCCGAGCGGCCTGCGGAGGCGTCCCTCGCGGGGCGTCGCATGGGGGGAATCTGGTGGCGGGAGGGGTCGTAGGACGGCACGTAAGTGCAAACGACCCGGGGGCCTCATCGGATGCGGTACGAGCGAGTTCGTGCCGCATCCGAGTGAGGCTCCCCGGGTCGCGCCCAGGTGGTGCGAGGATCAGGCTCCGCTGAGGGGCATGGCCGCGGCGACCAGGCGGCCGCCGCCCGCCGCCTTGTCCAGGGCGTCGCGCAGCAGGTCCTCACGCGGCTGGTGGCCGATCGAGCCGACCGGGGCGCAGTAGACGAGGACCCGCCCCTGCTGGTGCGCCGCGGCCCGCCAGCCCTCCGTGACCTGGAGCGGCTGGTGCGCCTGCCACCAGGCGACCGAGGGGCTGTCGGCGCCGCCGGGCTGGAGCACGGCGTGCAGCTGCCCCGCGGCGAACAGCACCGACCAGCCGTTCAGCTCGGCCGGGGGCACGCTCAGCTCGCTGACCGGCGCGAACCCCTGCTCCACGAGGAGCGTCAGGAACTCGTCCCCGGAGGCGGTCGAGCCGGGCCGGGCGATGGGGCCCGTGGGCTCCACGACGAGCGCCGGGTGCAGCTCGCCCTGGAGCAGTACGAGCCCGCTGGTGACGCCGAGCACGGCCTGCCCGCCCGGGATCGGCCGGTCCGCCGGGGCCGCCGGAGCCGACAGGCCCTCCGAGGCGGCCTCGCCGGTGATGGAGCGTACGGCGCCCTGGAGCTGCTCCTCGGCGACCTTGACCACCTGTGAGGGGAGACAGGTGGCGTGGGCGAAGGCGAGGACCGCGGTCTCGTCGCCGACGAAGAGGACGGTGCTGGTGCGCTCCTGGGACGAGTCGCCCGGGGTGCGGCAGGACGTGCAGTCGTAACTGCCCGGGGAGTTGTCGCCGGTGAGCAGCCGGTCGGCCTCTTCATCGCCGATCTCGGCGCGTACGTCGTCGCTGACGTCGAGCATGCGCTGCACGGGTGCTCCTCGGAATTTCGGTGCGTCGCTCGGCCGGGAGGGCCCCGGCCCGTGAGCCGGCTCTTCATCCCGGCCTCATGCAGGGAACAACGGGCGATCAAGGGCGCAGGTCACGCGCGGCGGGGCGGCGGTTCCCGAGCCGGTCGCCGCCACCGCGGGCCGGTCCTGGTGGCGGGGTGAGCGGAGCTCTGCATTCCGGGCGGTGTACGGCGGTTGCTCGCGACCGGTCGCTCGACCGGGTGGGGCTCGTCCGTGCCGGGCGCGGCAGGCCCGTAGGGGCGGTGGGCCGCTGCTTAGCGTGACGCATGCCGAACAGACGTGTCTGGTCCGTAGCGCTACTCGCGGCTGTGCTCTCTCTGGCCCCGGTCGGTGAGGCTGCTGCTGCCTCGGCCGACGCCTCGGCCCACGCCCCGGCCCACGCCTCGGCCGACGTCCGCACCGACGACCGTTCCCAGGCCCGTTCCCGCGCGCGTTCGGACATCGCATGGCCGTCAGTCGCCGCCGCTCTCGTCTCCGGCCCCGCGGCCGCGTACTACACGGCGGCGCTCGAATGTCCCGCCAACAAGTCGCGGTGGACCTGCATCGCCGAGTGCGAGAGCGGCGGCCGCTGGCACGCCAACACCGGCAACGGCCACTACGGCGGGCTCCAGTTCGGGCAACCGACCTGGGAGGCGCACGGCGGCCTCGCCTACGCCCCGCGCGCCGACCTCGCCACCCGCGCGGAGCAGATCAAGGTCGCCGAGAAGGTACTCGAAACGCAGGGCTGGAATGCCTGGCCGGTCTGCGCCAAGCGGTACGGCTTCGGGAGCGGCCGACGCCACACGGTCACGGCCGGCGAAACCCTGAGCGGCATCGCGTCCCGCTACCGGGTCAAGGGCGGCTGGCCCGCGCTGTACCGCGCCAACCGCAAGACGGTGGGCAGCGACCCGGACCTGCTCGCCATCGGGACGGTGCTCGCCATTCCGAGGGTTGGGGCGAAGGGCTAGATAGGGGGTGTCTTACGGATCTTGGTTCGCGGCTCCCGCGGCGGACGGGGGCAAACAACAGCCCGTCCGGCGTTTGAGGACGAGGCCCTTAAGGCCGATGTGGGGGTCTGGGGCGGTAGCCCCCAGGGCGGCAACCCGGTCGACGGCACCGGGCGTGATCCGTAAGACCCCCTAGGCCCTCGCCCCTCGCTCCGCCGCCTCCCCGCTGAACACCACGGCGCCGCGGCGCAGTTCGTGTACGAGTACGGGTCTGCGTGCCGCGTCACCCGCCGTTCGCAGGGCGGTCGGCAGGTGCTGCTCGGCGATCAGGACCGCCGCGTCGAGGCCCGTGAGCAGGTCGTACGTGCGGGTGGCGATGGCCGGGGCCATGCCCTGGGTCGGCTCGTCGAGCAGGAGTACGCGGGCGTGCGACAGGTGGGCCAGTAAGGCTCGGGCCAGGGCGAGCATGCGTTGCTCTCCGCCGGAGAGGGTGCCCGCGCGTCGGGGGAGCAGGGGGCGCAGCTCCGGGTAGGCGTCCAGGGCCGGGCCGAAGTCGCCGTGTGAGGCGGCCAGTTCCAGGTTTTCGGCGGCCGTGAGCGAGCCGAAGACGGCTTGCCGGTCCGGTACGAAGGCCAGGCCGCGGCGGGCGCGGTCATGGGGGGCGAGCCGGGTCACGTCGGTGCCGCGCCACACGACGGCGCCCCCGGACAGCGGCACCGTCCCGGCGAGCGCCCGCAGTGCCGTCGTACGCCCCGAGCCGTTGCGGCCGAGGAGCACGGTCACGCCGGGGCGCACGGCGGCGAGGGAGACGCCGTGCAGCGCCTCCAGCGGGCCGTAGCGCACGCGTGCTCGGCGCAGTTCGATCTCGGCGCTCATGCTTCCGGCCGCTCCGTTCCGCCCCCGCTGCCCGAGCCGCTGCCCGGGGCCGCGCTCGGTGTGTCCAGGACCCGGTCCGGTGGGCCCGAGGCGACGATGCGGCCCGCGGCCATGACCCGTACGGTGTCGGCGAGTTGGTCCACCAGGTCGAGGTCGTGCTCGACGACGAGCAGGGCCGTGCCGTCCGCGGCGAGCGCCCGCAGGACCAGGGAGAGGTCCGCGACCTCGGCGGAGTCGAGGCCCGCGGCGGGCTCGTCGAGCAGCAGGACGTGCGGGGAGCCCGCGAGCGCCCGGGCCAGTTCGACCCGGCGCAGGGCCCCGGTGGGCAGCTCGGCGGCGGGCAGGTCCCGCACCGGTCCGTCGAGCCCGAGCAGTGCGAGCGCCCGGTCGGCGGCCTCGGGGTCGCGTACCCGGCCCTGCTCGGCACCGACGCGGACGTTCTCGGCGACGGTCAACGACGGGAAGACGGCGAGCTGTTGAAAGGTCCGCCCGATCCCCAGCCGGGTCCGCGCGTGCGCGGGCAGGCCCGTGATGTCCCGTCCCCGGAACTCCACCCGGCCCGCCTCCGGCCGCACGGTACCGGCCAGACAGTGGAAGAGCGTGCTCTTCCCCGCCCCGTTCGGCCCCACCACGGCGGTGATCCGCCCCGGTACGACCTCCAGATCGACCCCGTCGAGCGCGGTGAAACCGCCGTAGACGACGCGGAGTCCGTGGGCGGTCAGGGGCGTCAGCGGGGTCAGGGCCGTTGTCGGGGGGCCGGGTTCGGGCCCGTTGGGTGGTGAGGGGTCTGCGGGGTCGGGATCTGTGGGGCCGGGGTCGTCCGGATCGGGCTCTTCCGGCCCGGACTTGTCGCGTACGGGTGTGCCGGGCCCGGAGCCGCCGGCCGCGCGCCCACCCCGCGTACCCCCACCGCTCAGCCGGTCCCGCACCTCGACCCCGAGCGGCGTCAGGGTCGCCGTGGTACGGAGGCGCAGCGCGGCGGTGGCGGTGCGGAGGGCGTCGTACGGGCCGCCCGGGAAGCGGCCGATCAGGACGGCCAGGATGCCGATCACGGCTGCCGCGACGCCGCCGCGGGTGCCCGCGTCGAGGCCGACCAGGAGTGCCGCCGCGATCAGCGCGCCGAGCAGGGAGTCCGCGCCCAGGACCACGATCGCGGCGAACCAGAGGAGGCCGCGCACCGGGTCGTACGCCGCCGCGTCGAAGGCGCGCAGGCCCATCCCGAGCATGCCGCCGCCGAGCGCGGCGAGTGCCGCTCCCGCCACGAACGCCGCCACCTTCAGCGGCGGCACCGGCACTCCGGCCGCCGCCGCCCCCGCCTCGTGGTCCCGCATCGCCGCCAGGGCCCGCCCCGTGCGGCCCCGGCGCAGCGCCGCCACCGTGAGCAACGCGCCCGTGAGCAGGACGAGTTCGAGGACGTAGTACGCGCGGTCGCCCACGAAGCCCGCGGGGCGGGCGAGGCCGAGCCCGGCCGTGGCGTACGGCTGCGCGAAGACGAAGCGGCTCACGCCGACGCCGACCGCGAACGTCGCGAGCGCGAGCGCCAGGCCGTGCCGCCGGATCGCGGGCCAGCCGGTGAGCAGGCCGAGCGGTGCCACCAGGAGTACCGCCGTGCCGAGGGCGACCAGGTGCGGCAGGGCGGGCAGGCCGGGGAACCGGCCCGCCGCGAGCAGGGCCGTGAAGAGGGCGCCCAGGCCCGCGTACGCCGCCTGCCCGAGCGAGATCTGGCCGCCCCGGCCGGTGACGACCACCAGCGAGAGCAGCACCACCGCGAGCGCCGGGACCTGCACCGCCGTATGCAGGTCGGAGCCCGCGAAGCCGAGCGGGAGCAGGAAGAGCACGCCCGCCACGAGCCAGGCCCAGGGCGGTGTGGGCACCCGGGCCGTGGCGGTGCGCGGCAGCGCGTCGCGGTCCCCGACGCCGGGCAGCACCAGGGCCGCGACGAGCAGCGCCACCACGAAGAGATTGGCGCCCACCGCCCGGAGCAGCGGCTCGGCCAAGCCCGAGGGGTGCAGGCGGGTCAACTGGGCCTGGACGACGCCGAGTCCGAGTGCCACGGTCACCGCGATCGGCAGACTGCTCATGCCCGCGCCGACCGCGACCGCCATCACCTCCATGACCAGGAGGGGCAGCCCGAACGGGTCCAGGCGCAGATACGGCGCGAGCAGCACGCCGGTCAGTCCGGCCGTGAACGAGCCGAACGCCCAGCCCGCCGCCGCCACTCGGTCCGCGTCGATGCCGCCGAGCACGGCGAGCCGCCGGTTGTCGACGACCGCCCGCAGCTCGGCCCCGAACCGGGTCCAGCGGGTCACCGCCCACACCGCGAGGGCAAGCGCGAGCGTGGCGGCCAGCTGCCCCCAGGGCTCGGCGGGCAGCAGCCGGGGCGCGTCGGCGCGCGCGCCCTGGCCCCAGAGCAGGGCGGCCCCGCCGACCAGGAGCACGAAGACGCCGATGGAGGCCACCAGGGTCTGCGCGGGGTCGCTGCCGAGGATCGAGAGCGGCCGGAAGACGGCGCGTTCCAGGAGCAGTCCGATGCCGGGGGCGATTCCGAGGAGCGTGACGGTGGCCGCGAGCCAGAGCGGCCAGCCCCACTCGACGGTGAACTGGCGCAGTAGGTAGGCGCAGACCATGGCGACCGCGCCGTGCGCGAAGTTGAGCACGCCGGTCGCGCGGTACGTGACGATCAGGCCGATGCCGGTCAGCGCGGCCGCACTGCCGACCGCGAGCCCCGCGAGCGCAAGGTCGTACGTCAGCGAAGCCACGTCAGGCCCCGGCGGCGGGGCCGTCGGGCTCGGGGCCCTCGGGTGCCGGGTCCTCCTGTGGCCTCGTCCCGTCCTCCCGCGCCGCCGCTTCCTCCCGTCCCGCGTCCGGGGCACAGAGCGGGCACGGGGTCAACGTGCCGTTCGCGAGGGCTTCGGCGGCCACGGGGACGGCCTCCGGCTTGCCCGCGACGAGGGGGCAGTCGGAGCGGTGCCACAGCGTGCCGCCGGGGACCCTGAGCAGTTCGCCGGAGACCGCCCTCGGGCGCGCAGGGCCCGCCGCCCCCGGTAGCCCTTCCTCCGCGCCGCCCAGCGGAACACCCCGCTCCGCCGGTGCCGTAGCCACGAGGAGTTCGTACAGCTCCTGCACCCGGGCCGCGGCCAGGGCGTCACGGGCGTGGGCGAGGAGGACCGAGCCGGACACGATCAGGGCGACCCCGGGCAGCGTGCTGGACGCGAGATACGGGATCTGCCGCTCGGCGAAGCGCTCGCCGGACACTCCGTACCAGCCGATCACACAGAGCACCGCACCGGCGGCGAGGGCGGCGCAGGCCGCCCAGAGCAGCGGTCCCGTCGTGCGCGGTCGAGCAGTCCGCATCCGGGTCTCCCTGGTCATGTCAGCCGATCGGTTGCACTATGCCCTCCGCAAGCTGACCCTGAAAGCACCGGGCCGGTGCGGCCCGGACGAATACCCGGTGGTGAGCCACATGGTTCTCGGGAGCAGCCCCGGAGGGGGCATACGGGTTCGGGCTGCGGCATGGGCGGCCGCCGCGGTCCTGGTACTCGGAACGGCCGCCACGGCATGTGGGGATGACGATGACGGCGGTGCGCCGCCACCCAAGCCCCCCGCGGAGAGCACACCGACCGCACCGGCCGAACCGACGCCGACTCCGAGCGCGCCGGCCGACCCGGCAGCGGCCGAGCAGGAGATCAGGGAGAACTGGGTGAAGTTCTTCGACCCGAAGGTCAGCCTCCAGGACAAGGAAGCTGTCCTGGAGAACGGGGCGAAGATGCGCCCGGTGCTCCAGGCCTTCAGCGGTGACCAGCGTGGCCGGCAGGTCGCGGCGGAGGTCAGCAAGGTGAAGTTCACCTCGGCGACGCAGGCGGAGGTCACCTACTCGCTCGCCCTCCAGGGACAGACCGTGATGCCCAGCGCGACCGGGACCGCGGTGGAGCAGGACGGCACGTGGAAGGTGTCGGTCAAGACGCTGTGCGCGCTGGTGCAGTTGAGCGGCAATGCGTCGCCCGTCCCGGGCTGCTGAGCCCGGACGGGCCGCGCGGTCCGGTCGGTCCGACGGCCCCCGGCGGGCCCGGGTCGCGGGTCGCGGGGCCCGGGTCGCCAAGCGCCGGGCCCGGGCCGTCGGCGCTGCCGTCGCGGGCCTGTTGACGCTGTTCGCGGCGGGCTGCGGCAGTCGGCTGCCGGAGAGCGACTTCACCGGTGGCCGGTCCACCGCCGAACCTCCGCGGACCGACGGGGAACCGCTGCGCGTCGGCATCATCGCCAGCCGGACAAGCCCGGTCGGCGGCGAGACGTTCACCGGCCCGGGCACCGGCGCCCGGGCCTACTTCGAGCGCCTGAACGCGCGCGGCGGCATCGACGGGCGCAAGGTCGAGGTGCACACCTGCGACGACGGCGGCAGCGGCGTCGGCAACAACGAGTGCGTGGACAAGCTCGTCGAGGAGCGGAATGTCGTCGCGCTCGTCGCCACCACGGTGCTCGACTACGCGGGCGCGCCCCGGGTCGCCGCGGCAGGCGTCCCCGACATCGGCGGACAGCCGATCGGACCGGCGTACGACACCTATCCGCATCTCTACTCGATCTACGGCAGCCTCGCCCCGCGCGACGGCGGCAAGCCGGGCTGGGACGGCAAGCAGTACGGCGGCACGGAGGTCTACCGCTACTTCAAGCGCGAGCACGGCGCCCGTACCGCCGCGGTGGTCTCCTACAACCAGTCCGCGTCGGCGGCGTACGCCCGCCTTGTGACCCGGGGCCTGAGGGAGGAGGGCTACCAGGTGGTGACCGAGCAGGTCGACTTCGCGCTGCCCAACTTCCGTGCCGTGGCCGCGGACTTGAAGGATCAGGGCGCCGACCTCGTCTTCGACGCGCTGGACACGCACGGCAACGCGCGGCTGTGCGAGGCGATGGACCAGGTGGGCGCGGACGTCACGGCCAAGGTCACCAACGCGCAGAACTGGGCCGACACGGTCGCCGAGGACTACAAGAACGCGCCGCGCTGCCGCAACGCCCTATGGGTGACCGGGTCGAGCCGTAACTACGACGACCGGAACCATCCGGCCGTACGGGAGTTCCGGGAGGCGATGGCGGGGCTCGGCGGAGGGTCCGCCGCCGGGCCGCTCTCCCAATGGGCCCTGGAGGGCTGGGCGGCCGCCCGCTGGTTCACCGACGCGGCGACGGCCTGCCAGCGGGAGAGCGGCGACGTCACGCGCGCGTGTGTGGACCGCTTCATGAACCGCGACGAGCCCTACACCGCGGGGGGCCTGCTCCTTCCGGTCGTCTTCGAGGAGCGCGCCGAGCCGCCGCGGACCCGCCGCAGCTGCCTGTCCGTGGCCCGCTGGCGGAACGGCGAGGGCTGGGTCTCCCAGGGCGACATGACGGAGAACTGCTTCGAGGTCCCGCAGTTGGCGTACGAGCCGTAGCGTTTCTGGGCACGTTCCGCGCACGTCCATCTGATGACCTCTCACTGGCCCGGACGTGGAAAGTGATCGGGAGGTTCCGGAAAAGCGATCCCAATGCGACAACTGTTGGGGCACAAGTCGGTTATGCTGCCCAACCTTCGCACCCCGATCCCGGTCTAACCCTGCGGTAGGCGGACGAGAAGGGCTAGTCCGCGGAGAAGCGTGGGATACGGGGACGCATGCACATCTCTTTCCTTATTCACAACGCGTACGGAATCGGTGGGACGATCCGGACCACATACAACCTGGCCAACACTCTGGCCGGACAGCATGACGTGGAGATCGTCTCGGTGTTCCGGCACCGCGACGAGCCGGTGTTCCAGGCCGACCCGCGCGTGCGCGTGCGTCACCTCGTCGACATCCGCAGGGGCACCAACGGGTACGAGGGCCGGGATCCGGAGTATCTCACCCCGGCGCGGGCCTTCCCGCGGGCCGAAGGCCGCTATCGCCAGTACAACGCGCTCACCGACCGTCGCATCGCTGACCACCTTGCGACCGTCGACGCCGATGTTCTGGTGGGCACCCGGCCGGGGATCAATGTGCAGCTCGCCCGGCAGGCGCGGCGCGGCCCCGTCCTCGTCGGGCAGGAACACCTCACGCTCGACAGCCACTCCGGAGCGCTGCGCGCCCAGCTGCGCGGCGCCTACCCACGGCTCGACGCGGTCACCACGACCACGGAGGCCGATGCCGCCTCGTACCGCCGCCGTATGCGGCTGCCCGGAGTGCGCGTGCAGGCCGTGCCCAACTCGGTTCCGGCGCCCGGCGTCGCGCCCGCGGACGGCAGCGGCAAGTGGGTCGTGGCGGCCGGGCGGCTCGCCCCGGTCAAGCGGTACGACCTGCTGATCCGGGCCTTCGCCCAGGTGCGCGCGGCCCGCCCGGACTGGCGCCTGCGGATCTACGGCGGCGGCAAGCAGAAGGACCGCCTTCGCGCCCTGATCGACGAACTCGGGCTGTACAACCACGTGTTCCTGATGGGGCCCGCGCACCCCATCGACCCGGAGTGGGCCAAGGGCTCCATCGCCGCGGTCACCTCGAGCCTGGAGTCCTTCGGCATGACCATCGTCGAGGCGATGCGCTGCGGGCTCCCGGTGGTGTCCACGGACTGCCCGCTCGGACCCGGCGAGATCATCGACAACGGCGTCGACGGCCGCCTCGTCCCCGTCGGCAACGTCGACGCCATCGCCGACGGACTGCTCGAACTGATCAACGACGACGACCTGCGTGGGCAGATGTCCGCCGCAGCGCTCAAGGGCTCCCAGCGCTTCGACCCCAGCCGGGTCGCCGAGCGCTACGAGTCCCTGTTCGGCGAGCTCACCGGGCGCGGCCGCTCGGGCCCGCTCGGCCGGATCCGCGGCTCGCTGCACCGGACCAGGGGCGCGCTGCTCGGCGGCGCCTACGCGGTCCGGGACGCGGGGCGCGGAGCCCTGCGGAAGGGACGTACCGCATGACCGCCGTGCTGCCGCCGCCCACCGGAGACCTCGCCGAGGAGATCCCGGCGCCGCAGGCCCGGGCCGACTGCGTGGCCGACTCGGCGGGCGGCCTGACCTTCGACTTCGCCGCCGAGGAGGCCCGGGGCGCGCGCTACCTGCTGCTGCGGCTGCGCACCGTGGACCCGGCCGCGGGCGGCGAGGTCCGGCTGCCGCTCACCCCGGCCGGGAACGGGCGGCTGCGCGCCGTACTGCCCAGCACGGTGACGCTCTCCGAGGGGCGCTGGGACATCTACACCGACCCCACCGGACACGACGGCGACGCCTCGGACGGCGACGCCTCGGACGGCGACGCCTCGGACGGCGACGCGTCGGACGGCGACGCGACCCGGGACCGGTCCCGTGACCGGTCCCGTGACCGGTCCTGTGGCGTGCCGCGGCGGATAGTGCCCGGCGTCAACGACCTGCGCTCCCTGGTCGACCGGTCGCCGACCGTGACGCGGCCGCATGTGGCGGTGCGCATCCCGTACACCACGAAGTACGGCAACCTCACGGTGCGCGCCTGGGACCGGGCACCGCACGCCGAGGCGGGGGAGCTGTGCGTCGAGTCGGACGCCCTGACCGTGCACGGGCGGCTTTACGGCACCCCGCTCATGCCGAATGCGTACGCCGAGGTGCGCGACCGCCGGGACCCGGCGGGGGTCCGGCGCACCCAAGTGACCGCCCAAGGCGCCGACTTCAGCTTCTCGGTGGCGTACGAGGACGTGGCAGGGACGGCCGGAACATGGGACCTCTGGCTTCTTCCGGCGGGGGCGAGCGGGCCGCAGGCGCGGGTCGCGCGGCTCCTGGACGACGTGGCGGACAAGAAGCACATCTTCACGTATCCCGCGGTGCGGGTGGGGGACTCCCTGGTGCGGCCGTACTACACGAAGGACAACGACCTGTCGCTGCGGGTGGGTTGAGGCGCGGAGGGTCTCCGGCGAGCGGCCAGTGCCCCAGGGGTTGCGGAAGGTACCTGTCCGCAACCCCTGTCACACTTGCCCCATGCTGGAGACCTCGGCACGTCTGCTCCGTCTGCTCTCGCTCCTTCAGGCCCACCGCGAATGGTCCGGTGCCGACCTCGCGGAGCGCCTCGGCGTCACGCCGCGCACCGTGCGCCGCGATGTCGACCGGCTCCGCGAGCTCGGCTACCCCGTGCACGCGAGCCCCGGCACCGGTGGCGGCTACCAGCTGGGCGTGGGCGCCGAGTTGCCGCCGCTGCTGCTCGACGACGAGGAGGCGGTGGCCGTCGCCGTCGGCCTGCGGTCGGCCGCCGGGCAGGGCGTCGACGGCATCGGCGAGACCTCCGTACGCGCCCTGACCAAGCTGGAGCAGGTCCTTCCGGACCGGCTCCGCCGCCGGGTCGGCGCGCTCAACGCGTTCACCGTGCCGATGCTGCGCGGCCCCGGACCCGCGACGGTCGACCCGGGGCTGCTCACCGAGCTCGCCGGGGTCTGCCGGGACGCCGAGCGGCTCCGTTTCGAGTACCGCGACCACCACGGCACCGCGACCCGCCGCACCGTGGAGCCGCACCGCCTGGTGTGCACCGAGCGCCTCTGGTACCTGGTCGCCTGGGACCTCGACCGGGAGGACTGGCGTACGTTCCGCGTCGACCGCATCACGCCCAAGCCGCCGCACGGCCCGCGCTTCGCGCACCGCACCCCGCCCGCCGACGACCTCGCCGCCTATGTCGCGCGGGGCGTCTCCACGCGCGCGTACGCCGAACAAGCGGTGATACGTCTCCTGGTGTCCAAGGAAGAGGCGGCCGGGCGGATCTCGCCCCCGGCCGGAATCCTGGAGGCCGAGGGCGAGCACAGCTGTCTGCTGCGCACCGGGTCGTGGACCCTGGAAGCGCTGGTGGTCCATGTGGCGCTCCTGGGCTACGAGTTCGAGGTCCTTGAACCCGTGGAGCTCACCGCGCACATCACGGTGCTGCGGGACCGTCTTTCCCGGGCGCTCGAGCGGGGGACAGCTCCTGAGCGTCCGGGGAGCCCTGACCGTCCCGGGGAGACGGCACGGCCCCGGCCGTGAGCGCCGCGTCCGCCCCGATGGTCGACACGGTGTTGAGCACCGTGAACCCGTCGGCCGCCAGATAGTCCGCGTACCGCCGTGGCATGCCTTCCGCGCCCAGCCAGTGCTGCACCAGGAACGTGGTGTGGAAGCCGGCGAACAGCGTCCAGAACTGGATCTTCCCGAGCCGTTCGTCGAGCAGCTTGCCGGTGAACTTGGGCCACCAGAAGAAGAACCCGGCGAACATCGCGAAGACGACGGTGCCGAACACCACGTAGTGGAAGTGCGCCACCACGAAGTACGTATCGGTGACGTGGAAGTCGAGTGGCGGCGAGGCGAGCAGCACCCCGGTGAGGCGCCCACACCACGAGGGAGAGCCCGGTGATGGCCATCGTGGCGCCGACGAGCATCACATAGCCGAAGATCGGCTTCCGCGAGAACACCGGCAGGATCTCCGTGATGATGCCGAAGAACGGCAAGGCGATGATGTAGACCTCCGGATGCCCGAAGAACCAGAAGAGATGCTGCCAGAGCAGCGCACCGCCGAACTCCGCCTCGAAGACCATCGAATGGAACCGCCGGTCCGCCTCCAGGACGAGCAGCGCGGCCGCGAGCACCGGGAACGCGACGAGCACCAGGATCGAGGTGAAGAGCACGTTCCAGGTGAACACCGGCATCCGGAACATCGTCATGCCGGGCGCCCGCATGCCGATGATGGTGGTCGGGAAGTTCACCGCGCCGAGGATCGTGCCGAAGCCGGAGAGCGCGAGCCCCATGAGCCCGCCGAAGAGGAACAGCCAGTACGACAGCCTGTTGAGCCGTGGGAAGGCCACGTCGGGGGAGCCGATCTGGAGCGGCATGATCTCGTTGGCGGAGCCCGCGAAGGTCGGCGTCGCGAAGAGCACTCCGGCGGTGCGGCCGACCGTGGCTGCGTCCGTCCCGGCGTCTGTCCCCATCTGCGCCCCCTCGTGGCGTCGACGAATCGGGCCTGCGGGCACCCGCCATGATGCGCGCGCCGGGGGCTGCTCCAACAGGGTGCGTCCCCGCCGTTTTCGGCCTCCGGCGGGCGGGCGCGAGCGGTGCCCGGACCGGCCAATCCGGCGCATGACGAACGCGCCGTCAGAATGGCCGGATGCGGGGCTCTTCGTAATTCAACGGAATTCCGTGAGGCTGTTTCAGCGACCCCTTTCCGGCCCGATTTTCGGCCCATCGCTTTCTTCTTGCGGGCCTGTCGGGGGCCCGCCGCGGGCGCTGTTCTTCACCCGTTGAATCGCTCGTCCGTGTGATGCGGGAATGGGCAAACGTGTGTGGCGATCTTGTGACACAAGCGTGACCGTCGGGCTACGAGTGACCCGTGGGACCCGCCCGCCTAAGGTGTCCGCATGGCACCTCTACCGAACGCCCCACAGGAACCCGACGACGAGCTCGAGGCGTATGTCGGACTCGATGCCGAGGCCGCCGAGCGGCAGGCCCGGGAGCGCGGCTGGACGACGGTCCGGGCGCTGCCGCCGGGCGCGATCATCACCATGGAGTACGTCGGCGGGCGGCTGAACTTCGAGGTCAAGGACGACACCGTGACCCGCTGCTGGAAGGGCTGAGCGGCCACCCGGCACACGCCGCACGCCCGCGGGATACGCCTGCGGAACAACCCGCACCCGGAAACGCCGAAGGCCCCGGACTCCTCTGTGGAGCCGGGGCCTTCGTGCTGCGGGCGAGGTGTGTGCGTACCGTCCCGCGGTCGGGTCAGCCGCCCGCCGCCGTGCGGGCCGACGGACTGGTGGAGCGAACGCGGCCGGAGCCGACCGTGGTCACCGGGGTGTCGGGGTGCGGCGGCCTGCGGCTGCCGACCGGACCGACCGGGCCGCGCTCGGAGCGCACCGTATGGCCGCGCTGCGTGAGGTGGCCGGCGGGCCGGGCGGCGCGCGGCGCGGCGGCGCCCACCGGCACCGGAGTGCCGTCCGCCGGGGTGTGCTGCGGGAGCAGCACGGGCGCGGGGGCCGGGGCGGGCGCCGTGGCCGGGACGGCGGTGCGGCGGCCCTTGAGCAGCCGGTCCCGCTGGGCCAGGAGCCACGCCTCGACCCGGGCGATCAGCGGTTCGCACCAGGGCAGCGCGAGCAGGATGAGCAGGCCCGCGGCCCAGCCGAGCAGGACGTCGCTCAGCCAGTGGGTGCCCAGGTAGACGGTGCTGAGGCCGACGCCGAGCGAGACCACCGCCGAGAGCGCCGACAGCCAGCGGCGGGCGCGCGGCGTGGCCGCGAGATAGGCGAGGATGCCCCAGGTCACCACGGCGTTCGCGGTGTGGCCCGAAGGGAATATGTCGCCGGTCAGCCACATCTCGTTGGATCCGATGGTGGTGGCGTAATGCGGACCTTCCCGGCCCATGCTCAGCTTGGCCGCGCCCACCGTGACGTTGAGCAGCAGCAGCGAGGTGCCCAGCATCAACAGCGGCCGCAGCGTGTGCTGCCGCCAGGAGCGCCAGCCGAGCCAGGCCGCGACCATCACGGCGGTCGGCCCGCGCTGGCCGAGGACGACGTAGTAGTCGATCCACGCGTGCAGCTCGTGCCACTGCTGGTAGGGCCGGAAGAACATCAACTGCCAGTCGAGGCGGACCAACCACGAAGTGTTGATCACGGCCACGACGATCAGGGCATAGAAGACCAGCGTCGAGCCGAACAGCACCATCCTGTGCGGGCTCATCCGCGGTACATCGAGGCCCTTCGGCCGTTCCGGCTCACGGTCCAGACGGGCAAAGAGCCGGTCCAGACGGGTGAGGTTTCGTTCGGTACGCACACAATCGACGCTACAGCGAGTGAGTCCGGGGCCAGGTCGAATCGCGGGGTTTGTGATGACGATGTGATGTGGGATAGATCTCAGCCCCGCCTTTATCCCGGGACTTTCGATTAAGTCGGATGACCGTGGGGTCCCATTTTTTTATGCGGTGCTTACCTGAATTTTAGGTGGTGGATAAAAGCGTTCGGTGCGAGCGGCCGGATTATGCGAGCCGATGGTGCGGAGCGCAAACGGATCACGGCGGTCCGGAGCCGTTCAGCCAGAACGCCCCGTACCCCGCCGAGACCACGGCCACCGCCCCCAGCAACGCCGCCGACCTGCGGATGCGCCACCGGGCCAGCGGCACCGCGAGCGGCAGCAGGAGCGGGAAGGCGGGCAGCAGCAGGCGCGGTTTCGAGCCGAAGTAGCCGGAGGCGCAGAGCGCCAGCGCGACCACGATCCCGCAGTAGACAAGGAGCGGCAGCGGCTGGCCCTGGCGTATGCAGCGCCCGTACAGCCAGATGACGAGGGCGACGCCGACGATCAGCCCGAGCCCGGCGAGCGCGTCCGGGAAGGACGTGAACTTCTCGGCGACGAATCGGGCGAACGCCCAGCCCCCGTCGAAGCCGTTGCCCCACCCCGCCTGCACGTCGAGGTAACCGAAGAGCCCGCCGCCGGTCCGCCGCCCGACCCACAGCACATAGCCCGCGGCACCGAGCGGCGCGAACACCGCGCCGAGCACCGGCCGCCAGGACCGCTCCAGGGACAGCCGCCCGAAGCCCCGCTGCACCCGCCCGGAGGCCCCCTGCACCCCCGCGGAGTCCCCGGCGGCCTGCCGCTCCCGCACGAGCGCCGCCACGGCGGCCACCCACACCGCCGCCACCACGACCGCCCCCACCGGCCGGGTCAGCCCGGCGAGCGAGGCGAGCACCCCGGCCCACACCCAGCGCTCCCGCAGGACCGCGTACAGGGACCAGGCCGCGAGCGCCGTGAACAGCGCCTCGCTGTACGCCATCGACTGCACGATCCCGACCGGAAGCACCGCCCACAACGCCACCGCACAGACCCCGGCCCGCCGGCCGTACAGCCGGTCCGCGATCGCGAAGATCCCGCCCGCCGCGCACACCGACGCGACCGCGCTGACCACCAGGCCCGCATCGGCGTACGACAGCGGGCTGACCGCCGAGACGAGCCGCTCCAGCCACGGAAGCAGCGGAAAGAACGCCAGGTTGGAGTGGACGCTGCCGTCCGGAAGCCGCACCTCCCAGCCGTAGCCGAAGTCCGCGACCCGGGTGTACCAGAGGGAGTCCCAGCGCGCCGAAAGCAGCGTGTGCGCGCTCTTGCCCGCGACCGCCGACCAGACCGCGAGAACGGTGAGTCCGAGGGCGCGCACGCCCACGTACACGAGCAGCGCGGGTGCGGCCCGGCGCAGCGCGTCGGCGACCGGAGCCATACGGGTCGCCGGGGCGCGTTGATCAATATCGGTCACAAGCTCGATTATGGGTGCGCACCTTCGGTCGCGGTCGGTCGCGGGGGAGTGCCTGCGGTCGCGGGTGGAACCGCGGCGGCCCTACGCTGCGTGCTTGTCCGGGGCGGGGGTGGCGCACACCACACAGTGGCGTACGCCACAGTCCGTCGGTCCGCTGCGTGAGAGGTCCACCACCTCCCACCCGCGAGGACTCGCGTACGCTGGCGGTTCACTCGTACACGCAGTCGGGCACAGTCGGGCCCGGAAGGCTGCCCCGCAGGCCGCCGGCGTACGAGGACCACTGGGAGGTACTGCATGTCCGGGACGACCTCGGCCGCTTCGACGCGGCCCTCGGCATCCCGGTTTCTGGAGCGCATCGGCATCGGACGCCCCGGCGGTGCCAACCGCTGGGTCATTCTCGTCGTCCTCTGCGTCAGCCTCGCGATCGTCGCCATCGACTCGACCGTCCTGCACGTCGCCGTGCCCGCGGTCACCGAGGACCTCAAGCCCGGCGGGATCCAGCTCCTCTGGATCGTCGACTCCTACCCGCTGGTCTGCGCGTCCCTGCTGATCCTCTTCGGCACCCTCGGCGACCGCGTCGGCCGCAGACGCGTCCTGCTGCTCGGGTACGGCCTGTTCGGCGTCGCCTCCGCGCTCGCCGCGCTCGCCCACGACCCCGCGCTGCTCATCGCGGCCCGCGCACTGCTCGGCGTCGGTGGCGCGATGATCATGCCCGCGACCCTGTCGATCGTCCGGCAGGTCTTCCCGGACCGCCGGGAACGCGCCCTCGCCATCGGCATCTGGAGCGCCGTGGCCGCCGTCGGCGCCGCCACCGGACCGCTGCTCGGCGGCTTCCTGCTCGAACACTTCTGGTGGGGCGCGGTCTTCCTGGTCAACATCCCGCTGATGTTCGCCAGCCTCCTCGTCGGCCGCTGGCTGCTCCCCGAGTCCAAGGGCGACCGCGACGGCCCGTGGGACGTGGTCGGCGCCCTCATGGCCGCGGCCGGACTCTTCGGCCTCGTGCTCGGCGTGAAGCGGGCCGGTGGCGGCGAGGGCGCGCTCAGTGTCATGACGCTCGTGCCGCTGCTGCTCGGCGCGGCCCTGCTCGTCGCTTTCGTGCGCCGCCAACGCCGCCGCAAGCACCCCTTGGTCGACCTCACGCTCTTCGCCCGGCCCGCCTTCGGTACCTCGGTCGGCTGCATCGTGCTCGCGATGCTCGCCCTGGTCGGCCTGATGCTGATCGCCGCCCAGTACCTCCAGCTGGTGCTCGGCCTCTCGCCTCTGGAGACCGGCCTGCGGATGGTGCCGCTGACGGTCGCCGCGATGGCGGGCGGCCTCTCCGGCTCCTTCATCCTGCCCCGGCTCGGACCGCGCCGGATGGTCGCCTTCGGCTTCTGCCTCACCGCGGGCGCGGTGCTCCTGCTCACTCTCATGGGTCACCGCGACAACCTCGCGCTGCTCCTCACCGGCTTCGTGCTGCTCGGCTTCGGCCTGCAGACCACGCTGTTCGGCGCGTACGAGTCGATGCTCAGCGATGTCACGCAGGGCCAGGCAGGCGGCGCCGCCGCCATCGGCGAGACCGCCTACCAGCTGGGCGGCGGCATCGGCATCGCCTTCATCGGCAGCGTCATGAACGCCGCGTACGCCCCCGGCATCGGCTCGGTCCCGGGCGTTCCGGCGGCGGCGAGCGAGGCGGCCAAGCACTCGCTCGGCGAGGCGTACGAGGTCGCGAACGGCCTCGACGCGGCGGCCGGGGACGCGCTGCGCACCGCGGCCCAGGGCTCCTTCGTGCACGGCCTGCACGTCACGCTGCTCGCCAGCGCGGGCCTGCTGCTCATCGGCGCCCTCGCGGCCCTGAAGCTGCCCCGCACCATGGAGATGACCAACGCGGTCGACCTGGACCCGGAGCCCACGGAGCGGCCGGAGCCACAGTCCGTGACCCGCTCGGAGCCGCAGCCCGCGGTCGAGGCGGAGCCCAGGTCCATACCGGTGGAACACAAGCGTCCGGCGCCGCCCGCCCAGCGCACGGAGCTCCGCGAGCGCCCCGTGGTCTCCGCCGAGTCGACCGGCTACCCCCGCTGACCTGCGGGCGTCGTTCCGGTCGCGCCCGCGCGCCCGCCCGCCACCGCCCCGGTGATGCTCTGGACGTACGGAACACTGTCGCCGTAACGTCGGCCGAACACTGACTACCACCGCTAGTTTCGGCGCCGCGCAGCATCACATGGAGGCCCCCCGTGTCTGCCCGCACCCCGTTCGACCCGTTCGATCCGCTCGGCATCGACGACCTGCTCGCACCCGAGGACCTCGCGATCCGCGACACCGTGCGCAGTTGGGCCGCCGACCGGGTCCTGCCGCACATCGCCGACTGGTACGAGCGCGGCGAGCTGCCCGGCATCCGTGACCTCGCCCGCGAACTCGGCGCCCTCGGCGCCCTCGGCATGTCCCTGACCGGCTACGGCTGCGCGGGCGCGAGCGCGGTCCAGTACGGCCTCGCCTGCCTGGAGTTGGAGGCCGCGGACTCCGGCATCCGCTCGCTCGTCTCGGTGCAGGGTTCCCTCGCGATGTACGCGATCTGGAAGTTCGGCTCCGAGGAGCAGAAGCAGCGCTGGCTGCCCGCCATGGCGGCGGGCGAGACCATCGGCTGCTTCGGCCTCACCGAACCCGACCACGGCTCCGACCCGGCCTCGATGCGCACGTACGCGAAGAAGGACGGCACCGACTGGGTCCTCAGCGGCCGCAAGATGTGGATCACCAACGGCTCGGTCGCGGGAGTCGCGGTCGTCTGGGCGCAGACCGATGAGGAAGGGGCCGGGATCCGCGGCTTCGTCGTCCCGACGGACACCCCCGGCTTCTCGGCGCCGGAGATCAAGCACAAGTGGTCCCTGCGCGCCTCGGTCACCAGTGAACTCGTCCTGGACGAGGTCCGGTTGCCCGCGGATGCGGTCCTGCCCGAAGTCACCGGCCTGCGCGGTCCGTTGAGCTGCCTCAGCCACGCGCGCTACGGCATCGTCTGGGGTGCGATGGGCGCGGCCCGCTCCTGCTTCGAGACCGCCGTCGACTACGCGAAGACCCGCGAGCAGTTCGGCCGGCCCATCGGCGGCTTCCAGCTCACCCAGGCCAAGCTCGCCGACATGGCGGTGGAGCTGCACAAGGGCATCCTGCTCGCCCACCACCTGGGGCGCCGCCTCGACGCGGGGCGGCTGAGGCCCGAGCAGGTCAGCTTCGGCAAGCTCAACAACGTACGAGAAGCGATCGAGATCTGCCGCACGTCCCGGACGATCCTGGGCGCCAACGGCATCTCGCTCGAGTACCCCGTGATGCGGCACGCCACCAACCTCGAGTCGGTGCTCACCTACGAAGGCACCGTAGAGATGCACCAGTTGGTCCTTGGCAAGGCACTCACCGGGCTTGATGCGTTCCGGTAGAAGAATCAGCCCGTCCGGCGTTTGCGGACGAGCGCTCCCCCAAGCTCTCGGCTTCGCTCGAGCAGGGAGGTACCCTCCTGCGCGCGATGAGGCGGGGGTCTGGGGGCGCAGCCCCCAGGTGCGGCAACCGAGCCGACGGCGCGAAACGGAATCCGGAGGTCGCGCCCGGCGCCCGCGGCCTCAGCTCTGGTTGAAGAAGCCGTCGGACGGGCGCCCCGCCGCCTCGCCGTTGACGATCCGGGTGTCGGCCGGGGTCAGCAGAAAGACCCGGTTGGCCACCCGCTCGATCGAGCCGCGCAGACCGAAGGTCAGGCCCGCGGCGAAGTCCACCACGCGCTTGGCGTCGCCCGGCTCCATGGACGTGAGGTTCATGATGACCGGGACGCCGTCCCGGAACATCTCGCCGATACCGCGCGCGTCCCGGAAGCCGTCCGGGGTAACGGTGCCGATCCGGCGGCCCTGCTCCTCGGCCGCCTCGGACGCCACCTGCACCCGGGGGTCGGTCACCCAGGCGTCGCCGGGCTCGGCCTGTTCGCCCGTCTCGTCTTCGTAGCCGTTGTAGTAACGCTCGTCATCGTTGTCGTCTACGAGGCCAAGCCAGGCACTCGCCTTGCGCACCGATCCCATGGACGCCTCCTTTCACAGCGGTTTCTGCTGTCCGCGATTCCTATCGTCGTCCATGATGCGGATAGGACGCCAAGGGGATAGTCGCCGCACGAGGGTTTCGTGACGGTACTGGTGCAGAACATGCCCCCATTCTCCAAGGCCATTACTGGGCAAGGCTGCTGACAGTGAGTGAAATATGACTTGTTCGGCGTCCGGGTGACGACGGGCGTGTCGCGATGATCGAAGTGGCCGATACGATTCCGTGCGTACGTGCTGAACGAACCACGGGGGAACGTCGTGTTCGGAATGGTCCGGCCCTGTACACACCGGCTCGGTGAGGGACTCAAGGCCCAGTGGATGGCGCATCTCTGCGGGCTCTGCCTCGCGCTGCGCCGCGATCACGGCCAGTTCTCGCGGGTCGTGACCAATTACGACGGGCTTCTCATCTCGGTTCTGACGGAGGCTCAGACCGGTGTCGGGGCCGGGGCGGTGGCCGGTGGGCGGCGCACCGCGGGGCCCTGCGCACTGCGCGGGATGCGCACCGCATCCGTCGCGCACGGTGAGGGTGCCCGGCTCGCCGCGGCCGTCTCTCTGGTGCTCGCCTCGGCCAAGGTGCGGGACCACGTGGTCGACCGGGACGGCCTGTTGGGCCGCGCCCCGGTGGCCGCCGCCGCGCGCCGGGTGGCCCGCGGCTGGGACAAGGCCGGGGCGCGGGCCGGTGCCGCGGTCGGCTTCGACACCGCGGTGCTCCTCGACGCGGTGGACCGGCAGGGCGTTGTCGAGGCGCTCGCGGGTCCTGGCACGCCGGTGCTCGTGGTCACCGAGCCGACCGAGACGGCGACGGCCGCGGCCTTCGCGCACACCGCCGTGCTCGCCGGGCGGCCGGGGAACGCCGGACCGCTCGCCGAGGCGGGGCGGCTCTTCGGGCGGCTCGCGCACCTCCTCGACGCGGTCGAGGACCAGGTGGCCGACGCCGCCTCGGGCGCGTGGAACCCGCTGACGGCCACCGGCACCTCGCGCGCCGAGGCGCGTCGGCTCGCCAGCGACGCGGTGCACGGGATCGGCCTCGCGCTCAAGGACGTGGAGTTCACCGACGGGCGGCTCGTGCACCAGCTGCTCGTGCACGAACTCGGCCGCTCGGTGAACCGGGCCTTCGGGACGGCGAGCTGCGCGCATCAGCGGGCCGAGGACCAGCACGGGCAGCAGGGGCAGTACGGGCAGCAGGGCGGGAATCCGTACCAGGGAGGGAATCCGTACGCCGGTGGCGCGAACCCGTACGCGGGTGGCGGGACCGGCAACCCGTACCAGGGCGGCGGGTCCGATGGCTCCGGTGGAACCGGCGGCTCTGGTGGGTCTGGTGGAACCGGCGGCTCCGGTGGGTCCGGCGGGTGGGGCAACCGGGACTGGGGGCAGGGCGGGCGGTTCGAAGGGCCCAAGCCCCGTGGCTTCTGGGCGGGTTGCGCCGCCTTCATCGGTCTGTGCTGCACCTGCAAATGGTGCTGTGCCGAGGAGTACGAGGGGCCCTGGTCCCGGAAGAAGCGCGAGGGCTGCTGTCACAAGTGCGACGACTGCTGCAACTGCGGAAACTGCGAGTGCTGCTGCCCCTGCGACGGCTGCTAGGGCCGTCTCCTGCCCTGGCCGAAAGGCACCCTTGTCGCGTCCAGGCCGCGGCCGAATACTCCGAGCAGCGCTTGTCAGGGGCACAACGTATCCGGAATCCGGACGCCCCCCGACCGCGCCTCACGGGCCCGTTCTCCCAGGCGGGCCCTCGACCCCCCTCGGAGGAACGTCACGTGAGGAACGAGCGCACTACCCCACGCAGTGGCATCGCGAGACGTAGCGGCCTGCTCGCCCTGGTGAGCGGGCTCGTGGCCGCGGGCGCCCTGGCCGCGCCCACGGCGAGTGCCGAAGAAACCACCACGTACAGCGCCGCCCAGCTGAGCAAGGCGAGCGACGCTGTCCTCGAGGCCGATGTGGCGGGCACCGCCTGGCATATCGACAAGAAGACGAACCGCCTTGTCGTGACGGCGGACAGCACCGTCTCGCGGGCGGAGCTGAACAGCATCAAGCGTGCAGCGGGCGCCGAGGCGGGCGCCTTGAAGATCGAGCGCACCCCAGGCAAGCTCAGCAAGCTGATCTCCGGCGGCGACGCCATCTACGCGTCGAGCTGGCGCTGCTCCCTGGGCTTCAACGTGCGTAACGGGAGCGGCACCTACTACTTCGTGACCGCGGGCCACTGCACCGACGGTGCGGGCACCTGGTACACCAACTCCTCGCGCACCACCACCATCGGCCCCACGGCCGGCTCCAGCTTCCCCGGCAACGACTACGGCCTGGTGCGCTACTCCAACACGTCGCTCTCCCACCCGGGCACCGTCGGCAGCCAGGACATCACCAGCGCCGCGGACGCCACCGTGGGCATGTCCGTGAAGCGCCGCGGCTCCACCACCGGGACCCACAGCGGTCGGGTCACCGGCCTCAACGCCACCGTCAACTACGGCGGCGGCGACGTCGTCTACGGGATGATCAAGACCAATGTGTGCGCCGAGCCCGGCGACTCCGGCGGCCCGCTCTACTCCGGGACCCGCGCCATCGGTCTGACCTCCGGCGGCAGCGGCAACTGCTCCTCCGGCGGTACGACGTTCTTCCAGCCGGTCAAGGAGGCGCTGAGCCGGTACGGGGTGAGCGTCTACTGAGACGCCGCCACTGAACCCTTCGCCGACTGACGCTGACGCAGGCGGGCCCCCGTCCGAACTCCCGGGCGGGGGCTCGCCCTTGACCGGATCCGGGACTACCGTCGAAGAACGAGACCTCGTAGATGTCATGGACGTCATGAGCGTCCCATCGGACCCCAGGGGGCCGTGATGGTCGAGGAGCTGGTGACGGCGGGAGCGGTGCTGACGTCCGCCGGTGCGGTCGGTCTGATGGCGGCGGCCAGGGTGGTCAAACAGTACGAACGGGGCGTGGTGTTCCGCCTCGGGCGGCTGCGGCCGCAGGTGCGCGGTCCTGGGTTCACCCTGATCCTGCCGTTCGTCGACCGGCTCCGTAAGGTCAATATGCAGATCGTGACCCTGCCGGTGCCCGCCCAGGACGGCATCACCCGGGACAACGTCACGGTCCGCGTGGACGCCGTCATCTACTTCAAGGTCGTCGACGCCGCCGAAGCGGTGGTACGCGTGGAGGACTACCGGTTCGCGGTGTCGCAGATGGCGCAGACCTCGCTGCGGTCGATCATCGGCAAGAGCGACCTCGACGATCTCCTGTCGAACCGTGAAAAGCTCAATCAGGGCCTGGAGTTGATGATCGACAGCCCGGCGGTCGGGTGGGGTGTGCAGATCGACCGGGTGGAGATCAAGGACGTATCGCTGCCGGAGACCATGAAGCGCTCGATGGCGCGGCAGGCGGAGGCGGACCGCGAGCGGCGGGCCCGCGTGATCAACGCGGACGCGGAACTCCAGGCGTCGAAGAAGCTGGCCGAGGCCGCGCACGAGATGGGGCAGGAACCGGCCGCGCTCCAACTGCGTCTGCTCCAGACGGTGGTGGCCGTGGCGGCCGAGAAGAACTCCACGCTGGTGCTTCCCTTCCCGGTGGAGCTGCTCAGGTTCCTGGAGCGGGCGACGGAGGCACAGGGGCAACAACTGCCGCGTACGCCTTCGGACTCCGGCACGCCGCAGTCGGAATCCGGCACCGTACCGTCGGAATCCGGCACCGTACCGTCGGATTCCGGCGCTGTACCGCCGGAATCCGGTCCGTAAGGACGACATCAAGACAGGACTAGTCCTCACCCATAGCCGACGGGGCGCATGCGCGCCGTAGAAGCGCCGGGGAGCGCGAGCGTGGGACCGGCGCGGTCGGACCTTTGCCAATGCGCCCCCGGCGTAAGCCGGTTGCCGCATGCGCGTCCTGAAGTCGACCTTGTGTGCCCCCTGTGCGCATGGGAATAGTGGCTGTCGACATTGGCATGGACGCGAAATCCGGCGCCACAGCGTTCGCTCGCTTCCTTGCCGGTACGCCTTCAGGGCCCGGTGAACCCCACCGATCCGGGCTCCACCCCCCAGGGAGGACGTCAAGTTGAAGCACCGTCGGATACCGAAGCGGCGTGTGGCCGTTGCGGGCGCGGGCATTGCCGCGCTCGTGGCCGCGGGAGTCACCCTCCAGACCGCGAACGCCAGTGACACCCCCGCACCGGAGCTGAAGACCCTCTCGGCGACCTCGGCCGGGCAGCTCGCGGACACCCTCATCAACGACCTCGGCGCCGAGACCGCCGGCTCGTACTACGACGCCGACGCCAAGGCGCTCGTGGTGAACGTCCTGGACAAGGCGGCGGCCGGAGCCGTCGAGCAGGCCGGGGCCAAGGCCAGAATCGTCGAGAACACCATGGCCGAGCTCAAGAACACGCGTAGCGACCTGATGGAGCAGGCCAGCACCAAGGGCACCTCCTGGGTCGTCGACCCGAAGACCAACAAGGTCGTCGTCACCGCCGACCGCACGGTCAAGGGCGCCGAGCTCGAGAAGCTCACCAAGGCCGTGGACGCGCTCGGCTCCAAGGCCGAACTCAAGCACTCCAAGGGCGAGTTCAAGCGGTTCATCGCGGGCGGCGACGCGATCTGGGGCGGCGGCGGACGCTGTTCGCTCGGCTTCAACGTCACCGTGGGCGGCGAGCCGCACTTCCTGACCGCGGGCCACTGCACCGAGTCCATCTCCGAGTGGTCCGAGGAGCAGGGCGGGCCGGTCATCGGCACGAACGCGGGCTCCAGCTTCCCGGACAACGACTACGGCATCGTCAAGTACACCGGCGACACCGCGCACCCCAGCGAGGTCAACCTCTACAACGGCTCGACCCAGCCGATCACGGCGGCGGGCGAGGCGACGGTCGGCCAGCAGGTGCAGCGCAGCGGCTCCACCACGCAGCTGCACGACGGTGAGGTCACCGGCCTGGACGCCACGGTCGACTACGGCGGCGGCGACGTCGTCAACGGCCTGATCCAGACCAACGTCTGTGCCGAGCCCGGCGACAGCGGTGGCGCGCTCTTCGAGGGCGAGACCGCGCTCGGTCTGACCTCCGGCGGCAGCGGCGACTGCTCGTCCGGCGGCGAGACCTTCTTCCAGCCGGTGCCGGAGGCTCTGGAGGCTTTCGGGGCGGAGATCGGCTGACCGGTTTTTCCAGTTTGTCCTGGGCCCGTCCGGTGCGGATCTGTTCGTGCCGGGCGGGCCTTTTTCGCGTGCGCGGGGCGGTGCGCCGGTGACCCGCGTTCGAAGGCGTACGTGTGTTCGAAACTGGTTTATGGTGGGGGGAGGGGGATGAGAGTGGTCAGGTCGTCAGGAGGTGCGTGTGCCGGGGTTCACGCATCTGCACACCGCGTCCGGGTTCTCCCTGCGCTACGGCGCTTCCCACCCGGAGCGCCTGGCCGAGCGTGCCGCCGAGCGCGGCATGGACGCCCTCGCGCTGACCGACCGGGACACCGTCGCCGGAACCGTCCGGTTCGCCAAGGCGTGCGCGAAGGCCGGGGTGCGCCCGCTGTTCGGGGCCGAGCTCGCGGTCGAGGAGGCGGCGCCACGGAGCGGCGGCGCCCATAGGAAGCGGCGGGCGCCGGTGCGCGGGGGTGCCTTTGTCGATGAGTCCGCTCCACGGGTGACCTTTCTCGCTCGGGAGGGGGCGCGGGGCTGGGCCTCGCTTTGTCGGCTTATCACCGCCGCGCACGCCGGGGACGGCGGCGGCCCTCCGCTGCTGCCCTGGTCGGAGCGGTACGGGGACGGGCTCACCGTGCTGCTCGGACCCGCCTCCGACGTCGGCCGGGCGCTCGCCGCCGGACGCCCCGACCGGGCCGCGAAGCTGCTCGCGCCCTGGCGGGAGGTGTACGGCGACGCGCTGCGCCTCGAAGTCGTGCCCCACGGACTCGCGGGCACCGGCCCCGGCTCGCTGCGCCTGGCCGCCCGCACCCTCGGCCTCGCCGTCGAACAGCGGGTGCTCCCGGTGCTCAGCAACGCCGTCCGCTACGCCGACCCCGGCCAGGGCCCGATCGCCGACGTCCTGGACGCGGCCCGCTGCCTCGTCCCGATCGACCCCCGCAAGGGCCTCGACAGCGGTGAGCGCTGGCTCAAGGGGGCCGACGGTATGGCGGATGCCGCGCAGCGCGTCGCCGAAGCGGCCGGGTACCGGCGCGATACCGCGTACCGACTGCTCGAAACCACCCAGGAGGCTGCCGCCGCCTGCCGGGTCGATCCCGAGGACGACCTCGGTATCGGCTCCGTGCACTTCCCCGAGGCCCGCCTCGTCGGCGCCGGGCGGCGCACCGCCCAGCGGGTGCTCGCCTCCCGGGCCGCCGCCGGGATGCTCCTGCACGGGTACGACAAGCGGCGCGACGCCTCCGCATACTGGGAGCGGATGCACCTCGAGCTGGACATCATCGCCCACCACGGCTTCGCCTCGTACTTCCTGACCGTCGCCCAAGTCGTCGACGACGTACGCGAGATGGGGATCCGGGTGGCCGCGCGCGGGTCCGGCGCCGGGTCCCTGGTCAACCATCTGCTCGGGATCGCGCACGCCGACCCGGTCGAGCACGGGCTGCTCATGGAGCGGTTCCTGTCCACGCGGCGCCCCGTCCTGCCCGATATCGACATCGACGTGGAGTCCGCACGCCGCCTGGAGGTCTACCGCGCGATCCTCGGCCGCTTCGGCGCCGAACGGGTCGCCACCGTGGCGATGCCCGAGACCTACCGGGTGCGCCATGCCGTACGCGACGTGGGCGCCGCCCTGTCCATGGACCCCGCCGAGATCGACCGGCTCGCCAAGGCGTTCCCGCATATCCGGGCCCGGGACGCCCGCGCCGCCCTCGACGAACTCCCCGAACTGCGGGACGTACGCGAACAGATGGGGCGGCACGGGCGGTTCTGGGAGCTGGTCGAAGGGCTTGACGCGCTGCCCCGCGGCGTCGCCATGCACCCGTGCGGCGTGCTGCTCTCGGACGCCTCGCTGCTCGCCCGGACCCCCGTGGTGCCCACCAGCGGCGAGGGCCTGCCCATGTCCCAGTTCGACAAGGACGACGTCGAGGACCTCGGCCTGCTCAAGCTGGACGTGCTCGGCGTGCGGATGCAGTCCGCCATGGCCCACGCGGTCGCGGAGGTCGAACGGGCCTGCGGCGAGCGGGTCGACCTCGACGCCGTGCCGCCCGGGGACCCGGCGACGTACGAACTCATCCGCAGCACCGAGACGTTGGGCTGCTTCCAGATCGAGTCGCCGGGACAGCGGGACCTCGTCGGACGGCTCCAGCCCGCGACCTTCCACGACCTCGTGGTGGACATCTCGCTGTTCCGGCCCGGGCCCGTCGCCGCCGACATGGTGCGGCCGTTCATCGAGGCCCGGCACGGGCGGCGACCCGTCCGGTATCCGCACCCCGACCTGGAGGAGCCGCTGCGCGAGACGTACGGCGTCGTCGTCTTCCATGAGCAGATCATCGAGATGGTGAACATCATGACCGGCTGCGGCCGGGGCGAGGCCGACCGGGTACGGCGCGGTCTCTCCGACCCCGAGTCGCAGGGACGGATCAAGGTGTGGTTCGCGCAGCACGCGGCGGCCAGGGGCTATAACGCCGAGACGATCCACCGTACTTGGGACATCATCGCGGCCTTCGGCTCGTACGGCTTCTGCAAGGCGCACGCCGTGGCCTTCGCCGTGCCCACCTACCAGTCGGCATGGCTGAAGGCCCACCACCCGGCCGCCTTCTACGCCGGACTCCTCACCCACGACCCCGGGATGTACCCGAAGCGGCTGCTGCTCGCGGACGCGCGGCGGCGCGGGGTGCCGATCCTTCCGCTCGATGTGAACCGCTCGGCGGCCGCGCACCGGATCGAACTGGTGTCCGGTTCCGCCGGTTCCGCTGACGGCCGGTGGGGCCTGCGGCTCGGGCTCTCCGATGTGTACGGGATCAGCGAGGCGGAGACGCGGCGGATCGAGGAGGGACAGCCGTACGCCTCACTGCTCGACTTCTGGCAGCGGGCCCGGCCCGGCAGGCCGGTGGCCGAACGGCTCGCGCAGGTGGGGGCGTTGGACGCGTTCGGCGCCAACCGGCGCGATCTGCTCCTGCACCTCGCCGAGCTGCACCGCGGCGGGCGCGGCTCCTACGGGCAGCAGCTCCCGCTCGCCGGTGGCCGCAGGACCGCGCAGGCCGGGCTGCCCGACCTGGACGAGACGGAGCGGCTCAGCGCCGAGCTCGGCGTCCTCGGCATGGACGCGTCCCGCCATCTGATGGGCGACCACGTGGAGTTCCTGCGCGAGCTCGGCGTGACCTCGGCCAAACGCCTTCGCCTTGCCGAGCACGGGCAGACCGTCCTGGTCGCGGGCGCCAAGGCGGCCACCCAGACGCCGCCGATCCGCTCCGGACAGCGGGTCATCTTCACCACCCTCGACGACGGCACGGGCCTGGTCGACCTCGCCTTCTTCGGCGACAGCCACGAGCGGTGCGCACACACCGTGTTCCACTCCTGGCTGCTTCTCGTACGCGGCGTGGTGCAGCGGCGCGGCCCGCGCAGCCTGTCGGTGGTCGGCTCGGCGGCGTGGGACCTGCGGGAGCTCCTTGAGCTGCGGGCGGAGGGCGGCCTTGAGGCCGTGGGGGAGCGGCTCGCGGAGCTTGCCCCTGCAGGGGACGGGGGTGCGGGCGAAGAGGCCGGTTCCGGTGATGAGCGGCGGATCCGGATGTCCACGGGGTACGAGATGCATCCCTGGGCCGACCTGAAGCCACCCGGCGAACAGCCCGCGGGGGGACGGAAGTTGTGGCACCAGAGCCCAGGGAGCGCCGGATGATTCTCTGTGTACGTTTCCGGCCCGGCCCGGCGGGCGAGGCGCTGCTGCCTGCGCTGGTCGGCCTGCTCGGCGAGCTGACTCCGGTCGTGGCGGCGCTGCCGCCGGACACCGTGCTCGCCGATGTGCGCGGCGCCGTACGGTACTTCGGCCGGGACGCGGCGGAGCTGGCCGCGCTCGTACGGGTACGGGCGCTCGCCCTGCACGGTGTCGACTGCGTGATCGGGGTGGGCCCGAACCCGATGCTCGCCCGCATGGCGGCGCGCGAGGCGGGCCCGGGCCTGACGTGTGTGGTGCCCGAATCGGCCGACGGCGTACGGGAGTTCCTGGAGCACAAGCCGGTCGCCGCCCTTGAAGGGGTGGGCCGGAGCGCGGCCCGCGCCCTGTGCGCGTACGGCCTGGACACGGTCGGCCGGGTGGCCGTCGCACCGCTCGGCACGCTCCAGCGGATCCTCGGCGCGCGGGCCGGACGCGAGGCGCACGAGAAGGCCCGCGGCGTGGACCGTACCGCCGTGGTCCGCAACGCGGCGACGTCCTCGATCGCCGCCGAACGCACCTTCCCCCGGGACGAGTTGGACCCGACCCGACACCGACGCGCCCTGCTCTCCCTCACCGAAGAACTGGGGGCCCGGATGCGCGGTACCGGCCAGGTATGCCGCGCTGTGGTGGTAACGGTGCGCTACGCGGACCGTTCGACGACGGTGCGTACGCGCACGCTGCGCGAGCCCACCGCACACTCGGCCGACCTCACGGCGGTCACGTACCGCATCTACGAGGGCCTCGGCCTGCAACGGGCCCGGGTACGGGGCATCGCCCTGCGGGCGGAAGGGCTCGCTCCGGTGGAACGGGCCGCGCGACAGCTGACCTTCGACCCCGCGGACGAGAAGGTGCGGAGGCTGGAGGGCGCGGTGGACCGGGTGCGGGAGCGGTTCGGTGCGGGGGCTGTGGGGCCGGGGACGCTGGCCGCGTAGGGCGACGCGCTACGGATCCTCGAACGCCGGACGGGCTTATGCGGGGTCCCGTGCCGCGAGCAGTCTGCGCAGCGCCAGGCCGAAGACCACCCGGCCCACCCGCGCCGTCAACGGGTCCAGAAAACGGGGCAGTCGGGCCACGCGCAGCTCCTCGCGCCACACGACGTACGAGCCGGTGGCTGCGTCGTCCGCGGGCGGCCGCACCTCGATCTCGGCCCAGCCGGTCAGGAAGGAGCCCGTCTTCACCAGGCGGCAGCGGCCCTGAGGCGCCGTCGCGGTGGGCGGGGCCCACTCGGTGACCTCCATCGGGTCGTCGAAGGCGAGGCGGCCGAGGCCGGTGCGGGCCACGAAGCGGGTGCCGAGTCCGGTGGGCGGCGCTGTCAGGACCACCGTTCTGGTCAGCGGGACCTGGGCGGCATGGCGCCGCCAGTCGGTGACGCGCCGCCAGGCCTCGTGCGGGGTGAGCGGGCTGCGGCGGTCGATGCGGAACTCGGGCACGTGCTCAGCGTAGGGGCCGACCTCCGCCCGGACACGGCGCCGCCGCCCCCTTGAGGTGAAGGAAGAGGGGCGGCGGCGGATCCGTGGGGCTCCGGGCTCCCGGGTTCCCTAAGAGCGATCAGCGGCCGTGGCGGCCGACCGCGCGGCGGCGGACCGAGGCGAACATGGCGGCTGCGCCGATGGCCAGGGCGGCGGCGCCGCCGATCGCGATGTACGGGGTGGTGCTGTCGCCGCCCGTCTCGGCGAGGTTCTGCTGGCCGGCGGCGGGCTCGGCGGCGCCGTTCACCTCCGGCTCGTTGGCCGCGGCATCGCCGTGGGATCCGTGGTCCTCGGGGCTGCTGCCTGCCTCCGTGGCCTCCGCGCCCGTCGCGGCGCTGTCGTCACCGTGGCCGTGGTGTTCGACGGACGACTTGTCGGCGCCCGCGTCGATCTGCTCCTGGGACGGGGCGGAGGCCTCCGGGGCCGGGGCGGCGGCGTCGCCGCTGTCCGACGCGCCCGCGTTGTCCCCGCCGAACACCACGTCCGAGCAGGTGTAGAACGCCTCGGGGGAATCAGAGCGCTGCCAGATCGAGTAGATCAGGTGGCGGCCGGACTTCTGCGGGATCTTGCCGTCGAAGACGTAGTCGCCGCCCTCCATCTTCGGGTCGGTGACCTTCACGAAGGGCTTCTCCTCCAGGTCCGACCACTTCAGCGGCTTCGTCGGGTCGTAGCTGTCCTTGGTGATGTACAGCTCGAAGGAGCCCTTGTGCGGGGCGGTGCCCGCGTAGTGGAAGGTGTGGTTGCCGGAGGAGAGCTTGGTGGACGGCCAGTCCTTGCGCGGCAGGTCGAGGCCCTTGTACTTGTCGTTGCCCGCGCTGCACAGCTTGCCGTCGGGGATGATCTCCTTCGACTTGCCGCCCGCGTCGGCTATGTTCACGCCGTTCCAGTCGTAGAACGCCTGCGTGCCACTGGCCTGGACGGCCGCCTTGCACGCCGCCGACTTCGGGGACTCGGGGCCCTCCTGGAAGCAGGCCGACACCCGGCTCACCGGATCCGTCATCGAACCGTGCGCGGCGGCGGGGGCGGTGGCGAGCGCGGTCAGCGCGAGCGGGGCGATGCCGACGGCGGCGACGGTCGCGACCTTGCGGCGAGCTGTCATGGGGGGTCTCCTCGGAAACGGTCAGCGGGGGGTACGGGGCGGGTACGGGTCAGCGGTACAGCCCCCCGTTCGAGCGGTGCCGATGGTCCGAACCCGCCCCGGCGTGCAGCAAGCTAGCCGCTGGAAACCGGGAAATCGCCTGCTGAGGCGGGGTTCTGGAGATCCTTATGGTCCCTTTAAGGAAGTGATCAGTACGGGTTAAGAGCGGGTCCGGATCGTCCGTTTCCGCGGCCTGCTCCCCGGCCCGGGGTCACCCCACCCACCGATACCGCCGCTCCGGCCGCCCCGTCCCGCCGTACCGCAGCCGCACCTCCGCCCGGCCCGTCTCCGCGAAGAACTCCAAGTAGCGGCGGGCGCTGACCCGGGAAAGGGAGCCCGCTTCGGCGCACTGGGAGGCGGAGAGGCCGTCCTCGTGGGCGCGGAGGACGCGTTCGACCAGGTCGGCGGTGTGGGTCGCGAGGCCCTTGGGGAGCTCGCGTGAGCCCGGCGGGCGGGTGCCGAAGATCTGGTCGACGTCCTCCTGGCGGGCCTCGCCCAGGTCGTCGAGGCGGGCACGGAGCGCGGCCACATGTCTCAACTGTTCTTGCAGGGCCGCCTGGTTGAAGGGTTTGATCAGGTAGTGCAGGGCACCGGCGCGCAGCGCCGAGCGGATGACCTCCGCGTCCCGCGCGGCCGTGATGAACAGGACGTCGACACGCGGCCGCCCCGGGTCCGTCTCCTCCGCCGCGCGCAGCTCCCGCAGCACCGCGATCCCGTCCATGTCGGGCAGATACACGTCAAGGAGGACGAGATCCGGACGTAGCTGTTCCGCCGCGCGCAGCGCCTCCGCGCCGCTGTGCGCCACCCCGGCCACCGTGAACCCGTCCATCGCGGACACACAGCGGCCGTGCAGCTTGGCCACCATGAAGTCGTCGTCCACGATCAGGACCCTTGTCTCCGCGACCTTCGGCTGCGCGCTCATCGCCGCAGGCTAAGCGTGTGGCCATAACGACCACAACGTTCCTTGCTTGCGGAAGGGAGACAGCTCGTTAACGCGCGGGCAACATGTGGGCCACTTCACAGGGGCTGACGGAACCCTTATCCGCCGGCCCCATACCAAGACGTATGTCATATACGGCATTTGTCCCTTCACGTACCGACAGGTGGTGGCACCCGTGCGCCTGCGCACACCCCTCGCCCTGCTCGGGGCCGCGCTGCTCGTGCTCGCCGGGCCGCCGCTGCTCACCTCGGGCAGCGGCGCCGACACCGGCACGCAGATCCCGGGCCTGCGCTTCATGGTCCCCAACACGCCCGGCGGCGGCTACGACATCACGGCCCGTACGGCGGCCAAGGATGCCGAGGACGCCGGACTCACCCACAACATCGAGGTGTTCAACCTGCCCGGCGCAGGCGGCACCGTCGGCCTGACCCGGCTCGTCGGCGAGCACGGCAACGGCAAGCTCGCGATGTCCATGGGACTCGGCGTCGTCGGAGCCGCCCGCTCCAACCACTCCCCGACGACCCTCGCCGACACCACCCCGATCGCCCGCCTCACCGAGGAGCAGGACGTCGTGGTGGTCTCCAAGGACTCCCCGTACAAGACCATCGAGGACCTGATCGAGGCCTGGAAGAAGAACCCGGGCAAGATGCCCGTGGGCGGTGGCTCCTCGCCCGGTGGGCCCGACCACATCGCGCCCATGCTGATGGCCCGCGCCGCCGGGATCGCCCCGAAGAAGGTCAACTACATCCCCTTCGACGGCGGCGGCGAACTGCTCGCCTCGATCCTCGGCAACAAGGTCGCCTTCGGGGTGTCCGGCGTCGGTGAATATCTCGACCAGATCAAGTCCGGGGAGCTGCGGCTGCTCGCCGTCACCGGGCCCGAGCGGGTCGAGGGTCTCGACGGGCCGACGCTCAAGGAGTCCGGCTACGACGTGAACTTCACCAACTGGCGCGGCGTCGTCGCCCCGCCCGGACTCTCCCAGGCCCAACGCGACAAGCTCACCGGCCTGGTGGAGAAGCTGCACGCCTCCGAGCAGTGGCAGAAGTCCCTGAAGAAGAACGGCTGGGAGGACGCCTTCGCCACCGGCGACGAGTTCGGCGCCTTCCTCGAGGCCCAGGACAAGCGCGTGGTGTCCGTACTGAAGGAGCTGGGGCTGTGACCACCACCACCGAAACCCCGGACAGCCCCAACACCCCGGACGCGTCCGCCGCCGAGCGGCGCAAGTCCTGGCTGCGCGAGCACTCCGAACTCGGCGTCTGCGTCCTGCTCTTGGCGCTCGGCGTCCTCGTCCTCACCGACGCCCTCACCATGGACGTCGACATCGCGCAGCGCGGGCCCATCGGGCCGAAGACCGTACCCATCGTGGTCGGCATCGGGCTGCTCGTCATCGCCGTCCTGCTCGCCGTCGATGTGCTGCGCGGTGGCCGCGGCGAGGCCGAGGGCGGCGAGGACGTGGACCTGTCCGAGCCCGCGGACTGGCGCACCGTCCTGCTGCTCGCCGGGGTCTTCCTGGGCACCGCGGTCCTCATCGACCCGCTCGGCTTCCCGGTCGCGGGCGCGCTGCTCTTCTGGGGCGCCGCCTACGCGCTCGGCAGCCGCCGGATCGACCGCGATCCGCTGATCGCCGCGGTGCTCTCCCTCGTCACCTACGTCGTCTTCAACAACCTGCTCGGGGTGCCGCTGCCCGGCGGTCCACTGATGGGAGTGCTGTGACATGAACGCCCTCAACTCCCTGATGGACGGCTTCGGGACCGCCCTCACCCCGCTCAATCTGCTCTGGGCCGCGATAGGCGTGCTGCTCGGCACCGCGATCGGCGTCCTTCCCGGCATCGGGCCCGCCATGGCCGTGGCGCTGCTGCTCCCGGTGACGTACGGGCTCGATCCGACCGGCGCGTTCATCATGTTCGCCGGGATCTACTACGGCGCCATGTTCGGCGGGTCCACCACCTCCATCCTCCTCAACACCCCCGGGGAGAGCGCGGCCGTCGTCGCCGCCATGGAGGGCAACCCGATGGCCAAGGCCGGGCGCGGCTCCCAGGCGCTCGCGGCCGCCGCCATCGGGCACTTCGCGGGCGGCATGGTCGGCACGATCCTGCTCGTCGCGCTCGCCCCGAAGATCGCCGAACTCGCCGTCGACATCGGCGCGCCCGACTACTTCGCCATCATGGTGCTCGCGTTCATCGCGGTCACCAGCGTCCTCGGCTCCTCCCGCATCCGTGGCCTCGCGTCCCTGCTCATCGGCCTCACCATCGGCCTGATCGGCCTGGACCAGATGACCGGCCAGCGGCGGCTGACCTTCGGCACGCTCCAACTCGCCGACGGCGTGGACGTGGTGATCGTCGCCGTGGGTCTCTTCGCGATCGGCGAGGCCCTGTGGGTCGCGGCCCATCTGCGCCGCTCCAGCGGCGAGGCCATCCCGGTCGGCCGCCCCTGGCTCGGCAAGGCCGACGTCAAGCGGTCCTGGAAGTCCTGGCTGCGCGGCCCCGCGATCGGCTTCCCGTTCGGCGCGATCCCGGCCGGTGGCGCGGAGATCCCCACCTTCCTCTCGTACGTCACCGAAAAGCGCCTGTCCAAGCACAAGGACGAGTTCGGCAAGGGCGCCATCGAGGGCGTCGCCGGGCCCGAGTCCGCGGCCTCCGCGTCCGCGGCCGGAACCCTCGTCTCCATGCTCACCCTCGGCCTGCCCACCACCGCCGTCGCGGCCGTGATGCTCGCCGCCTTCCAGCAGTACGGCATTCAGCCGGGCCCGCTGCTCTTCGAGCGGGAGCCGGAACTGGTGTGGGGCCTGATCGCGTCCCTCTTCGTCGGCATGGTGCTGCTGCTCGCACTGAATCTGCCGCTCGCGCCGCTGTGGGCGAAGCTGCTCCGCATCCCGCGGCCGTACCTCTACGCGGGCATCCTCTTCTTCGCCGCGGTCGGCGCGTACGCCGTCGGGGGAGAGGCACTCGACCTGGTGATCCTGCTCGTCATCGGCCTGGTGGGCTTCGGCATGCGGCGGTACGGACTGCCCGTCCTGCCGGCCGTCATCGGCGTCATCCTCGGCCCGGCCGCCGAGCAACAGCTCCGCCGCGCCCTCCAGATCAGCGACGGCCAGGTGACCGGACTCGTCAACACGCCCTTCTCGGTGACGATTTACGCCGTGATCGTGCTGATCCTTGCCTGGCCGCTGCTGAAGAGGCTGATCAAGCGGGGCAGTTCGGAGGACCGTACCGTGGACGCATGATCGATACGCCCCTCGACGCAAGCGACATCCGCCCCGCCGACCCGTCCGACGTGCCCGCCGTCAAGGCGGTCACCGACACGGCGTACCACCACTACATCGAGCGCATCGGCCGCAGGCCCGCGCCGATGGAGCGGGACCACGCCGAGGACGTGGCGGCGGGGCGGGTGTTCGTGATCGGGGAGCCGGTCGTCGGGCTCGTGGTCCTGGAGCCGCACGCGGACCACCTCTACCTGGAGTCCATCGCGCTCCACCCCGAGGCCCACGGGCGCGGCCTCGGGCGCGTGCTCCTCGAGTTCGTGGAACGGCGGGCGCGCGCACTCGGGCTGCCCGAGGTGCGGCTGCTCACCAACGCGAAGATGTGGGAGAACCAGAAGATCTACGCCCACTTCGGGTACGAGGTCGTGGAGCGGCGCGTGGAGTGGCATGACGGCGCCGCGTACGACCGGATCCACTATCGGAAGTCGGTGAGCCTTGAGGACCTTGGCTGAGCTCAGCCGTCCGGCCACCAGGTCTTCGCGATGTCCTTGCGGACTTCGGGGCGTGGCCCCGTGGTCTCCCCGCGGCGTTCCCGCTCACGGCGGCTCGCGGGCGTCCGGACGGGCTTCTGAACGGTCTGGCGGCGCATAACGGCCTCCTAGGTGGAGTCGCTGCCGGGTGCCCTGCGGGGGTGCAAGGAGGTAGACCCGGACAAGGAGCCTTACTCATCGCCGCACCGCTGTCTGTGGCGTGCGTCACGTCGTCCGGTGTGACGCGGTGCGTTCTTTAGTGAGACTTGAGTTCCGCAGGGTCGGCGAGGTCCGCGATGTGGACGGGAACCGAGGTACCGGAGGGAAGCGTGGGATCCGGTTCCGGGGTGCCCCAGCTCGTCCGCAGCGGCAGCACCCCCGCCCACAGGCCGAGCGCGGCATCCGGGCCGTCCCCGTCCTCCGGCGGTCCGAAGCGCGTCTTCACCGAGCACTCGTCGAGGGAGAGCGCGAGCAGCGCCGTGGCCGCCAGCTCCTTACGGTTCGGGCGGCGCGCGTACTCCCACTGCCCGGGCGTGCACTGCTCGGTCAGACACCGCAGCCCGGCCAGCTTCTCCTCCGGGTCGGTCACCGCGCGCGGGACTCCGTAGACCATCGCGCTGCGGTAGTTGACCCCGTGCTCGAAGACCGAGCGGGCGAGCACCAGGCCGTCGACGTGTGTGACGGTCACGCACACGGGCGCCTCCGGCGCGGCGGCCAGGCTGCGGCTTGCCACGGAGCCGTGGAAGTAGAGCGTCCCGCCGTCGCAGCCGTACACCGTAGGTACGACCATGACCGTGCCGTCCACGCTGACACCGAGGTGACACAGGAACCCGGCGGCGAGCACCGCGTCCAGCTCGTCCCGGTCGAGGCTGCCCTGCTCACGCAGGCGGCGGTGGCGGGTGCGGTCGGTTACGGGGAGGGTGCGGGAGTGATCACTCATGGGCGCTGAGGCTACTGATTAGTCCTGTGGGTCGCCAGATTCTTGTCGTTATTCGTTGTAGATAGAGCCTAACGCGACGAAATCCGTCGTTGTCAGTGGTGGGTGGCAGGATCGCCGCATGACCGAGAGCACTGCCGATGCCGATGCCACCTCTGGTGCCGCCACCCGGCGGCACACCGAGGTCGTGGACGTCCACCTCATCCTGCGCCGCGGTGACGAGGTGTTGCTCGCCCGCCGGGCCAACACCGGGTACGCGGACGGGCTTTGGCATGCCCCGTCCGGCCACATAGAGGACGGCGAGGACGCGCACCGGGGGCTGATCCGTGAGGCGTATGAGGAGATCGGGCTCCAACTCGCCCCGGAGCAGCTGCGGGTGGCCCTCGTGATGCAGCACCGCGGGCCGGGCGGGCGGCCCCGGATCGGCTGGTTCTTCGAGGCGGTGTGCGGCCCGGGCCCCGGCGAGGTGCCCGGCGAGCCGGTCAACCGCGAGCCCGACAAGTGCTCCGGGCTCGCCTGGTACCCGCTGTCCGCCTTGCCGGACGCCATGGTCGCGTACTGCCGCGCAGGGCTCGACGCCTACCGCCGGGGCGAGCGCTTCGTGCTGCACTGGCACGAGGACGGCGACTCCATCGCGTACGACGGTACGGCGCCGCGGCGTGCGGTGGCCCTGCCGGAGACCGGGACCGGTGGGACGGGCGGCGTGCACCACGTGGAGCTGTGGGTGCCGGATCTCGCGGCCGCCGAACGGTCCTGGGGATGGCTGCTCGGCCGCCTCGGGCACGAGCCGTATCAGCGCTGGGAACACGGGCGGAGCTGGCGCCGGGGCGGGCCGCGGGGGAGCTATGTGGTGATCGAGCAGTCACCCGACCTGACCGCGGACCGCCACGAGCGCACCCGGCCCGGGCTCAATCACCTTGCGTTCCACGTCGCAGGCGGACCGGCCGCCCCCGATGGCCTCGAGGAGTTGGTGGCCGAGGCGCCCGCGTACGGCTGGCGGCTGCTCTTTCCGGAGCGGCATCCGTACGCGGGTGGGCCCGGGCACCGCGCGGCCTATCTGGTGGACGAGTCCGGGTTCGAGGTGGAACTCGTGGTGACCTGACCTGACCTGACCTGACCTGACCCGGCCCGGCGCGCCCCTACGGGCGCGTGTGAGGTGGCGGGAGCTGTGGCACCAGGGAGGCCAACCCCTCGCCCTTGGCGTGGAGTTCGAGCTCGTCCAGAGCGCGGACCGCCTCGGCCGCCGCGGCCGGGTCGCGCTCCGTGAGGCCGCTCTCGGCGAACTCGTCCTCGTCGAGGCGGAGCACGGTACGGCCGTCGCCGGACGCCCACAGGTCCAGATCCAGGTCCTCGACGACGAGTTCGGCGGGCCCGGTGCCACCTGCGCCGCCGACAGCGCCGTTGTCGAGCGCCTCGTGCAGCTCCGCGGGCCGGGTCACGTCGCAGTACCAGCCCTTCAGGGTGCCGTCGGGGGCGTGCACCTCCTTCACCGCGTACCAGCGGTCCCGCCAGTAGTGCTCGGTGAACACATCGCCGACCTCGAAGCGGACGAACCCGAAGTCCCGGTCGCCCGCGCCCGCCCAGGGCGCCCGCACCGTGATGCAGTTGCCGTCGTCGCGCAGCAGCTCGGCGGCGTACCGGATCTTGGTACGCCCGGCCTTGCGGAGGACGACCTCCACCGGGCCGCCGACGCGCTCGGGGTCGGGCTCGGGCCGGGGCTCAGGCGAGTTCGCGGACATGACGTACCTCCGTAGCGCTGATTTCGTAGCCGAACCACCGGTTGATCGCCAGCATCGGGCCGTTCCCCGCGTCGTTGCCGGTGAACGCCTCGGTGCAGCCGGCGGCGCGGGCGCGGTGCAGTGAGTGGGTCTTGACGAGCTTGGCCAGGCCCCGGCCACGGTGGGCGCGGACGGTGCCGGTCATGCCCGACGTATAACGGCCGCGGCCGTCCGTACGGGCCGCCGTGAACGCCACCGGCACGCCGTCGACCACCGCCACCACGCTCAACTCCCGGTCCAGGCTCGGCCGGTGCCAGGTGGTGCGCAGCCAGTCCTCGTAGTCGTCGAGGTCGGCCCCGATGTCGCTCGGCTCGTCCGCGGTCACCGCCGCGTCCAGGTCGAACAGCGGGCGCGGGTCGGCCGCGAAGTCCGCCGCCGTGCGCAGCTCCACGTCGGCGGGCGGCTCGGGCGGCGGCGGCAGCGTGCCGTGCGCCAGGTCGAGGCGCAGGAAGTGCGCCGAGCGGCCCGGGCGATAGCCATGGCGCTCGGCGAAGGCGCGGTTCGCGGTCTCGTCCAGAACCCAGGAGTGCACGGCCGTGGCGCCCGCCCCGGCCAGATGCTCCTCGGCGGCGCGCAGCACCAGGGAGCCGATGCCATGGCCGCGCCGTTCCGGATGGACATACAGATTGGCGTACGCCTGGCCGGGCTTGGGGCTGTCATGGGCGAGGCCGACCTGGCCGCGCGCCACGATCCGCCCGCCGACGTCGCCCCCCGTGCCCTCGGCGCGCTCCTCGGCGACGAGGATCCGGTACCGGGCGGCCGGGTGCGCGTACTCCACCTCCCAGCCGATCTCCTCCGGTACGACGACCAGCGGGGGCACGGACGCGCGCAGCACCTCGGCCGTGCCCTCCGCGTCCTCGGGGCGGAAATCTCGGACGATCACAGTCATGGGGCGGACAGTACGGGGCGAGGCGGGTGTACGCCCGGGAATTTCGCGGGGGTTGGGCGCGGGACGGACCCGGGTGTGCGGAACAATCGGGGCCGTGACCTTGAAGATCCATGTGGACCACGGCGCGGGCGCTGCGCCGCCGTACGAGCAACTGCGCTCCCAGCTCTCGGAGCAGGCGCGATCCGGGGCGCTGCCGGTGGGCTACCGGCTGCCGACCGTGCGCGGGCTCGCCGAGGAACTGGGGCTCGCGGCGAACACCGTCGCGAAGGCCTACCGGGCACTCGAGGCCGACGGGGTCATCGAGACGCGGGGGCGGAACGGGACGTTCATCGCGGCGGCGGGGGATGCGGCTGAGCGGCGCCTGGCCGCGGCGGCGGCGCAGTATGCCTCGGAGGCCCGGCGGCTTGGGGCGTCGCGGGACGCGGCACTTGCGGCCGTGGAGGAGGCGGTGCGGGCCGTGTACGGGTAGGTCTTCTTTCCCCAGTCCCGCCCCTTCCCGTAACTGGGGGCTGCGCCCCCAGACCCCGCCCTTTCGCGCTGAACGCGCTCGTCCTCAATCGCCGGACGGGCTCAGATAGTCACCCGCACCCGCAGCCCACCCGCCCGATTCGGCGTGGCCGTCAGGTCCCACCCATGGGCCCGCGCGATGGCGGCCGCGATGGACAGCCCGAGCCCCGCCCCCTCACCGGGGCCGTGCCCACGCCGCCCACCCCCGCGATGGAACGGCTCGAAGAGCCGCGGCACCGCCTCGGGCGGCACCTCGGGCCCGGTGTTCGTGACGGTGAGGCCCGCCGGGCCGACCCGGACCGTGACCGTGCCTCCGGGCACGTTGTGGCGTACGGCGTTGGCGAGCAGGTTGGCCACCAGGTGGTGGGCGAGCACCGGGGCGCCGGGCGCCGTCAGCGGCTCGGTGTGCGTGCGCACCGTGACGTCGCGGCGGGCCGCCTCCTCGGCCAGGCCCGCGGCCGCCTCCGTGACCGTCTCCGCCAGGTCGACCGGCTCCGTGCGGCTCAGGCCCTGGTCGGCGACCGAGAGCAGGAGCAGCCCCTCGATCAGGCGCTCGCTGTCGTCCGCCAGGTCGATCAGCTTGGCCCGGATCCGCCGTACCCGCTCCGGGTCGTCCGGGTCCGCGAGCCCGATCTCCGCCGCCGCCCGCTGCACGGCGAGCGGGGTACGCAGCTCGTGCGCCGCGTTCGCGGCGAACCGCTGCTGCGCGGAGACCAGTTGCTCGATCCGGCCCAGCATGCCGTCGAAGGTGTCGGCGAGCCGCTTCAGCTCGCCGCGCGGGCCCTTGAGCGCGATCCGCTCGTGCAGATTCTCGCCGGAGAGCTTCCGCGCCCGCTCGGTGATCACCCCGACGGGGCGAAGGACCCGGCCCGACATCCACCAGGCGAGCAGCATCGACGCCACCGCGAACAGCGCGAGCGCCAGGAGCGAGACGGTCAGCAGCCGGCTCAGGGCGGCCTGCTCCACGGCGTCCGAGATCGCGCCCCGGGTCACCGCGTAGTCCTGGCCGTCGAGGGCGGTGGACGACCCCGGGGCCGTCGAGGCGGCCGGGCTCGGCGTCGCCCGCGGGTCCACCGGGGTGGCGGGCATCCGGTACGCCGGCGCCGCGGTGGTCACGGCGCGGGTGATGCTGGGGTAGAGGCTCTGTCGTACGAGAACGTAGACAAGCGCGACCAGGGCCCCGCCGGAGAGCAACAACAGCGTGCCGTAGAGCAGGGTGAGCCGGACGCGCTCGCTGCCCGGAATCCCTCGCAGACCCAGCGGACTCGGGTGCCCCAGAACCCTTGAAAAGGCGGTACGGTCACGCATCCGCGGTCGCCCCGTCCGCGATCCGGTACCCGGCCCCCGGCACCGTCTCCACGACCGGAGGCTCGCCCAGCTTCGCGCGCAGCTTGCTGAGGGTGACGCGGACCGCGTTGGTGCGGTAGCTGGTGTCCTCCTCCCAGACCTGTTCGATCAGGTCGTCGTGGTGGACCACGGCCCCGTCCGCGCGCAGCAGCGTTTCCAGGACGGCGAACTCCTTGCGGGAGAGCGCCAGTCGGCGGCCGTCGCGGGCGGCGGTGCGGCGCGCGGTGTCCAGGACGAGGCCGCCGCGTTCCAGGACCGGCGGCAGCGCCGGGTGGACGCGGCGGCCGAGGGCGAGCACCCGGGCGAGGAGTTCGTCGTACGCGAACGGCTTGCTCATGTAGTCGTCGGCGCCGAGGCCGAGGCCCTCCACGCGGTCGCGCACGGTTCCGGAGGCGGTGAGCATCAGGACCCGGGTGAGCAGCCGCTGCCGTACCACCTGTCGGCACACCTCGTCGCCGTGCAGTCCGGGCAGGTCCCGGTCGAGGACGAGCACGTCGTACTCGCCCAGCTGCAGCTTGCGCAGCGCCTCGAGGCCGTCGGCCGCCACGTCCACGGCGAGCGCGTCGCGGCGCAGCCCGTCGGCGATCATCTCGGCGAGAAACGCCTCGTCCTCCACCACCAGTACACGCATGGGCCCCTGTTTACCGGAGGGCCGCATTTCGCCGGGATAAGCGGGTGCTGTGAGAGAGACGAAACCGCACTCCTTGCCAGGCTCCGGCCACCTGCAACCGAATCTCGCAAGGAGACCCAAGGTGCCGAAGACGCGGACGACATCGAACGTGCAGCGGTCGCTCCAGATGGCCGTGGTGGCGGGCTGCAGCGGCCTCGCCCTGTTCGCCACCGCCTGCTCGAACTCCTCCGGCGGCGTCGAGGACAGCGGTGCCGCGGGCGGCGGCAGCTCGGTGAGCGACGGCGGCAAGGACGTCGACGCCGCGCTCAAGCTCCGCCAGTGCCTGCGCAAGCACGGCATCGACATCCCGGACCCCAAGCCCGGCCAGGACCCGCGCGGCCTCACCCTCGACCAGGGCTCGGACCCGGCGAAGTTCGAGAAGGCCATGAAGAAGTGCGGCAGCACCGGCCGCAAGGGCGGCGGAAAGATGACGCAGGCCGACAAGGACAAGATGCTCAAGTACGCCCAGTGCATGCGGAAGAACGGCATTGACATGCCCGACCCGAAGTTCGAGGGCGGCGGCGCCAAGGGCGAGGCCATGAAGATCCCGGACGGCAAGAAGGACCAGTTCGAGAAGGCCAACAAGCTTTGCTCGCAGGACAACGGCTGAGGCGGGGTCGGGGTCCACTGATGGCAGCACGCAAGACATGGGGCCTGGCCACGGCGGTCGTCGTCGTGGCCCTGGCCGGTGGCGGCTTCGCGGTCACCCAGGCCCGGCCGGGCGGCGACACCGGCACCGCCGGGCAGCAGCGCAGCGCCGGGCTCCCGCCCGAGACGGCGCCGATCACCAAGGGCGATCTGAAGAACACCGTCCAGGCGGACGGCACCCTCGGGCACGCCAAGGAGCGCAAGG
The DNA here is from genome assembly GCF_053591935.1 of Streptomyces sp. NPDC002851. NCBI lineage: Bacteria > Bacillati > Actinomycetota > Actinomycetes > Kitasatosporales > Streptomycetaceae > Streptomyces > Streptomyces sp. NPDC002851. The sequence goes on along the minus strand of NZ_JBSFUT010000026.1, from coordinate 37,876 downwards.
TCAACGCGGGGGCGCCCGGCACCCTCACCAAGGTCCCGAAGGAGGGCGACACGGTCCGCCGCGGCGAGGTCCTCTACGAGGTCAACGGCAAGCCCGTACGCCTCCTCTACGGCACCTCACCCGCGTACCGGACGATGAAGGAGGGCGACGAGGGCGACGACGTAGGCCTGCTCAAGGAGAATCTGAAGGCGCTCGGATACGGGGCTCAGCTCGCGCTCGACGACCAGTTCACGCCCGGCACGGCCGACGCGGTCAAGCGCTGGCAGAAGGACCACGGCGCGAAGCGCACCGGCGAGCTCGGCAAGGACGCCATCGCCTTCGCGCCCGGCCCGCTGCGGGTGCGGCAGGCCGAGGCCGCGCCCGGCGACGAACTCGCCCCGGGCAAGCCCGTCCTCACGGTCACCGGAGACGAGCGCGTCGTGACCTTCAAGCTCGACGTCAGCCAGGCGGACATGGCGAAGAAGGGCACCCGCGTCACCGTCCTGCTCCCCGGCGGCGGCACCGCCAAGGGCAAGGTCTCCTCGGTCGGCAGCACACCCGAAAAGGATCAGCAGCAGGGCGGCGGAGACGACAAGCCCAAGATCAAAATCACCGTCAGCTTCGACGACTCGGCGAAGGTCAAGGGCCCCGACGCGTCCCCGGTGACGGTCCAGCTGACCGGCGAGACCCGTAAGGACGTCCTGTCCGTGCCGGTCAACGCGCTGCTCGCCCTGCCCGGCGGCGGCTTCGGGGTGCAGGTCGTCAAGGACGGCAAGACCCGCGAAGTCCCGGTCGAGCTTGGCATGTTCGGGCAGGGCCGGGTCGAGATCAGCGGCTCCGGGCTGCACGCCGGGATGAAGGTGGGGGTGCCCAAGCTATGAGCACCATGAGCACCCCGCACGCCATGAGCACCCCGCACGACGCCCCGCGCCCCGTCGTCGAACTGCGCGGTGTCACCAAGGAGTACGCCGGCGGGGTCGCCGCCCTGCGCGGTGTCGACCTCACCGTGGGGGAGGGGGAACTGCTCGGCATCGTCGGACCGTCGGGTTCCGGAAAGTCGACGCTGCTGCACATCGTGGGCACCCTCGACCGGCCCACCGCCGGGTCCGTCGCGATCGCCGGATACGACATCTCCGTGCTCTCCGACCGTGCCCTGTCCGCACTGCGCGCCCGGCACATCGGGTTCGTCTTCCAGTCCTTCCACCTGGTGCCCGGCATCAGCGCCCGGGACAACGTCGCCGAGGGGCTGCTCTACTCGGGCCTGTCCCGGGCCCGTCGGCGGCGCCGGGCCGCCGAGGCCCTGGAGCGGGTCGGGCTCGGGGACCGGATGGGCCACCGGCCGCACGAGCTCTCCGGCGGGCAGAAGCAGCGCGTCGCGATCGCCCGCGCGGTCGTCGGCGAGCCCGACCTGCTGCTCGCCGACGAGCCGACCGGCGCTCTCGACTCGGTGTCGGGCGAGGCCGTGATGGAGCTCCTCTACGGTCTGAACCGGGACGGCGCGACGATCGCCGTGATCACCCACGATACGGAGATCGCGGCCCGGCTGCCGCGCCAGGTACGCCTCCGGGACGGCCGGACGGTCGGCGACCCGGACCACGCGGCGCGCTCCGAGCCGGGGCGGGTGTCCGCATGAGCACCGAAGAGGATGCTTCAGCCCGTCCGGCGTTCGAGAACGAGCGCGTGCGGCGCGATCTGCCGAGCCCCGTACGACGGTACGAGCGAGCCAGCGCGGGCCGGGTGCGGCACCGGCTGTCACCCGCCCGGCTGGCCCCGCGCGATGTGCTGCACGTCGGCGCCCCCGGGCTCCGCTCCCGGCCGATGCGGGTGGTGCTCTCCGCCCTGGGCATCGCCATCGGCATCGCCACCATGGTCGCGGTGGTCGGCATCTCCGCCTCCAGCCAGGCCCAACTCCTGCGAAAACTGGAAGCGTTGGGCACCGACATGCTGGTGGTGACCCCCGGCGAGGAACTGTTCTCCGGGCAGAACAACAAGCTGCCGAAGACCGCCCCCGGCATGGTCGGCCGGATCGAGGGCGTCGAGAAGGTCGGCGCCACCGGCGACCTCGACCACACGGCGCGCCGCAGCGAGAAGATCGACGAGGACGAGACCAACGGCATCACGGTCAAAGCCGCCCGGGGCGAGCTCCTGGAAACGCTGCGCGGCACGATGCGCGACGGCTCCTGGCTGAACGGCGCCACCGGCCGCTACCCCGCGGTCGTCCTCGGCCACCTCACGGCCCAGCGCCTCGGCATCACCGAACCCGGACAGCAAGTGTTCATCGGCGGCCGCTACTTCACGGTGACGGGCATCCTCGCCCCGCTCCCGCTGGCCCCGGAGGTCGAACGCTCGGCCCTGGTCGGCTGGGCCGCCGCCGAACGGTACCTCGGCTTCGACGGCCACCCCACCTCGATCTACGAGCGCTCCGCCGACGGCACCGTGGACGAGGTCCGGGACCTCCTCGCCCGTACCGTCAATCCCGGAAACCCGACCGGAGTGGCGGTCAGCGACCCGTCCGCGGCGCTACAGGCGCGGGCCGCGACGGAGGGCACGTTCAGCACGCTGCTGCTCGGGCTCGGCGGGATCGCGCTTCTGGTGGGCGGGGTCGGCGTCGCCAACACCATGATCATCTCGGTGTTGGAGCGCCGCCACGAGATCGGCCTGCGCCGCTCGCTCGGCGCGACCAAGGGCCATATCCGCGTCCAGTTCGTAACGGAGTCGCTGTTGCTCTCCGGACTCGGCGGCGCCGTGGGCGTGGCGCTCGGGGCAGCCGCGACGGCGGTGTACGCGTCGTCGGGCGGGCTGCCGTGGGTGGTGCCGCCGTGGGCGGCGGCGGGCGGCTTCGGCGCGACGCTGGCGATCGGCACCCTCGCGGGTCTCTATCCGGCGGTACGGGCGGCCCGCCTCTCCCCGACGCTGGCACTGCACGCGGCCTGAGGGCGCCCCTCACGATCGCTGCCTGATACGCCGTCGTCGATGGTCCGTCAGCCGACCGTCGACGACGGCGTATCTGTGCGCAATCTGCTCCTGATCCGCTCCCGATCCGCTCCCGATCTGTTCGGGCGTGCTCGGGCATGCCCGCGATCTGATCGTCCATCGGGCTGACGGCAGTTCAAACCCGCTGGCTGTGAAGGTCTCTGTCCAGAAGCTCCTTGGCATGGACACCGCTAGTTGCTACCGGTGCGTGCTACCACGGATGTGGCAGTGATCCTGCTAAGGGAGGTTCCATGAGATTATCCCGAATCACGGCATACGCTTCCTCACTCCTCCTGGCCGCCGGTCTCGCGCTCACCTCCGCGGGACCGGCTCAATCCGCCGAACAGCGCGCCGCCGAGAGCTATGTGGCCCTCGGCGACTCCTACTCCTCGGGCGTCGGGGCCGGTAACTACGACAGTGGCAGCGGCGACTGCAAGCGCAGCACCCGCGCCTATCCGGCCCTCTGGGCGGCCGCCAACTCCCCCTCGTCCTTTGCCTTCACCGCATGTTCCGGCGCTCGTACGGGTGATGTGGTGAACGGACAGCTGGGGCCGCTCTCGTCCGCCACCTCGCTCGTCTCGATCACCGTCGGAGGCAATGACGCCGGGTTCGCCGACGTCATGATCACCTGTGTGACGTCGTCCGACAGCGCCTGCGTGGCCCGGGTCGAAGAGGCAAAACGCTATGTCGACACGACCCTGCCCGGAAAGCTCGACTCCACCTACTCCGCGATCAAGTCCAAGGCCCCCAACGCCCGCGTCGTCGTCCTTGGCTACCCCCGCTTCTACAAGCTCAACGGCAGCTGCTCGGTGGGCATGTCGGAGACGAAGCGGTCGGCCATCAACGGTGGCGCCGACCACCTGAACGCCGCCACGGCCAAGCGCGCCGCCGACCACGGCTTCGCCTTCGCCGACGTCGTCCCCGCCTTCACCGGCCACGAGATCTGCTCCGGCGACTCCTGGCTGCACAGCGTCAACTGGGGCAACCTCGGTGAGTCCTACCACCCCACCGCCAGCGGCCAGTCCGGTGGCTATCTGCCTTCGTTCAACAGCGCCGCCTGAGTATGACGGCGAGCTGCTCGGCGGGCCCGGCCGCCCCACGCGGTCCGGGCCCTCCGACAGTGCCGGGCGCTCTTGCGGCATGTCCCCGTCAGTGGTCAACTCGCCCTGGGATCAGTCGTATTCGGAGAGTGAGGTCGACTTCCCCGGGTAGGTGAATCACAGGGCCGGGATACCCGGGTGTCTCTCAAGGGCGATAGGGTTAACCTGCCCGGGCCGGGTGCCCTTCCGGGGGTGGGCTGAAGTATGGGGAGAGCCATGGAACAGATAACAGTGCGCAGCAGGGCGCGAGTCCCTGCCATCACCTGCGGGAGCAACGCCACCAGCTCTCGCCTCGACCGCCATCTCGCGGTGCTCGGCGGTCCCGCCGTGCCGCAGCGCGAGACGGCCGAGGCGACGTCGCTGATGCGTGAGCTGACGACGCGTGAGGTGGCGCACGAGCACCGGGCCACCGGTCACAGGGCCCGTGTGCGCAGGGTTTCGCTCTTCGCCCCGCTTCGCAGGCTGACCCGATCCCTTTTCGGCGGCCGCTGAGCGGTAGAGCAAGACCAAGTGGGCCCGCACCCGCGGGCCACACTTCCGTACCTGCCTACCCGCGCCGCCTCCGGTCCGTGGCCTCGCCGCAGGCGATCACCCCGTCCCGGCGCAGCGCCGCGATCTCCGCGTCCCGCATCCCCACGGAACGCAGCAACGCCTCCGAGTGCTCCCCGAGCCCCGGCACCCTCCCCATCACCGGCTCGGCCCCGCCCGGCAGCGTCACCGGCGGCAGCAGCGCCCGCAGCGGCCCCACCGGCGAATCCACCTCGCGCCACCGCTCCCTGGCCGCCAGCTGCGGATGCGCGGCGACCTCCGTCACATCCCGCAGCCGCGCACACGCGATCCCCGCCGCCTCCAGGCGTCCAAGGGCCGTGTCCGCGTCGAGCCCCGCGAGCGCCTTCGCGACCAGTTCGTCCACGGCCGCGCGGTGCGCGGTCCGCGCCGCGTTCGTGGCGTACTCCGGGTCATCCGCCAACTCCGGCCGCTCCAGGACCAGTTCGGCCAGGCGCCGCCACTCCCGGTCGTTCTGCACGGAGAGCAGCACCCGCGCCCCGTCCGCCGTCGGATAGGCGTCGTACGGCGCGATGACGGCGTGGGCCAGGCCGGTGCGCGCCGGGGGCTCACCCCCGTGCATCGCGTGGTGCAGCGGATGCCCCATCCACTCGGCGAGCGCCTCCAGCATCGAGATCTCCACCGGACCGCCGCGCCCGCTCGTGCCGCGCCGCAGGAGCGCCGCGAGAACACCGGAGAACGCGTACATCGCCGCCGCGATATCGGCCGCCGGAATCCCCGCCTTCACCGGCTGCTCCGGGGTCCCGGTCACCGACACCAGACCCGCCTCGCACTGCACCAGCATGTCGTACGCCCTTTTGTCGGCATACGGCCCGCCCGCCCCGTACCCCGAGATGTCCACCGCGACCAGGCGCGGATGCGCGGCGCACAGGCTCGCCGCGTCCAGGCCGAGCCGGGCCGCCGCGCCCTGCGCCAGGTTCTGCACGAACACATCGGCGTCCGCGATCAGGCGGCGGATCGCCTCGAGCCCCCGCGGATCCTTGAGGTCGAGGGCCAGGGACTCCTTGCCGCGGTTGGCCCACACGAAGTGCGAGGCGAGCCCGCCGGCCGCGGTGTCGTACCCGCGGGCGAAGTCGCCGCCGTCGGGGCGCTCCACCTTGATGACCCGGGCACCGAGATCGGCCAGCTGCCGGGTGGCGAAGGGCGCGGAGACGGCCTGCTCGACGGCGACGACGGTGATGCCGTCCAGGGGGAGTGGCTGCGAGGCCAGGGGACGTATCTGCATGCCTCGAGATCATGAACCCCAGGTGACGGCTTTGTCATCCCCACCCGGCGGCACGCTACCGACCGGCGGTCGCGTACCGCCGGACGGCCAGTGGTGCGAACACCGCGATCAGGACCGCGCACCAGGCAACCGCCCCCGCCACCGGATGCGTGACCGGCCAGGCCGCGCCCTCGGGCACGGGCGCGTTGCCGAACAGGTCGCGCACCGCCGTGGTCACCGCGCTGATCGGGTTCCACTCGGCGACCGTGCGCAGCCAGGACGGCAGATTGTCGGTGGGGATGTACGCGTTGGACAGCAGCGGCAGGATGAACGTCGCGCTGCCCAGCTGCCCGGCCGCCTCCTCGCTCTGCGAGGCCAACCCGAGCAGAATCCCGACCCAGGTGGTCGCGAACCGGAAGAGCAGCAGCAGACCGAAGGCGCCCACCGCTCGGAGCGCGGAGCCCTCGATCCGCCAGCCCATCGCGAGCCCCACGAGCAGCAGCGGCACCATCCCGACCGCCGAGACGAGCAGATCGGCCACGGCCTGCCCCACCGGAACGGCGGCCCGGCGCATCGGCAGGGTGCGGAAGCGGTCCATGACGCCCCGGTGGGAGTCCTGGGCAGCGGCGAACATCCCGTTCATGAGGCCACCCGCCGCCGTGGCGACGAGCAGCCCCGGCACCAGGAAGGCCCGGTAGTCGGCGCCCGGCATGGCGACCGCGGAGCCGAAGACGTACCCGAAGAACAGCAGGAAGACGATCGGCATCGCCTGCGTCATGACGGTGATGGCGGGCGCGTGCCGGACCCGCAGCAGATGGCGTCCGAACACGGCGGAGGTGTCGTGGACCAGGGTCCCGGGGGCGCTCATGCGGCGATCGTCTCCTTACGTGCGGTGAGGCGCAGGAACACCTCGTCGAGGGTGGGCGGGCGCAGGCTCGCATCGGCCAACGGCACGCCCGCGGCGTCGAGTTCACGGACCAGCCGGGGCAGGGTGAGCGTGGGGTCGAGGCAGACGGCGGCGGCGGTCCGGCGCTCCGTGTCGAGCACCGGTTCCGCTCCGGTCAGGCGGTCGAGGACCGCGGCCGCGGCGGGCAGCGCGGAGGCGTCGGTGACCACCGCCTGTGCGTAGCTGCCGATCGTGGCCTTGAGCTCGGCGGGCGTGCCGCGGTGCGCGGCCCGGCCCTCGTCGATCAGGACGATGTCATCGGCCAGCTGATCGGCCTCCTCCAGGTACTGGGTGGTGAGGACCACGGTCGTGCGCTGCTCCGCCAGCTCCCGTACGGAGTCCCAGATCTGGTTGCGGCTGTGCGGATCGAGCCCGGTGGTCGGCTCGTCCAGGAACAGCACCCGCGGCCGGGTGATCAGGCTCGCCGCGAGGTCGAGACGGCGCCGCATCCCGCCCGAATAGGTGCGTGCGGGCCGGTCGGCGGCGCCGTCGAGCCCGAAACGCTCCAGGAGTTCGGCGGCCCGTGCGCGCGGCGCCCGCAGCAGCTTCGCGAAGAGCCGCAGGTTCTCGGCGCCGGTGAGATCCGCGTCGACGGAGGCGTACTGCCCGGTGACACCGATGTGGCGGCGTACCGCATCGGCCTCCCGTACGAGATCGTGCCCCGCCACCCGCGCACTGCCCGCGTCCGGCGCGAGCAGCGTTGTGAGCAGCCGGACCGCGGTCGTCTTGCCCGCGCCGTTAGGCCCGAGCAGTCCGCACACCGAGCCCTCGGGGACCGCGAGATCGAGCCCGCGCAGGGCATGGACGCGGCCGAAGCGCTTGTCCAGACCTTCACTAAGTACAGCGTACGTAGAAGTCATGCGGCCCACCGTACCTCACTTCGTACGCTGTACGTAACTAGGATGGTGGGCGAGGTGATGATCAATGGCGGGCCGAGCGGCCGAACCCGAAGTGATCTGGGCGCGCCCCGAGCGCACGGGCCGCGGCCCGAAACCCGCGTACAGCAGGAGCGATATCGCGGCGGCGGCCGTCCGCATCGCCGACGCCGACGGCCTCGACGCGGTCTCCATGCGCCGCGTCGCGGGCGAACTCGGCTGCGGCACCATGTCGCTCTACAACTACGTGCCGCGCAAGGAGGACCTGTACGAGCTGATGGTCGACGCGGTCAGCGGCGAGTACGACCTCTCCACGCCACCCAGCGGCGACTGGCGCGCCGACATGCGCGGCATCGCCCGCCAGACCCGCGGCATCCTGCACCGCCATCCCTGGCTCACCCGCGTCATGTCCACGGTGTACGGCTACAGCCCCAACGCCCTGCGCTACCTCGAACACTGCCTGGCGTGCCTGGACACCCTCGACGCACCCGGCGGCACCAAGATGGAACTGATCGCGATGGTCAACGGCACGGCCATGATCTCCGTCGCCAACGAACTGGCCATCGCCGAACGCAGCCGCTCCCTGCCGTGGACCGAGGAACAGGAACAGGCGGTACGGGGCGCGTACTTGCGGCGCCAGGTCGCCGGTGGCTCCTATCCCCGGCTTGCCGCGCTGCTCGCGCAGGGGCCGCCACCTCCGGACCCGGACGAGGCGTTCGAGCGGACCGTGGAGCGGCTGCTCGACGGGTTCGCGTAGCGGACGGGCGGGTGCGGTCGGCTGGTTAGGGTGACCGCGTGCTCGAGTACGCCGCCTCCGCCACCCTCCTCCCCGTCAACCTCACCCTGGGCGCGGTACTCGCCGCCCTCCTCGTCGTCGCCGCGACCGTGGCCGCCCTGGCCCGCCTCGCGCCCGATGAGGGCCGCGGCCGGGCCCGGGAGATCGCCGTGGCCGGGGTGCGGGCCGCGGCCCAACTGGCCGCCGTCTCCCTGCTGATCGGCTGGGTGGTGCGCTCCGTACCCCTGCTGCTCGGCTTTCTCCTCCTGATGTACGCCGTGGCGGTACGCACCGCGGGGCGCCGCATCACCGCCAACGGCAGCTGGTGGTGGACCGCGCTGCCGATCGGCACCGCAGTCGCGCCCGTGGTCGTCGCGCTGCTGCTCACCGGACTCGTACCGCTCAAGGGCATCGCCCTGATCCCCGTCACCGGCATCCTCATCGGCGGCGCCCTGACCGCCACCGTGCTCGCGGGCCGCCGCGCCCTCGACGAACTGCACGCCCGCAAGGGCGAGGTGGAGGCGGGCATGGCGCTCGGCCTGACCGACCCCGAGGCCCGCCTCCTGGTCGCCAGGCCCGCCACCTCCGACGCCCTGCTGCCCGGGCTCGACCAGACCCGCACGGTGGGCCTGGTCACGCTGCCCGGCGCGTTCGTCGGCATGCTCCTCGGCGGGGCGTCACCGGTCCAGGCGGGCGCGGTCCAACTCTTCGTCCTGGTCGCCCTGATGGCCGTCCAGGCGATCGCGGTCGCCGTCTGCCTCGAACTCGTCGCCCGCGGGCGGTTGCACCGGATCGAGCCGGAGCAGACCGGGACGACGGCGGCTCAGAGCAGCGCGAACTGACCGCCAGGCCCCTCCTCGTGGTGGTCGAGCACCGAGGCGGGGCGGCGCGCCGCGGCCGGTACGGGCAGTACCCCGGCCCGCCGCAGGGCGCTCGCGGGGAGCGGGGCCGCCGCGGCGGCGCGCGCCAACTCCTCCTGCTGCGGCCGCACTTCGGCGAGCAGCGCGAGTACGGTGATCAGTTCGAGCAGCTCCGAGGTCCACGCCTGCGGCCAGGCGGCGGGCCGGATCGTGTCCAGGCCGTCGGCCCGGCCCTCGCCCGGCTCCGCATCCGGACCCGGCCAGGCACGGCGCGCGAACCACAGCTCCAGTACCCGTACACCTGACGCGTGGAAGTCCCAGGCGGCCGCGGGCACCGGGGAGATCCGGCCCTCGCCCACGTGCAGGGTCTCGTCCTCGCGGTCGTAGAGCAGCTCGGTGGGGCGCGCCGGGAGCGCCGCGCGGACGTACGGGCGGCGCCCGCCGGGCAGTTTGGGCCGCTCCCCGGTCCGCAGATGCAGCCACAGCAGCCGGTGCCCGAGCCGTACGCCGTGCCCCCACAGGTCGGGGTCGGCGGTGAGCGGCACCCGGAACTCCGCGCCGCCGGTGCGGCGGGCCGTCGCCAGGACCCAGGTGAGCAGCTCCTCGGCCGGTACGGTCCGGCCGAGCCGCTCTCCGAGGAGTCCGAGCAGTCCGGGCGCGAGGTTGGGCTCCTCGCCGCCGGGGCGCCGGTACAGCGGGCGGATGCGGCCGGGGCGCCCGGCAGGGGAGTGGCCGTCGGGCAGCAGCGCGGTCACCGACAGGGTCGGGGCGGCGGCCTCGGGCACGTGGCCCGGCTCGACCAGGAACAGCTGGTGCGGTCCGGCGACCCGCCACAGCTCGGGGCGGGCCGCGTCGATCAGCCGGTGGTCGGGTATCAGCCACTGCTCGTCGAACGGCCCGTGCACCACGCGCACGGGCTCCGGGCAGGGCCCGTCCTCCTCGGCGAGCGGACCGGTCCCGCCGGACTGCCCGGGGAGTTGGCCGACGGCGCTGGTCACCGTACGAGAACGGGACGGACGAAGCAGTGCGGCCCGCTCGTCACCACGGGCCCGGACAAAAGCCGCCCAACGGGCCTTGAGGGACGCGGCGTCCGGCCCGAGCGGCCAGCTGCGGCCGAGCCGCAGGGGTGCGACCGACCACGGCAGCAGGTCTTCGAGCAGCGGCGCGTCAACGAAGTCGGCATGCGTCGTCACGGTCAGCATCGTAGGCGCTGGCCATGATTCAGCCCCTCCGGCGTTTGAGGAGCGGGGGTCTGGGGGCGGAGCCCCCCCACGCGGCGTCAGCCGCATATTGAACACAGCCGGGAAGGGGCGGGACTGGGGATAAAAAGACCGGCCTCAGTGAGCATCCAGCGTCACCGTGAACGAAAACCGATCCCCCCGATAATGAATCCGCGCCACATCAAGGACGCACCCCTCCTCGTCATACGTCACCCCCGTGTAGTGCAGGATCGGGCTCAGCAACGGCACGTCGAGCAGCGACGCCGTCTCCGGATCCGCGAGCCGCGCCTCCACCGTGTCCGTGATGCGGCTGATCCGCACCCCCACCACGTCCCGCAGCACCTTCGTCATCGGCCAACGCTCCAGGTCGGCCGGGTCGATGCGGGCGCCGATCGCGGGGCGTACCCAGTTGCGCGCGTGGTTCGTCGGCTCACCGGTCTTCTCGTCGCTGCGCAGCCGGTGGTACGTGGCCACCTCGGCGTCGTCCGGGAAGTACTCGGCGAGGTCCTTGGGCGCGGGCCCGGAGCCGTGGTCGAGCAGCCGGGTGTGCATCCCCGACTGCTGCGCCACGATCGCGTCCACGGAGCCGAGCAGCCGCACCGGCGCGCCCCGCTCGGCGCTCGGCTCGATGAACGTGCCGCGCCGCCGGTGCCTGCTGATCAGACCCTCGTCCTCGAGCTCCTTGAGCGCCTGCCGCATGGTCAGCACGCTCACGCCGTAGTGCCCCGCGAGCTGCTCCTCGGTCGGCAGCCGCAGCGGCGCGGAGGGCGAGCGGCCGAGTATCGAGGCGCGCAGCGACTGCGACACCTGGTACCACAGCGGCAACTTACGGTTCAGGACGATCGAGTCCGGGGCAAAGGCGGTCACAGCTGCTCCGCTCCGTTTTGTACCTGCTCCGTCTTACGACCGGAAATGACGCTGGAGACCCTGCCACACATCGTCGTAACCCGTCTGCAGGTGGGGCGCCTTCTCCGGGTCCGCGGCCTGCGGCGCGAGCGTCACCGGCCAGCGGGTCTCGAACATGAACGCAAGCCCGTCGTCGATCTTCTGCGGCTTCAGCTCGGCCGCGGACGCCTTGTCGAAGGTCTCCCGGTCGGGCCCGTGCGCCGACATCATGTTGTGCAGCGAGCCACCGCCCGGGACGAAGCCTTCCGCTTTCGCGTCGTACGCGCCCTCGATGAGGCCCATGTACTCGCTCATCACATTCCGGTGGAAGTACGGCGGCCGGAACGTGTCCTCGCCCACCAGCCAGCGCGGCGCGAACACGACGAAGTCGAGGCCCGCGAGCCCCGGGGTGTCCGACGGCGAGGTGAGCACCGTGAAGATCGACGGGTCCGGGTGGTCGTACGAGATCGTCCCGAGGACATTGAAGCGGCGCAGGTCGTAGACGTACGGGACGTGGTTGCCGTGCCAGGCGACGACATCGAGCGGCGAGTGGTCGTACGTCGCGGTCCAGAGGTTGCCGCAGAACTTGTTGACCACCTCCACCTCGCCCTCCACGGCCGCGTCTTCATCGTATGCCGCCACGGGAGCCCGGAAGTCCCGTGCGTTGGCGAGCCCGTTGGCGCCGATCGGGCCCAGGTCGGGGAGCCGGAACGGTGCCCCGTAGTTCTCGCAGACATAGCCGCGGGCGGTGCCGTCGAGCAGCTCGACGCGGAACCGCACCCCGCGCGGGATCAGCGCCACCTCGCCCGGCGCGGCACGCAGCAGCCCGAACTCGGTGCGCAGGAGCAGCGCGCCGTGCTCGGGCACGATGAGCAGCTCGCCGTCGGCGTCGCTGAACACCCGCCGCTCCATGGGGGAGTTGGCGTGGTAGAGGTGCACGGCCATGCCGGAGCGCTGTGTCGCGTCGCCGTTGCCGCCGAGCGTCCACAGGCCCGCCACGAAGTCGGTGCCCGGCGCGGGCTCCGGAAGCGGGTTCCAGCGCAGGCGGTTGGGGTCGGGCACGGTCTCGGTGAACGGCGCCGTGCGGAGCGCGCCGTTGTCCGCGCGCGTGAACGCCGGGTGCGCGGCCGAGGGGCGGATCCGGTACAGCCACGAGCGGCGGTTCTCGGCCCGGGGCTCGGTGAACGCGGTGCCGCTGAGCTGCTCCGCGTACAGGCCGAGCGGTGCGCGCTGCGGCGAGTTCCGGCCAACGGGCAGCGCGCCCGGCACGGCCTCGCTGCTGTGTTCGTTCCCGAAACCGGAGAGGTACGCAAGCCCCTCCGCCGTCTTCCGCGCCTGCTCGATGCCGACGTGCCCGGTGCCACTCATGGTCGCTCCCCGCTGCCTCTATTGGAATCCTATGGATAACCGTAGGATTACCGAGGGTGTCCGTCAACGGCACGGGCCGGAGCCGTTCGCCCGTACGGCGGTGATCGGGGCGGTGGTTGGTGGGGTGCGGGGTGGCCGTGGGGCGGGGCGTGGGAGTGCGGCGGTGGGTGTGGTGGCGGCTGACGCGGCGTGGATCGGGGTCGGAGATCGGCGGCATGATGGGCCCGTGCCCCGAATCAGCAGCCCCCGGTCCGCGGGCCTGCGCCGCGTACCCGTGCAGCGGCGCAGCGCCGAGCGCCTGACCCGGATCCTCGACGCCTGCGCAGCCCTTCTGGACGAGGTCGGCTACGACGACCTGAGCACCCGCGCCGTTGCGGACCGCGCGGGCGTCCCGATCGGCTCCGTCTACCGCTTCTTCAGCAATAAGCGCGCCCTGGCCGAGGCGCTCGCGGAGCGCAACCTCGACCGGTTCGCGCGCCGGATCACCGCGCGGATCGCCGAGGTGCCGCACGACGACTGGCGCACGGCGGTCGACGCGGCGCTCGACGAGTACCTGGAGATGAAGCGCACGGTGCCGGGCTTCGGCCTGATCGAGTTCGGTGCCCCGGACCGCGTGGCCGAAGCCAACCACGTGGTCGCCGACCGCCTCGGCGCACTCCTCACCACCCACCTCGGCCGCCCCCTGGACGCCCGCCTACGCCGCTCGCTCCTGGTCAGCGTGGAGGCCGCGGACGCCCTCCTGCACCTGGCCTTCCGCGCGGCGCCTTCCGGGGACCCGGAACTGATCGCGGAGACGCGGGAGTTGCTGCACGCGTACTTGGCGCGGACGTTCGATCAGCCCCAGCCCCAGCCCCAGCCCCAGCCCCGCCCCTTCCCGTAATTGGGGGCAAGCCCCCAGACCCCCTTGTCCGCCATGAAGGGCGTCGTCCTCAAACACCGGACGGGCTATTGGTGACAAGCTGACCGGTCGGTATGCTCGGCCACCGAGCCCGTCGACCGACGCCGCCGCCCTGGGAGGCCCCGTGTCCCGCGAGACCCGCACCGCCCTGCGCATCTGCCCCCTCTGCGAAGCAACTTGCGGACTCACCCTCACCATCGAGGGCACCCGCGTCACCGGAGCCCGGGGCGACCGGGACGACGTCTTCAGCCGGGGCTTCATCTGTCCCAAGGGCGCCGCGTTCGGGGAGCTGGACGCCGACCCGGACCGGCTCGCGGCACCCCTTTTGCGCCGTACGCCGGAAGCCGCGGAAGCCGTGCACGGAGAGGCCACCTGGAACGAGTCGTTCGACCTGATCGCCGCCCGCCTCCGCCCCATCGTCGAGGAGCACGGCCCGAGCTCCGTCGGCGTCGTCCTCGGCAACCCCATCGTGCACAGCGTCGCCGGCCTGCTCTACTCACCCGTACTGCTCGCCGCGCTCGGCACCCGGAGCCTGTTCACCGCGAGCACGCTCGACCAGATGCCCAAGCACGTCTCCAGCGGACTGCTCTACGGCGACCCGCTCGCCATCCCCGTGCCCGACCTGGACCGCACCGACCATCTGCTGCTCCTCGGCGCCAACCCCCTGGAGTCCAACGGCAGTCTGTGCACCGCCCCCGACTTCCCCGGGCGCCTCAAGGCGCTCCGCAAGCGCGGCGGCACCCTCACCGTCGTCGACCCGCGCCGCACCCGTACCGCCGAACTCGCCGACCGGCACATCGCCGTACGGCCCGGCACCGACGCGCTGCTGCTCGCCGCCATGGCTCAGGTGCTCTTCGCGGAAGGGCTCACCGAACTGGATGTACTGGACGGGCACGTCGAGGGCGTTGACGAACTCCGGGACGCGCTCGCCGAGTTCACGCCCGAGGCCGTCTCCGGTACGTGCGACGTCGAGCCCGACACCATCCGGAGCCTCGCACGCGAGCTCGCCGCCGCGCCCACCGCCGCCGTCTACGGACGGGTCGGCACCAGCACCGTCGCGTTCGGCTCCCTCGCCAGTTGGCTCGTCGACGTCCTGAACGTCCTGACCGGCAACCTCGACCGGCCCGGCGGTGCCCTCTTCCCGCTCTCCGCCACCTCCGACTTCCCGCGCCCCGCCGGACCCGGCAAGGGCTTCACGCTCGGCCGCTGGGCCAGCCGGGTCAGCGGATACCCCGAGGTGAAGAGCGAGCTGCCGATGACCGCGCTCGCGGAGGAGATCGAGACCCCGGGGGAGGGGCGGCTGCGTGCCCTCATCGTCATCGGGGCCAACCCCGTGCTCTCCGCGCCCGACGGGCTACGGCTCGAACGGGCCCTGGAGCAGCTCGACTTCATGGTCTCCGTGGACCCGTATCTCAACGAGACCTCGCGGCACGCGCACGTGGTGCTGCCCCCGCCGCCGCCCGCCCAGAGCCCGCACTTCGACTTCGCCTTCAACGCCCTGGCGATCCGCAACCAGGTCCGCTACACCCGGCCCGCCGTACCCCTCCAGAACGGCCGGATGGCCGAGAGTGAAATCCTCGCCCGGCTTGTCCTCGCCGCCAGCGGCATGCACGGCGCGTCGCCCGCGGCCGTGGACGACCTGGTCGTCGACCAGACCCTCGGCAAGGCCGTCCAGGCCGCGCACACGCCCGTGCACGGCCGCGACCCCAAGGAGCTCGCCGCGGAGCTGACCGGCGAGAGCGGCACCGAGCGGCGGCTCGACATGATGCTGCGCCTCGGCCCGTACGGCGACGGCTTCGGCGCCGACCCCGACGGCCTCACCCTCGACCGGCTGCTCGCCCACCCGCACGGCATCGACCTCGGGCCGCTCCGCCCCCGGCTGCCGGAGCCGCTGAAGACCCGCAGCGGCCGGATCGAGCTCTTCCCCGCGCCGCTCGCCGCCGACCTGCCCCGGCTCAGCGCCGCACGCGTGCGCGCCGCCGTCAACGGGAGCGACGCCGGTCTGGTCCTCGTCGGCCGCCGCCATCTGCGCTCGAACAACAGCTGGCTGCACAACGTCCCCGCGCTCAACCGCGGCTCGAACCGCTGCACCCTCCAGATCCACCCCGGGGACGCCGCCCGGCTCGGCGTCACCGACGGCGCGACCGTACGCATCAAGGGGGACGGGGGAGAGGTGACGGCACCCGCCGAGGTCACCGACGCCGTGCGCACCGGCGTCGTGAGCCTGCCGCACGGCTGGGGCCACGACCGCCCCGGCACCCGGATGTCGGTGGCCGCCGCCCACCCCGGGGTGAACAGCAACCAGCTGGCCGACGGCGCCCTCATCGACCCGGTCTCCGGCACGGCCGTGCTCAACGGCGTGCCGGTGATCGTCGCGCCCGCGGGCCCGCCCGCCGGACCCTCCGCGAGCTAGCAAAAGCTCGTGACCTGGAGTTTTGCGCTTATTGCTCGCGGGTCAACATCTTGTTAACGCTTGTCGTGGCGACCTAACGTCATCGCACCCCCGGCCCTGGTGGGAGTTCAAGGGCGAACGTTAGGTACCCACACATGCTGACCATTCTTGGCTTTGCCATGATCGCGACCTTCCTGGTCCTGATCATGATGAAGAAGATGTCGCCGATTGCGGCACTGGTCCTTATCCCCGCGCTTTTCTGTGTCTTCGTCGGACAGGGAGCCCAGCTCGGGGATTACGTCCTGGAGGGCGTCACGGACCTCGCGCCGACCGCGGCGATGCTGATGTTCGCGATCGTCTACTTCGGCGTGATGATCGACGTCGGTCTCTTCGACCCGGTCGTCCGCGCCATCCTGCGGTTCTGCAAGGCGGACCCGATGCGGATCGTGGTCGGCACCGCGGTGCTCGCCGCGATCGTGTCGCTCGACGGCGACGGCTCGACCACCTTCATGATCACCGTCTCGGCGATGTACCCGCTGTACAAGCGCCTGAAGATGAGCCTCGTCACGATGACCGGCGTCGCCGCCACCGCCAACGGCGTCATGAACACGCTGCCCTGGGGCGGCCCGACGGCCCGCGCCGCGACCGCGCTCAAGCTCGACGCCAGCGACATCTTCGTGCCGATGATCCCCGCACTCGCCGTGGGTCTCGTCGCGGTGTTCCTCCTCGCGTACGTCCTCGGCCTGCGCGAGCGCAAGCGGCTCGGTGTCCTCACCCTGGACGACGTCCTCGTCAAGGAGTCCGAGTCGGAGACGGTTCTTGTGGGCGCCGGTGGCGCCGCCGCTGCTGGAAAGGGTGCGGGTGCGGGTGCCGGAAACGGTGCGGGTGCCGGAAACGGTGCTGGTGCCGTCCCCGCCCCCGCCCCCGCCCCCGCCCCCGCCGCCGACGGTCCGGCGGACGATGACGAAGGCTTCAAGGGTCTTGACCCGAACCGGGCGACGCTGCGCCCCAAGCTCTACTGGTTCAACGCGCTGCTCACCGTCGTCCTGCTCACCGCGATGATCATGGAGCTGCTCCCCATCCCGGTGCTGTTCCTGCTCGGTGCCGCGCTCGCGCTCACCGTCAACTTCCCGCACATGGCCGACCAGAAGGCCCGCATCGGTGCCCATGCCGAGAACGTCCTGAACGTCTCCGGCATGGTCTTCGCCGCCGCCGTCTTCACCGGCGTTCTGCAGGGCACCGGCATGGTCGACTCCATGGCCAAGTGGCTCGTCGGGGCCATCCCCGACGCGCTCGGGCCGCAGATGGGCATCGTCACCGGACTCCTCTCCATCCCGCTGACGTACTTCATGTCGAACGACGGCTTCTACTTCGGCATCGTGCCGGTGCTCGCCGAGGCGGGTGCCGCCCACGGCATCGCCCCCGTGGAGATCGCCCGCGCCTCCCTCGTCGGCCAGGCGCTGCACATGTCGAGCCCTCTGGTGCCCGCCGTGTACGTGCTCGTCGGCATGGCCAAGGTCGAGTTCGGCGACCACACCAAATTCACGGTCAAGTGGGCCGCGCTCACCTCTCTGGTGGTGCTCGGCGCGGGACTCCTCTTCGGGATCATCTGACCCGACGGGACCTGACAGGTCTGGAGGGGGCTGCACTTTCCGCCATTCCCACCCTTGCTGTTGTGTCACGGCGCGGCGCCGGGCTTCTGCCCGGGCCGCGCCGTTCCTGTTGCCGGGGCACGGCGTGCGTACGGGGCGCGGGCGCGGCACGTACCCCGTATCAGGACGCTGAGCAGCGAGATTTCGGCCACACTGCGCCGTCGGATTTACCCAGTGTTCACAACACAACCCCCAAACTGGGTAAGGCTCTTGGGCACAATGGTGATCACGGGTTGTCACGGGTGGTCGGCCGGTCCGCCCGTTACCCATGCGCAGATGAAGGAGGGGAGTTGAGATGCGACACGGACGCGCTGTGATCGGCACGCTGATCGCCGCCGTGTGCGTCTTCCTCGCCCTCGTCCTCGCCACGGACACCGCCCTCGCGGACCCGGCCGACTCCGCCCCCACTCAATTCGGCGGAGCGACCGGCGACGCCACGGCGACCGACACCCAGCTGCCGGGCGATACGGCCGACAGCGCCCCGCTGCCCGCCTACACCGCGGAGGGCAAGGGACACAGCCCGTTCGACGACTGCCGCCACCGGCGCCCCTCACGCGCGTCGCTCGCCGCCCCCGCAGTACCGCAGCCCGACCCTGACGAACCGGGCGGCACCCGGGCGGAGTTCGGCGACGCGGCCGGAGCCCGGGTGCCGGGGCTCGACGACCCCCGCGCCGCGCTGCCCGGATCGGGCGATCGTCTCAGCCTGCTTCAGGTGTTCCGCTGCTGACCGGCCGCTGAGCCTGATCCGCAACTGAGCCCTACCGTCACGGCGTTCCGGAACCGCTCGCAGGGTCCCGGACCGAGCCGGACCGATCGCACAGCGCAGCGCAAACCACCCCGCACCGCGAGGCACCGGGCGGGCCGACACACCGACACACCGGCACACCCGGTGAACTCGCCGCCCATTGCCTTCGTATGTGTTTCCAAGTGTCCAAGGCTCCAACTGTTTTCCAAGACTCCACGGCCGCGAGGTACCGCAACGGCGCGCCCTCATCACCACGGCCCAGCCCCCCACGCGTACGACGACCGTCCCCCCGCCTGCCATGGCGCATCCGGAGGAACCTCATGCAATCGCTGATCGACCACGCCCGCAGCTTTCCCGGCCGCATCGCCGCCCACGGAGAGGACCGCGAGCGGTTCGGCAAGCTCGCCGAGGGCCAGTCGCCCGAGGCCCTGTTCATCACCTGCTCCGACTCCCGCGTGATCCCGTCCCTGTTCACCGGCGCCGCCCCCGGCCAGCTCTTCGAGCTGCGCACCGCGGGCAACTCCGTGCCGCCCTACGGCGCCGAAGGACCCGCCGACGGCGAGGCCGCCACCATCGAGTACGCGGTCAGCGTGCTCCGGGTCCCCGACATCGTGGTGTGCGGCCACTCGCACTGCGGCGCCGTCGCCGCCCGCGTCCGGGGCGATGACCTGGGGGCCGTACCGGCGGTGGCCGCCCTGGTCGACCGGCACCTGTCCCACCTGCCCGCGGGCGAGGCCCCGGCCCCGGGCGTCGACGACACCGCCCAGGTGGCCGCCGCCGTGCAGAGCCACGTGAAGGCACAGCTCGACCGGCTGCGCGACTACCCCTGCGTACAAGAGCGCCTGGCCGCGGGCGAACTGCGCCTGCACGGCTGGTACTACGCGATCGACACCGGTCTCGTCATGGAACACAAGCCGGCGGCCGACGCCTTTCTGCCGCTGTGAAAGAGGAAGCTGCTGTGAAGAAAAACGACGACAGCATGACCGCCGCGGCGCCGGATCCGGCGCCCGGCGCCGCGCCTGCTGCCGCCCGCAGTAAGCGCTCCGGCCTGGGCGGCCGCTTCGGCCGTTTCGACCGTTCCTCGCTCCGCCACGACGTCACCGCCTCCATCGTGGTCTTCCTGGTGGCCGTGCCGCTGTGCGTCGGCGTCGCCGTCGCCTCCGGTGTGCCCGCCGAACTCGGCATCGTCACCGGCATCGTGGGCGGCCTGCTCACCGGCTTTCTGCCCGGCAGCTCGCTCCAGGTCAGCGGCCCCGCGGCCGGTCTGACGGTGCTCGTGTACGAGGCCGTGGACCGCTACGGCCTCGGCGCGCTCGGCGTCCTGGTGCTCGCCGCCGGGCTGCTCCAGCTGGCGATGGGGGCGCTGCGGCTCGGCCGCTGGTTCCGGGCCATCTCCGTCGCCGTCGTGCAGGGCATGCTCGCCGGTATCGGCCTGGTCCTGATCGCCGGTCAGGTGTACGCCATGGCCGACCTGAAGGCGCCGGGCAGCGGCCTGGCCAAGCTGGCCGGAATCCCGGGTCTGGTCGCCGATGTGCTCGCCTCGCCGGAGGCGCTCGCCGCCGCCTGCGTCGGGCTCGGCACCATCGCGATCCTGGTGCTCTGGCCGCGCTGGCGCGCCGCCGCCCGGATCGTGCCCGCCCCGCTGGTCGCCGTGGCCGCCGCGACGCTCGCGGTCGTCGTGCTCGGCCTGCCCGTGGCCCGCGTAGAGGTGCAGGGCCTGTTCGACGCCATCCAGCCGCCCGGCGGCGACGACTTCGCCGGACTCCTCAGCGTCGGCATGATCGGCACGGTGCTCGCCTTCGCCCTGATCGCGTCCGCCGAGTCGCTGTTCAGCGCGGCCGCCGTGGACCGGCTGCACACCGGGCCGCGTACCGACTACGACAAGGAGCTCATGGCGCAGGGCGCGGGCAACGCCGTCTGCGGCGCGCTCGGCGCGCTCCCGATGACCGCGGTGATCGTGCGCAGCGCCGCCAATGTGCACGCCGGTGCCCGCACCAAGGCGTCCCGGGTGCTGCACGGCGTATGGCTCCTGGTCTTCGCGGCGGCCTTCCCGGCGGCGCTCGGCGTCATCCCGGTCGCCGCGCTCGCGGGCGTCCTGGTGCACGCCGGGTTCAAGCTCATCCCGTGGAAGGACCTGCGGCCGCTGTGGCTGGGCCACCGCGGCGAGCTGCTGATCCTGGTGACCACGGCGGTCGCCATCGTGGTCGGCAACCTCTTCGAGGGCGTCATCCTGGGGCTGCTGCTCGCGGTCGCCAAGACGGCCTGGGAGATATCGCACGTGCATGTGGAGGTGGTCTCGCCGCAGGCGGCGCCCGAGGAGCCGCTGCGGGTCCGCGTCCTGGGCAACGCCACATTCCTGCGGCTGCCCAAGCTCCTGGACTCCCTGGAGGCGCTGCCCGCCGACCGCGCGATCCATCTCGACCTGAGCGGTCTGCGGCACGTGGACCACGCGTGCGAGATGGCGCTCGCGACCTGGCAGGAACGGCACAACGCGCTGGCGGTCCGCCCCGTCGAGGCGGTGGCGGCGCCGAGCCCGTCCTGACCTGAGCGAGTACGTCCGGGGCGCCAGGGCCGATTCGGCCCTGGCGCCCTAAAATTAACACCGCTAGTTTGAGAGGCTGAGGACAGGACCAGGACCCAGAACGCAGACAGCAGGCGCAGCAGGCGCGGAAGGAGTGCCATGAAGGCACACGACGGCATGTACATCGGCGGCGAGTGGCGTCCCGCAGCGGGCCCGGACACGATCGCCGTGGTGAACCCGGTGGACGAGCAGGTGATCGCGCACGTCCCGGCCGGTACCGCCGAGGATGTCGACGCCGCGGTCCGCGCCGCCCGCGCCGCACTCCCGGCCTGGGCCGCGACCCCGCCCGCCGAGCGCGCCGCACGCCTCACCGCCCTGCGCGACGTGCTCGAGGCCCGCAAGGACGAGATCGCCGAAACGGTCACCGCCGAGCTCGGCTCCCCGCTCCCGTTCTCGCAGAAGGTGCACGCGGGCGTGCCGATCGCGGTCGCCGGATCCTATGCCGAACTCGCCGCCTCGTACGCCTTCGAGGAGAAGATCGGCAACTCGACGGTGCTGCTCGAACCGGTCGGCGTGGTCGGCGCGATCACGCCCTGGAACTATCCGCTGCACCAGATCGTTGCCAAGGCGGCTCCCGCGCTCGCCGCAGGCTGCACCGTCGTACTCAAGCCCGCCGAGGACACCCCGCTGGTCGCCCAGCTCTTCGCCGAGGCGGTGCACGAAGCGGGCGTCCCCGCAGGGGTGTTCAACCTCGTCACCGGGCTCGGCACGGTCGCCGGACAGGCGCTCGCCGCGCACGAAGGCGTGGACCTGGTCTCCTTCACCGGCTCCACCGCGGTCGGCAAGCAGATCGGCGCCACCGCGGGCGCGGCCGTCAAACCGGTCGCCCTGGAGCTCGGCGGCAAGTCCGCCAACGTCATCCTGCCCAGCGCCGACCTGGCCAAGGCGGTCAACGTCGGCGTCGCCAACGTCATGTCCAACTCCGGCCAGACGTGCAGCGCCTGGACCCGGATGCTCGTCCACGCCGACCAGTACGACGAGGCGGTCGAACTCGCCGCCGCTGCCGCCGCGAAGTACGGCGACCGCATCGGCCCGCTCGTCAACGCCAAGCAGCGGGAACGCGTGCGCGGCTACATCGAGAAGGGCGTGGCCGAGGGCGCCCGCGTGGTGGTGGGAGGCCCCGAATCCGCCCAGGAGAAGGGCTACTTCATCCCGCCCACGGTCTTCGCGGACGTCACGCCCGCCATGACCATCGCGCAGGAGGAAATCTTCGGCCCGGTCCTGTCCCTCCTGAAGTACGCCGACGACGACGAGGCCCTGGCGATCGCCAACGGCACGGTGTACGGCCTCGCGGGCGCGGTCTGGGCCGGGGACGAGGCGGAGGCGGTCGCCTTCGCCCGCCGAATGGACACCGGCCAGGTCGACATCAACGGCGGCCGCTTCAACCCGCTGGCCCCGTTCGGCGGTTACAAGCAGTCGGGCGTGGGCCGCGAGCTCGGCCCGCACGGCCTGGGGGAGTACCTCCAGACGAAGTCCCTGCAGTTCTGAGCGCCTTCCCCTGACCCGCTCCGCCCCCGCCCGTCGCCCTGCCCCGCCCGTCGATCGAGGAGTACGCCACCGTGGTCCGCGCCGCCGTCCTGCCCGCCGTCAACGCGCCCCTGGAACTGGGCGAGATCGACCTGCCCGAGCCGGGCCCCGGCCAGGTGCGGGTCCGCCTGGCCGCCGCCGGGGTCTGCCACTCCGACCTGTCCCTGTCCAACGGCACGATGCGGGTGCCGACGCCGTGCGTCCTCGGGCACGAGGGCGCGGGCACGGTGGTCGCCGTCGGCGAGGGGGTGACGCACGTGGCCCCCGGCGCCGGGGTGGTCCTCAACTGGGCGCCGTCCTGCGGTAGTTGCCACCCCTGCACCCTCGGCGAGGTCTGGCTCTGCGCCCAGGCCCTCACCGGGGCGGCCTCGGTCTACGCCCGCCGTGCGGACGGCACCGAGCTGTACCCCGGCCTGAACGTCGCCGCGTTCGCGGAGGAGACGGTGGTCGCGGCGAACTGCGTCCTGCCGGTCCCGGACGGTGTCCCGCTCGCGGACGCGGCCCTGCTCGGCTGCGCGGTCCTCACCGGGTACGGCGCGGTCCACCACTCGGCGCGGGTCCGCGCGGGCGAGTCGGTGGCCGTCTTCGGCGTCGGCGGCGTGGGCCTGGCCACGCTCCAGGCGGCCCGCATCGCGGGCGCGGAACGGATCGTGGCGGTGGACGTCTCCCCGGAGAAGGAGGCGCTGGCGCGGGCGGCGGGTGCGACGGAGTACGTAGTCGCCTCGGAGACAACGGCCAAGGACATCAGGAAACTGACGGACGGCCAGGGCGCGGATGTGGCGGTGGAGTGCGTGGGCCGGGCCGCCACGATCCGTACGGCCTGGGAGTCGACCCGGCGCGGCGGCCGTACGACGGTCGTCGGCATCGGCGGCAAGGACCAGCAAGTCACCTTCAACGCCCTGGAGATCTTCCACTGGGGCCGCACGCTCTCGGGCTGCGTCTACGGCAACAGTGACCCGGAACGCGACCTGCCGATCCTCGCGGAGCACGTCCGTGCGGGCCGCCTGGACCTGTCGTCACTGGTGACGGAGCGGATCGGGTTGGACGGGATCCCGGCGGCGTTCGAGAACATGCTGGCGGGCAAGGGCGGCCGGGCCCTGGTGGTCTTCGCCTAGCGCCGTCTTTTTCTTCCCCAGTCCCGCCCCTTCCCGTAAGCAGGGGGCTCTGCCCCCTGCACCCCCGCTCCTCAAACGCCGGAGGGGCTGATTCTTCAGCCCCTCCGGCGCTTCCCGTGGCCAGGCCACCCAGAACCGTTGCTGCACAACCCGTTGACCCCGCACCGACTGGTCGGTACGTTCCGCGAGCGTGTCGATATGCGGCTAACGCCGCGTGGCACGGCACCACCCCCCACACGTCCCCGTCCCCACGGACCCTCGGAGTGTGCACGCGTATGGACACCGCACCGGTCCCCCCGTCCACCACCACCCCCGCCCCGGCCGAAAACCACCGCCGCCGCGTCGCCACCGCGGCCGCCCTCGCCTCGGCCGTCGAGTGGTACGACTACTTCGTCTTCGGCATCGCCGCCGCCCTCGTCCTCGGCGACCTCTACTTCCCCGCGGGCAGCCCCTCCGCCGGCGTCCTCGCCGCCTTCGCGACCTTCGCCGTCGGCTTCCTCGCCCGCCCCCTCGGCGGCATCATCGCCGGTCACCTCGGCGACAAGCGCGGCCGCAAGCCCATGCTGGTCCTGGCCCTGACCACGATGGGCCTGGCCACCACGGGCATCGGCCTGCTCCCGACGTACGAGACGATCGGCATCGCCGCCCCGCTGCTGCTCGTCATCCTGCGCGTCTTTCAGGGCCTGGCCGTCGGCGCCCAGTGGGGCGGCGCGATGCTCATGGCCACCGAGTACGCCCCGGAGGGCAAGCGCGGCCTCTACGGCAGCCTGGTCCAACTCGGCGTCCCCATCGGCGTGGTCACGGCCAACGCCGTGTTCCTGATCGCCGGGGCGTTCACCAGCGACTCCGCCTTCGCGTCCTGGGGCTGGCGACTGCCGTTCGTGGTCGGGCTGCTCGTGCTCGGCCTCGCCTGGTACATCCACACCAAGGTCGAGGAGACCCCCGAGTTCAAGGCGGCCGAACGGGCCCTCGCCGAGCGGGAGAAGAGCGAGGGCGAGCGCCGCTCGCCGCTGCGCACCGTGCTCCGCGAGCACCTCGGCACGGTGTTCCTCGCGGGCGGTTCCTTCGCCGTGAACACCGCGACCTTCTACATCATCATCACCGGCGTCCTCGACTACACCACCCGCGAACTCGGCATGCAGCGCAGCTCGGTCCTGACCGTCTCGCTCTGCATCAGCCTCACCCAGCTCGCCCTCATCCCGCTCGCGGCCGCGCTCTCCGACCGCATCGGACGGATCCGGATCTACGCGTTCGGGGCGGTCGGGCTCGCGCTGTGGGCGATACCGATGTTCCTGCTCATCGACACCGCCTCACTGCTGTGGCTGGCCGTCGGAACCTTCGTCACCAGCTGCTTCCTGAGCATCATGTACGGGCCCCAAGCCGCCCTGTTCGCCGAGCTGTTCACCGCCGAGATGCGCTACACCGGCGCCTCGCTCGGCTACCAGATCGCGGCGGTGTTCGGCGGCGGGCTCGCGCCGTTCGTGATGGTGCTGCTCCTTGAGGCCACCGGCACGTCGATGGCCGTATCGGCGTACCTCATCCTGCTCGCGGTGATCGCGCTGATCAGCATCCGCATCCTGGCCAGACGGGCCGCCACTCGCTGACCCGCGGGGCCTGGAGGACACGTTTCCTCGACAGGGTGAGCGAGCCACTGCGGCATTGAGATCGAGGGCCGGGGGCCCGCGCGCCTCGGCTACGTCAAGGACGGGTCGGCTATCGGCTCAGTCCAGGACGGCGAGGTGGTCCGCGGCGCCCCCGTGCCACTCGATCAGGAAGAGGGTCGCATCGTCACTGGTACTCCCGCCTCGTTCCACCATCAGTGTGCAGGAGAGCGCACGCACCATTGCCCGCACTCCCTTCTCTTTCCGCCCGACGCGGTTGACCCAGTGGATGAGCTGTTCCTCGCCGAACTGCTCTTGGCCGGCTTCGTGCTCCTCGATCAGGCCGTCGGTGAAGCACAGGACCCGATCGCCACGCTGTAGTGTCTGCTCGCTGACCTGGGGTTCTTCACCTCCGAGGCCGACCGGCAAGGTGGTCGGGCTCTCGAGTTGCCGCAGGACCTGGCGGTTGCGGATCAGCAGCGGTGCGGGGTGACCCGCGTTGACCCACTGCAGGTGACCCGTTGCGATGTTCAGGCGCATCATCTGCGCGGTCACGAAGTGTTCGGGGCCGAACTGCTCGGCGATGGCCCGATCCATGAACGTGTAGATCTCGGGCAGACCGATACCGGCACGTCTGGAGTGCCGGTAGGCGCCGATGGCGACCGTGGCCATCGTGGCGGCGTTCAGGCCGTGGCCCATGGCATCAACCACGGCCACATGCAGGATGTCGTCGTTCAGCGCGTAGTCGAAGCTGTCCCCGGCGACGCTGTAGGCGGGCTCCAGGATCCCGGCCACGGAGACCTGCGGTACGGACATCGCCAGCGGCGGTAGCAAGGACCACTGGATTTCCGCAGCCACGCTCATGGGTTCACGGCGCCGGGCGAGGAAGAACTGGTCGGTATAGCTGTGCTTGGTGACCAGCATGTCGGCGATCAAACCGGTGAGCCTGCGCAGCAGGCGCCGGTCGTCGTCATCGACGGTCTCCAGAGTGAGGGCCAACACCCCCACCTGGTCACTGCCGTCCAGCAACGGCAGATACATCCGGACACCGTCGGCCTGCGGTACCTCGACGGTGGTCGCCTCCAGGAAGGCTGTACCGGCGGGGGAATCACCGATCGGCTCGGGCCCGCCGACGGCCAGCCGTCTGCCCGGCAGCGGCACCAGCAGCAGCTGTGCGTAGTCCTGCAGGAGGATCGAGATGTCCCGGCCACCGACCCTGGCCACCTCTTCCGCGATCAGCGGAGCGATCAGCTGAGGCGGCATCTCGTGTGCCCGGTCGAGCAGCACCCCAAGGAGCCGCTCACCGAACCCCTCCGACCGGTCCACCGCGTCCCTACCGGGCTGCCGATCACCCTCCGCCATAGCCGTGCCCTTTCAGCTCACCGGCCTGATTGCGCCAGCCCCTCCCGAGAGGGTGGTCTCCCCTCAGTGGGTCACAGGGGAGCCTCGTGCTGGGGTGTTGCTCGGCCGCCACACTCGCCAGGACCCGCTGGTTCCCTGCCGTCCGCCGACGGTGCGCAACGGCCCCGGCGTATACACACCGGGGCCGCCCTTCCGGGCCGGTTGCACGTGAGAGTGCACCGGTCCACTGACCATGCTATGCCTGTGTCGCTTATCCGGCAGAAGGGATCTTTTGTCGGATTTCTGCCCTTATGTCGTATTTCTGTCCTTGATCGGGAAGGGCCCGTGCCGCGTCAGCCGCGTTCCTCCTCCTCGGCCTCCATGAGCCGGATTCCCTCGTGGGTCAGAGTGACCATCGCGGGCGTATTGCCGGCTGCCCAGTCGACCGCGATCAGGCCCTCGCCCACCAGATACGTGCAGGCCGCAGCCAGGTCCTCCTCGTGGATACCGAGGTCATCGCGCAGTTGGGCCCCGGCGACGCCCAGTAGGCGGTTGCCTTCGGTGGCCTCGTACAGCGCCCGGAGGACCTTCGTGCGGTAAGTCTTGCGTTCGCGCAGTGTCGCCATCGGTGCCGCCCTCTCTTCGCGGTGTCCGGGCGTACCCTCGGCCGACCGCCGGCGCTTCCGGCTGCGGCCGCCGCGCAGCGGCAGGACACCGCTGTAGCGGAAGGCCGCGATCCTTTGGTCGTGCTGGGCATTGAGCAGGTCGATCAGCAGAACTCCCAGGGCGATCATGGCGAGGATCACCGCAGTGGTGATGACGGTCTCCACTGTCCTCACCTCTCCTGGGCGGAGGTCGGGAGCCCGATCGGGTGCTTGAGCTGCGGGGCCCCGCCCGGAGCGGGCAACTCCTGCGAAGTGCTCCCGGTCTCTTCACACTACTCCGGTGCACGGGCCCGCCCGCCCTCGCGACCAGCGCTTTCGGAGTACGGTGAAGCCCTGGAACAGCTCGCTGCGGCAGCCACGGCGGTTCTGCCACGGACTACCCAGTGAAGATGCCGAGCCCCGTCGAGGGAATGCACCATGGCCGACTCCGACACCCCGCATCCCGCCAGGCTCCTGCCGGAAACGATCCACCAGGCCGTGAAGCCCGGGACAGCGCTTCTGAGGCTGGAGACGACACGGCTTCGCGAGGGAATCCTCGATGGCGCGTGGTGGCCGCGATCCCGTGACATCGCCGCCGAACTACCCGGTCTGATCACCGCGTTGAGCCGGCATCTCGGCCCGATCACCCGCGTCGGACTGGACGCGAGTGCCTGGGAGGGACTGCCGAAGCGACTGATCGTCGACGACCAGGTTGTGCACCTCGACTCCTTCCCGGTCGGTGACGACACCGTCCTCGTCACCCGGGGCGACGAGGATCATTTCTCCCTGCTTGTCGTCCCCCCGCAGGCGACGCCGGACGCGGCACGCGCCGCGATGGCCCAGGCCGTACGAGCCGACAACATCACCCAAGCCGAGCAGATCCTCATCCACACCGGCACCGACCCCGCACGCCGGGGTCCCGCGGAACGCGGACAGACGGACGAGCGACGCGGCGATGCGACCTGACGCAGCAGGAACTCGGTGGGTGCTCAGGGCATCGCGGCCGTCGGGCGGGCGTTCGTGTGCCACGGTCGATACGGTCACCGCGCGGACGCGCGACGCGCGGGTTCCCGGATAGCCTGGAAGGGCAACAGCTGCCGGTCTCGCTGCCGGTCTCGGCGGGCTCTGATTCCCGTGGTGACGGCTCGCACCGGCTGGGTGAACGGCTCAGGAGGGCAGGCCATGATCCAGGCAGCCGATATCCGTGAGTGGCGCAACCACAACGTCGTCGACCCGAAGGGCCACAAGATCGGCGTGCTCGAAGCGATCTATGTGGACACCACCACCGACGAACCGGCCGTGGCCACGGTCCGGACCGGACTCCCCACCCGTCACCGCCTGGCCTTCGTCCCCCTGGACGACGCGATCCTCGGGCCGGACTATCTCAAGGTCTCCCACGCCAGGGCGGTCGTGAAGAAGGCGCCTTCGGTCGGTATGGACGACGTCCTGCCCGCCGAGGCGGAGGAAGCGGTCTTCCGGCACTACGACATGACCTACGAGCCGGGAGCAGGCGGCGAACGGCAACTCGCACGCCGCTGACCGCCGCCCGCGCCCAGTCCCAAGGAGGCGTTCGCGTGATGGCTCTCTTCCTGTTCCTCGCACTGGTGGCCGTCGTGCTGGGGTTCATCGGCGCGTTGGTAGAAGGTCTGGGCTACCTGCTGATCATCGGCATCGCGCTCCTGGTGGTCGACCTGGTCTTCATCGCCGTGCGCTGGTCCCGACGTACGGGGCGGCGCCCCATCCGATAGCGCCGGCGGAGGAAGCTCAGGCCTCGGCCCCGGCCGGGCCGAGGCCCCGGTACTGCACCTCGAGCCCATCGAGCAGCGCCCGCAACCCCGTCTCGAAGGCCCGCTCGTCGACCTTCTCCTGGCGGTCCGCGAGCAAGTGCGCCTGCCCCAGGTGCGGATAGTCCGCCGGGTCGTACGCCGTCTCGTCGCCCGGAAAGCCGCCCGCGAACGAGCCGAGCGCCGAGCCCATCACGAAGTACCGCATCAGGGCGCCGATCGAGGTCGCCTGCGCGGGCGGCCACCCCGCCGCCGTCATCGCCCCGAACACCGCGTCCGCGACCCGCAGTCCGGCAGGGCGGCGGCCGGGCCCGCGCGCGAGCACCGGCACGAGGTGCGGGTGCTCGGCGAGGGCCGCGCGGTAGGAGACGGCCCAGTCGTGCAGCGCGGTCCGCCACGGCCGCCCGTCCTCGAACATCGACAGGTCGACCCGGGCGCTCACCGAGTCCGCGACCGCCTCCAGGATCTCGTCCTTCGTGCGGAAGTGGTTGTAGAGCGAGGGTCCGCTCACGCCCAGCTCGGCGGCGAGCCGCCGCGTGGACACGGCCGAGAGGCCCTCCGCGTCCACGAGTGCGAGGGCCGTGTCGACGATCCGGTCTCGGCTGAGGAGGGGCTTGCGCGGTCGGGCCATGCGGCTCATAGTAGGGCCTGCGAACAGAAAACTAGCAGTGATAATTAAGTTGGCCGCCGAGCGGTAATTCCAGCGGCAACCAAGTGGCAACCAAGCGGTTTTTAAAGGCGGGTGGCGCGGGCGTGAACCTGGAACTGAGCGAGGAGCAGAACGCGGTCCGGCAGCTCGCCGAGGAATTCGTACGGCGCGAGATCAAGCCCCACGTCATCGAGTGGGACCGCACCGAGAGCGTGGACCGCGGGATCGTCAAGAAGCTCGGCAAGCTCGGCTTCCTCGGCCTGACCATCGACGAGGAGTACGGCGGATCCGGCGGCGACCACCTCGCGTACTGCCTGGTCACCGAGGAACTGGGCCGCGGCGACTCCTCCGTGCGCGGCATCGTCTCGGTCTCGCTCGGCCTGGTCGCCAAGACCATCGCCGCCTGGGGCAGCGAAGAGCAGAAGCGGCAGTGGCTGCCCGGCCTCACCTCCGGCGCGTACGTCGGCTGCTTCGGGCTCACCGAGCCGGGCACCGGCTCCGACGCGGGCAACCTCGCCACCAAGGCCGTACGGGACGGCGATACGTACGTCATCAACGGCACCAAGATGTTCATCACGAACGGGACTTGGGCCGACGTGGTGCTCCTCTTCGCCCGCACCGACGACACCCCTGGCCACCGCGGCGTCTCCGCCTTCCTCGTCCCCACCGACACCTCCGGCCTCACCCGGCGCACCGTTCACGGCAAGCTGGGCCTGCGCGGCCAGGCCACCGCCGAGCTGGTCCTCGAAGACGTCCGGGTGCCCGCGAGCGCGCTGCTGGCGCCCGAGGGCAAGGGCTTCTCGGTCGCCATGTCGGCGCTCGCCAAGGGCCGGATGTCGGTGGCCGCGGGCTGCGTCGGCATCGCGCAGGCCGCCCTCGACGCGGCGGTCACGTACGCGGGCGAGCGCGAGCAGTTCGGCCGTACCATCGCCCATCACCAGCTGATCCAGGAGCTGATCAGCGACATCGCCGTGGACGTGGACGCGGCCCGCCTGCTCACCTGGCGGGTGGCGGACCTGATCGACCGCGGCGAGCCGTTCGCCACGGAGTCCTCCAAGGCCAAGCTGTTCGCCTCGGAGGCCGCGGTCCGCGCCGCCAACAACGCCCTCCAGGTCTTCGGCGGCTACGGCTACATCGACGAGTACCCGGCGGGCAAACTCCTGCGCGACGCCCGCGTGATGACCCTCTACGAGGGCACGAGCCAGATCCAGAAGCTGGTCATCGGGCGGGCGCTGACGGGCGTATCGGCGTTCTGAGTACCTATCTGAGTACCTCGGCGGATACGGAAGTCGGGGCGCGCGGCCATCCTGTCGGGCATGACTGATGAGCCGATCAAGCCACAGAACACGGCCGCCTATTACGGCATGGCCGTCGCATCCTTCAGCGTCTCCCTGGTCGCGGTGGCCGTGGCCATTCTCTACATGGACGTCGATGTCTGGGTGCGCGCCTTCCTGGGCATCGGCCTCCTCTACCTCGTCACCTCCTCCTTCACGCTGTCCAAGGTCATCAGGGACCGGCAGGAGGTCGGGCAGATCTACAGCCGAGTCGACCAGGCCCGCCTGGAGAAGATCCTCACGGACCATGACCCGTACAAGACGCCCTGACGCGTTCGGGGCCTAAGCGCTTGCTCACCCCAGGATGTATGGTGTTCGTCCTCGGACTGGGAAAGGGCGAGTGATGAGCACGGCGGAGCAGACCGGCGGTGAGGAACAGCCGTGGGGCGAGGTGGCCCCGGACGCGGCCAGGCGGCTGCTCGTGGCGGCCGTCGAGGCCTTCGCCGAGCGCGGCTACCACGCGACCACCACGCGGGACATCGCGGGCCGCGCCGGTATGAGCCCGGCCGCGCTCTACATCCACTACAAGACCAAGGAAGAGCTGCTCCACCGGATCAGCACCCTCGGCCACGCCAAGGCGCTCGCCATCCTGCGGGCCGCCGCCGACGGCGAGGGCACCGCCACCGAGCGGCTCGCCACGGCCGTACGCTCCTTCGTCGTCTGGCACGCCGGGCACCACACCACCGCGCGCGTGGTGCAGTACGAGCTGGACGCGCTCGGCGAGGAGCACCGCGCCGAGGTCGTCCAGCTGCGCCGCAAGTGCGACGCGGCGGTGCGCCGGATCCTGGAAGACGGCGTCAGGGCGGGCGAGTTCGACGTCCCGGACGTACCCGGCGCCACCCTGGCCGTGCTCTCCCTCTGCATCGACGTGGCCCGCTGGTTCAACGCGGCGGGGCGCCGCACGCCGGACGAGGTCGGCGCGTCCTACGCCGACCTCGTGCTGCGCATGGTGGGGGCGCGCCGGTAGTCCGCCCCCTCCCGGGTCCCGGGTTCTCAGAAGTAGAAGCGGGACACCGACTCCGCCACACAGGCGGGCTTGTCGCTGCCCTCGCGCTCCACGGTGACGGCGGTGGTGAGCTGCACCCCACCGTCGGACGTTTCGGCGACTTCCTTCAGTACTCCAGTGGCCCGCACCCGGGAGCCCACCGGAACGGGAGAAGGGAAACGCACCTTATTGGTGCCGTAGTTGACGCCCATCTTCACGTTGTCGACCCGCATGACCTGGGGCACCAGGGCGGGCAGCAGTGAGAGCGTCAGATAGCCGTGCGCGATGGTCGTACCGAAGGGACCCTGCGCGGCCTTCTCCGGGTCCACGTGGATCCACTGGTGGTCCCCGGTCGCCTCGGCGAACAGGTCGATCCGCTTCTGGTCGATCTCCAGCCAGTCACTGGTGCCCAGCTGCTCCCCGACGGCCGCCCGGAGCTCCTCGGCCGACGTGAAGGTCCTCGGCTCTGCCATGTCCCTGCCTCCCGACTCTTCCCTGCACTGAGATATCTAAGCGCTTGCTCAGGATGGTGTCCCGGGTGGCCGGTGTCAACGGACCGGGGCGTCGCTCAGTTCGTGCGGGGTGCGGACATCGCAGCCGCCACCAGCTCAGCATTGGACCCCGCCGCCCGCCCGTCCGGCAGGACGAGCACATCCTCGGCCCCGATCCGCGTAGCAAGACCGAGCCGTCGTGCAAGGCGCAACACGGGCCAGGCGCCACCCT
Source organism: Streptomyces sp. NPDC002851 (assembly GCF_053591935.1). NCBI lineage: Bacteria > Bacillati > Actinomycetota > Actinomycetes > Kitasatosporales > Streptomycetaceae > Streptomyces > Streptomyces sp. NPDC002851. Next base: position 5,153 of record NZ_JBSFUT010000026.1, on the reverse strand, counting down.
CCTCCCCGTGCAACAGCACAGGCCGCCCGCGCACAGCCCCGCCGGGCTCCGCCCCCAACTCCGCAAGAAGCGCGTGCGCCGCAGCCTCCGCAGCCCGGGCCCCGTGCTCCGTCACCTCCACCAACACCCGCCCCACCCGCGCGGCAAGAGGCGACGCGAGAAAGCGCCGAGCCCCATCCGTCCCCGACCACACACCCGCATCGACCGCCACACCCCGCTCCAGGAGCGCTGCGGCGACCAACTCCGCGCCGGGCTCATGCCAGTTGACGGAGGCGTGGTCGGGCAGCACCGTCCACGACCGCACCCGCTCCACGCGCTCCCGCGCATCGGGCTCCGCCCAGGCGCACGTGGTCACGCCTACGGGGACCGTGACCCGGGAACGTATCGCTTCGAGGGTGGCCGTAACCGCCCGAGCCGAGAGAGTGTCCCGCCCGCAGGGGGTCTTGGGATGGACGTGTACGTCCGTCGCTCCCGCGGCGACCGCGGCCGCCGCGGCATCCGCCGCGTCCCCCGGGGACATCGGTACGAGCGCACCGTCGCCCGCACCGCGGGCACCGTTCAGACAGACCTGCACCATGCAACTGATGCTAGGAGGAAGGTCGATGAGCATCGCCGTGTGTTCCCTGCTGTGGGACGCCTCGCACGACGGACAGCAGAAAATCACGTACGACAACGACGGTTACCACCTGGTGCGCTTCCCCTACGGGGACGGCCGGGAGTCGTACGACCCATGGAAGATGCACGACCCATCGCACGGCGGGGACAACCAGTCGCAGTACCCGGACGCCCGCTCCGGACTGATATGGCCGAGCCACGACGGTTGGGGGCTGCTCTCGGCGCTCGTCTTCTGGCAGGGCGACGCCACGCCCACCGAGTACCGTGCGCGGTTCGTACGGCATCCGCTCACCGACGGGTACGACTCGACGGCGACCACCGACTATCCGCCCACGGGCGGCGGGCAGTACCGCCAGTACCACTGGCAGATGTATGTGCACAAGGGCACGCCGCTCGGCTTCAAGATCTCGGCACGAAGAAGCGGTACCGGGGTTGCGACGCCGATCACGCACGCCCAGTTCAAGCTCACCATCCACACGGACGTGCTCCTGCCGTGAGGTCCGCCCGTGGCAATACGGGGGTGCGGCAGCGCCGGCGCACCCCCGCCGTGTTCACGCCGGGGTGAGGTCCCGGCACAGTCGGGCCCGGGTGAGGGCGCGGGGCGCGAGCACGGGCTGCGGGACGACGATGCCGCAGCCCGTGCAGACCGGGCCCGCGCCCGGCTCGTGCGCCAGGCCGTGCCGCCAGACGATCGCGGACGAGGAGCAGACCGGGCACTCCTCGCCGGGCTCCCGCTCCAGGGCCGAGATCAGCCGACGCAGGACCTCGGCGAGCGGCTCCGTCGGGTGGGTGTGCGGGTCGTCGCACCAGGCCACGCCGTGGCCGCCCCAGGTGAGTCGGTGCCAGTCGTCCATGCTGCCGGGGCGGCGCAGGCCGTCGTGCTTCTCCTGTTTGCGGCGGGACGCGAACTCCGCCTCGTACGCGAGCCAGACCGCCCGCGCCTCTTCCAACTCGTCGAGCGCGGCCGTGAGCCGGGCCGGATCGGGGGAGCGGTCCTCGGGTCCGAACCCGGCGCGGGCGCACAGGTGGTCCCAGGTCGCGCGGTGCCCGTAGGGGGCGAACCGCTCCAGACATTTGCGCAGCGAATACCGCCGCAGCGCCAGGTCGTTGTGCGGGTCCCGCACCTGTCTCGCAAGGCTCCGGAAACCGGCCATGGCAACGCACCTCCGTGCCGTGTACTTGCGTGTCCTGCTTGTACTTCGGACCTCGGCGTCCGCGAAGAGACGTCGGCCTATAGACGTACCGACCCGCGATCCGGCTCCCTTTCGGTGCCATTCGTTTTCCGATGGCTGCCATACGCGAGGTTGCGGGGAGTCCACCACATGGGGCGTGCGCTCCGCGTAAGTCCTCTCTGTGACTGCCGGAACTCTCTGTGACTGTCGCACGGGCCGCGGTGCTTCAGGCGCCGCACGCATCCGGCATGCCCCACGCGTGTGGTGATTCAGAAAGGTGACGGTTGTTCATCTTCAGTACCGGCTCTACCGCCGGTAACCTCCCGGCCACCACCGACCCCCGGGAGGAGCAGGAATGCGACGGCGCATCCCCCGCACCGCACCCCGCAGCACCCGCAGAGCCACCGGCGTCCTCGTCGCCGCCGCGGCCCTGCTCGCCGGGCTGCTTGTGCCTCAGCAGGCCGCTACGGCCGCTACGGCCGCCACGGCCGCGACCGCCGCCGAGCCGGACAGGCCGGAGGACTACTGCGGCAAGCAGTGCGTCGACATCCTGCCGCCCGGCGCGAACGGCTCCGCGACGCTCGCCGAGATCCTCGGCCACCGCGTGTTCGGTACCAAACCCGCTCACAGCGACGACCAGTTGGGCCCCTACGACGCCCTCTCCTCCGGATACGGCAAGGTCACCGACGCCACCCTCACGGACTTCTTCCGGGACGCGTCCTTCGGGGTGCCGGACGACCAGGTCGACTCCGTCACCCGCCCGCACCCCGACGTGACGATCACCCGGGACAAGCAGAACGGTGTCCCGCACATCAAGGGCACCACCCGCTACGGCACCGAGTTCGGCGCGGGCTACGCCGCCGGGCAGGACCGGCTCTGGCTGATCGACCTGTTCCGGCACATCGGCCGCGGCGAGCTCACCTCCTTCGCGGGCGGCGCGCTCGCCAACCAGGGCCTGGAGCAGCAGTTCTGGCCCATGGCGCCGTACTCGGAAGAGGATCTGGAGCGCCAGGTCGAGTGGATACGGGAACACAACGGCGCCCGCGGCGAACAGGCCATGAAGGACGCCCAGGCCTACGTCGACGGCCTCAACGCCTACCGCGAACAGGCCCACAAGGGACGCTACTTCCCCGGCGAGTACGTCCTCACCGGCAAGATCGACGCGGTCACCAACAGCGGCGAGATCAAGCCGTTCAAGCTCACCGACCTGATCGCGCTCGCCTCGGTCGTCGGCGGCCTCTTCGGCAACGGAGGCGGCGGCGAGGTCGAGGCCGCGCTCTCCCTGCTTCAGGCGCAACAGAAGTACGGCGTGGAAAAGGGCACCAAGATCTGGGAGTCCTTCCGGCAGCGGAACGACCCGGAGACCGTCCAGACCATCCACGACGGCTCCAGCTTCCCGTACGCGGGCAAGCCCAAGAACCCGCGCGGCGGCGCACTGCCGGACCCGGGCACGGTCGAGCGCGAACAACTCGTCTACGACCGCACCGGATCCGCCGCCACAGAAGAAGGGAAGGAACCGGCGAAGGACCCGGTCGAGGCGCCCGAGAAGCTGAAGAAGCTCCAGGGCCTCTACGACGACGGTGTACTGCCCGAGGACACCTTCGCCACTGGCAGCGCCGCCGAGGGCAAGGGCATGTCCAACGCCCTGCTCGTCTCCGGCAAGCACACGGCCAGCGGAAACCCGATCGCCGTCTTCGGGCCGCAGACCGGCTACTTCGCGCCCCAGCTCCTGATGATGCAGGAGCTCCAGGGCCCTGGCATCAGCGCCCGCGGCGTCTCCTTCGCCGGGGTCGGCATGTACATCCAGCTCGGCCGCGGCCAGGACTACTCGTGGAGCGCCACCTCCGCCTCGCAGGACATCACCGACACGTACGCCGTCGAACTCTGCGAGCCGGACGGCCGGGCACCCACCAAGAAGTCGAACCACTACCGCTACCGCGGCGACTGCCTGCCCCTGGAGAAGCTCGAGAAGAAGAACGCCTGGAAGCCGACGCTCGCCGACTCCACGGCCGAAGGCTCGTACCGGATGCAGGTGTTCCGCACCAAGTACGGCATCGTCACGCACCGCGCGACCGTCGACGGCAAGCCCGTCGCGTACACCTCGCTGCGCTCCACCTACCGGCACGAGGCCGACTCGATCATCGGCTTCCAGATGTTCAACGACCCGTCGTACGTCAAGGACGCCGGGTCCTTCATGCGGGCCGCCGACCACATCGGCTACGCCTTCAACTGGTTCTACGCCGACTCGCGCGACATCGCGTACTACAACAGCGGTCTCAACCCGGAGCGCGCCGAGGGCGTCGACCCGGCCTTCCCGGTCCGGGCCGAAGCGGCGTACGAATGGCGGGACTTCGACCCCGCCGACAACACCTCGGCCTATACGCCGCCCGCCGAGCACCCGCAGTCCGTGAACCAGGACTACTACATCTCCTGGAACAACAAGCAGGCCGACGACTACAGCGCCGCCGGCTTCGGTCACGGCGCCGTCCACCGCGGCGACCTGCTCGACGGCCGGGTCAAGAAGCTCGTCGAGGACGGCGGCGTCACCCGCGCCTCGCTCACCCGGGCCATGGCCGAGGCGGGCGTCACCGACCTGCGCGGCGAACAGGTCCTGCCGGAACTGCTCAAGGTGCTGCGCAGCAAGCCGGTCACGGACCCGGAACTCGCCAGGGCCGTACAGCAGTTGGAGGCCTGGCAGAAGGCGGGCGCGCAGCGCAACCAGACCGCGGCGGGCAGCAAGACGTACGCACACCCGGACGCCGTCCGGATCATGGACGCCTGGTGGCCCCTCCTCGTAGAGGCGGAGTTCAAGCCGGGCCTGGGCGCCGGACTGTACGACGCGCTCAAGGGGCAGCTCGCGATCGACGAGGCGCCGTCAGCGGGCCACGGTCCGACCGGCGGGCACGCGGGCTCCGCCTTCCAGTACGGCTGGTGGGGCTTTGTCGACAAGGACCTGCGCGCGGTCCTGGGCGAGCCGGTCGAGGGCGGGCTCGGCGCCACGTACTGCGGCGGCGGCGACCTGGACGCCTGCCGGGACGCGCTCCTCGACACCCTCGCGAAGGCGGCCGCGGAACCGGCGTCGGAGGTCTACCCCGGCGACGACAACTGCGCCGCGGGCGACCAGTGGTGCGCGGACGCGATCATCCACCGCGCGGTCGGCGGCATCACGCACCAGCCGATCCAGTGGCAGAACCGGCCGACGTACCAGCAGGTGGTGGAGTTCCCGCGGCACCGGTGAGCAAATCAAGCCCCCTCCGGCGTTTCAAATCAAGCCCCTCCGGCGTTTGAGGAGCGGGGGTGCAGGGGGCAGAGCCCCCAGCGTACGGGAAGGGGCGGGGCCGGGGAGAAGGCCCCCGGTCCGGGCCG
>NZ_JBSFUT010000025.1:0-123243 GCF_053591935.1 Streptomyces sp. NPDC002851 | reverse complement strand
GGATTGGCGGCGGCCATCTCGCCGAGCATCCGCATCACGAGGACGACCATCAGGCCGACGAGGGCGTACGAGATCAGAATGCCGGGCCCGGCCGCAGCGATCCCGGCGCCGGAGCCGACGAACAGGCCGGCGCCGATGACGCCGCCGATGGCGATCATGGACAAGTGCCGGTTCTTCAGCCCGGCCTTGAGCCCGTCGCCGCCGGGAGACGGCGGCTGTGCGGGGTGGTCAGGATCTGCGGCCACCTTGGTGGTCGGTTGCGCGCTCATGGGTTCCCTAGCGATCGAAGGAGTTCGGGGCACGGCGCGGTGGATGCGGGCGAGGCGCACCGGTGGCCCTGTGGGGCATTCGCGCAACGAATTCAGAGGCAAGACCGTAGGGCATGATCGCGGAATGGGTGTTGAGCAGATGTATGAACCCGGATCTCCGGGAGTTTGGCATCTGTCCATGGTGCGGTCGCGGGGCCGCTCATACGGTCGGGGTACGCGAGCCGCCGGGCGACCCTCGGCGCCGTTGAACGGCCAGGGTGGCCCTCGTTGAGGGCCGGCGAGTCCTGGCGCTCTCCCTCTCTTGCTCTCTTGGCGTCCTGCGCGATCGCGCTTCCGTGGGCGTACCGGCGAAGCTGCCCAACCCACCACCGTCCCCTGGAAGTTGACCAGTGATTACTGATGTCTGCGTCCTTGACATCTGAGACATCTGAGACATCCGAGATTTCTGAAAGACCCGACGGCACGGAGAACGCTTCCGGTGCTCCGCTTGCTCTCGGCGGAGCGCGGCCGCGGCATTTCGTGGTGATCGGCCGCGAGTCGGCGCGCAGGGTCTGTGGTTCCCTGCGATCGGCGGGACACGTGGTGCGTCACCTGGCGCAGCCCACGGACGCCGACCTGCGCCAGGCCCTGGACCGTGAGGTGGCCGGTGTCGCGATCCTCCTCGACGAGGATGCCGAGTCCCTGCGCTACGCGCTCGCCGTCGAGCACCTCCGGCCGGGCATCACGCTGGTGGTGACCGTCTTCGACCGGACCGTGGCCGAGCAACTCGTGCGCGTGGTCCCGAACTGCCAGGTCACGTCCCCGGCCGAGGTCGCCGCTCCGGTGCTGCTCGCCGCCTGTCTCCAGCCCGACCTGCTGGCGCTCCATCCGACGTCCTCGGGTCACGTCGGCGCCCGGTGGCAGGACGACACCGTACGTCTGGAGACGTACCGGCCGTCGCGCTCGGTGAAGTACCAGGCCCGGCTCGGGAAGATCCGGGGCCAGCTGCGGCCGCACGACGGCAGTTCGCGGATCATGCTGTTCGGGCTCGCCGGGCTGTTCGCGGTGCTCGTCGCGGACTGGGTGTGGACCGTGGTGTTCCATCACCGGCCGCCGGTGGAGGCCCTCTTCGAGGCGGTACGGACGGTGGCGACCGTCGGCCCGGTGTCCGCATCGCATGGCTCCACCGCGTATCTGGTGTTCGCCAGCCTCGCGATGCTCATCACCATCGTCTTCACCGCGGTCTTCACCGCCGGAATGGTCGACCGGCTGCTCGCCCCGCGCTCGATCGGCATGGTGGGCTCCCGGGCGCTGCCGCGCGCGGGGCATGTGGTGGTCGTCGGGTTCGGCCAGGTGGGTCTGCGGTTGTGCACCCGGTTGCAGGAGCTCGGTATCGGGGTCATCGCGGTGGAACGCGACCCGAAGGCCCCCAACCTGCGCCTGGCCAGGGCGCTCGGCGTGCCCGTCGTCATCGGGGACGCCACCGACAAGTTCGTGCTGCGCAGGCTCAGCCTCCCCAAGGCCCGGGCCATGGCCGCCGTCGCCTCCGACGATCTGGACAACATCGCGGTCTCCGTGGCCGTACGAGCGGTCGCGCCCGAGATGCGCGTGGTGATCCGGGCGGGCGACCATGAGGCCATCGCCGAGACCCAGTCGCTTTTCAGCATCGGCATCGTGCACGACCTGGGCAGCCTGAGCGCCGCGTACACGACCGCGAGCCTGACCGGGCTACGGCCCCACGGCGTGCTCGCCCACGGCAGGCGGCACCTCGTGGAGTGCGCCAATGGGAGGTTCGTACAGTGGCCGCATGCGGTCCGGTGCGAGCACCAGCCGGAGGAGTCCGAGATCCGTGAGATCCGTGAGCTCCCTGGGGTTCCTGAGGCCCGGTAAAGCTGAGTAGGTTTGCCGGGGAATGTCTGCTCGGACCGTCGGCGTCGTGCCGCACGGCCGACATTGGTGTTAGGCATGGGCTATGACGGGGATTTTCCGCCGGCACCGGCATGAGCCGCGTGTGCGGCCGCCGGGGACGGGCCCAGGCGCCGCCGCGCCCTCAGGACTGCGCTCCCTGCTGAATATGCGCAGCGCCGCCGGGCAGGTGTTCGTGCTCCAGGTCGTGATCGTGGTGCTCCTGGTCGCGGCCGCCGTGACGGCCATGGTGCTCCAGGCGAAGACCGACAGCGAGCACCAGGCCGAGCTCCAGTCGGTGGCGGCGGCCGAGGCGTTCGCGAACGCTCCGGGCATGCTGGAGGCGCTTGACAGCCGCGATCCGACGGCAGTCCTTCAGCCGCGCGCCGAGGTGACCCGGAAGAAGGCGGGCGTCGACTTCCTCGTGGTGATGGACACGACGGGGACCCGCATCACGCACCCCGACCCGGCCCGGATCGGACAGAAGTTCATCGGCACCATCGAACCGTCGCTCGCCGGCCGTACCACCGTCGAGAGCGCCGAGGGGCCCGTCCGGCGCGGCGTACAGACCGAAGTGGTCCAGGCCGTGGTCCCGGTGACCGATGCGGACGGCAAGGTCGTCGGCATGGTGTCCGCCGGGCTCACCGTGCAGAGCGTGACCGGCCTCGGCGAACGGCACATGCCGATCATCTTCGTCGCCGGTGCGGCCGCGCTCGTCCTGGCCACCACCGGGGCGGGCCTGGTGTCGCGGCGGTTGCGGCGGCAGACGCACGGGCTCGGCCCGGCGGAGATGACGCGGATGTATGAGCACCACGAAGCGGTGCTGCACGCGGTCCGCGAGGGCGTCCTGATCACCACCGCCGACGGCGGGATCCAGCTGGTCAACGACGAGGCGCGCCGCCTGCTCGAGCTGCCCGCGGACGTGGAGGGGCGGCACGTGCGGGAGCTGGGGCTCGACGCGACGATGACGCGGCTCCTGGCCTCGGGTGAGCCGGTCACCGATGAGGTGTATCCGGCCGGTGACCGCCTGCTCGCGGTGAACATCCGCCCCACGGCCCCGTACGGCGGTTCCGCGGGCAGTGTCGTGACGCTGCGGGACACCACGGAGCTCGCGGCCGTCACCGGGCGCGCGGAGATGGCCAGGGGGCGGCTGATGCTGCTCTACGAGGCGGGCGTACGGGTCGGCACCACGCTGGACGTGGAGCGCACCGCGGAAGAGCTCGCGGACGTGGCCGTCCCCGGGTTCGCCGACCTGGTCACCGTCGACCTCATGGAGCCGGTCCTGCGCGGCGACGAGCCGAGCGGCACCACGGGCCTGCGTCGGGCCGCGTTCAGCGGCGGGCCTCCCGAGGTGCGGGCGATGTACCCGGTCGGGGAGACGATCACCTTCGTGGCGGCGTCGCCCCAGATGCGCGCCCTGGAGTCTGGGCGGGCGGTCCTGGAGACCGACCTGGCCTCGGTGCGCGACTGGCACAAGCAGAACCCGGACCGCTCGCGCAAGGCACAGCAGTACGGGGTGCACGCCCTGGTGACGGTGCCGCTCCAGGCACGGGGCGTGGTCCTCGGCCTGGCCAACTTCTGGCGGTCAGGGGATACCCCGGCCTTCGAGGAGGAGGACCTGTCCTTCGCGGAGGAGCTGGCGGCGCGGGCGGCGGTGGCCATCGACAACGCGCGCCGGTTCACCCGGGAGCACGCCATGGCCGTGACCCTTCAGCACAGCCTGCTGCCGCGCGCGCTGCCCGAGCAGGACGCGCTCGAGGTGGCCTGGCGGTATCTCCCGGCGGAGGCCGGGGTGGGCGGGGACTGGTTCGACGTCATCCCGCTATCCGGCGCCCGGGTGGCGCTCGTGGTCGGCGACGTGGTCGGGCACGGGCTGCACGCGGCGGCCACGATGGGGCGACTGCGTACCGCGGTGCACAACTTCTCCGCCCTCGACCTGCCGGTGGACGAGCTCCTCGGGCGCCTCGACGACCTGGTCGCCCGCATCGACAGCGAGGAGGACCCCGCCGACGACGGTCCGCGGGCGCGCGAGAGCAAGGAGGTCACCGGGGCGACCTGCCTGTACGCGATCTACGATCCGGTGACCGGGCGGTGCACGGTGGCCCGGGCCGGACACCCCGGCCCCGCGGTGGTCCATCCGGACGGCTCCGTCACCCATCCGGACGTGCCGGCGTCGCTGCCGCTCGGCCTGGGCGGCCATCCCTTCGAAACCACCGAGCTGCAACTGCCCGAGGGCTCACAACTCGTCCTGTACACGGACGGGTTGATCGAGAGCCGGGACCGGGACATCGACGTCGGCCTCGGCCAGCTGCAAGACGTCCTCGCGGGCGAACCGGCCCGCACCCCGGAGGACACCTGCCAGGCGGTGCTCGATGCGATGCTGCCGGAGCACGCGTCCGACGACGTCGCCCTGATGGTGGCGCGCACCCGCCTTGTCGCCCCGTCGAAGGTGGCGGAGTGGGAGGTGCGGCCGGATCCGGCGGCGGTGGCCCCGGTGCGCGCGCAGTGCGGGGCGCAGCTGCGGGACTGGGGCTTCGAGGAGATCGGGTTCGCCACGGAGCTGATCCTCAGCGAGCTGATCACCAACGCGATCCGGTACGGGGCGCCGCCCATCAAGGTACGACTCCTTCACAACCGCAGCCTGATCTGCGAGGTCTCCGACGGCTCGAGCACCTCCCCGCACATGCGGCGGGCCCGGGCCACCGACGAGGACGGGCGCGGCCTGTTCCTGGTGGCGCAGTTCGCCCAGCGCTGGGGCACTCGCTACACCCCGGCGGGCAAGGTCATCTGGACCGAACAGCCCCTCCACAACGGCGAGTTCACCATCCCGGACACCACCCCGGCCGATGCCCTCCTGGACCAGTTCGACGACCTCACCCCCTGACCGGCCCGGCCCGGCTCGGGTCCGGGTCCCGGGTGCAGACTGACGGCATGCATGAGACCCCTGAAGACCTACAGCGCCTCCAGCGCTTACTCGACGCCTCGTATGCCGCGGCGGGCCCGCACCTCCGCTCCATCGTCACCGAGGACCGCCGTCTCGACGCCGCGGGTGTGGTCACCGAGTTGGGCGCGATGCGCGTGATGGCCCTGGCCACCACGACGGCCCGGGGCGAGCCACGGGTGGGCCCGGTCGACGGACTCTTCTACCGGGGCCACCTCCACTTCGGCTCGGGCGCCGACTCCCTCCGCTTCCGGCACATCCGCGCCCGCCCCGCCGTCTCCGCCTCGGTCATCGACGGCGAACGGCTACAGATCACGGTGCACGGCACGGCACGGGAGGTGAACCCGGCCAAGGACGAGGGCCTGGCGTCGCTCCTGATCGAGGTGTACGGACGCCAGGCCTGGGACAGCTGGATGAGCGGGCTGCCGTGGGCCCGGATCGAGCCCGACCGGATGATCACCTTCCGCAATCAGGCAGCGAAGGACCACTGACTCGGGCCGCCAGGCTGGATCGGACCGCCAGGCCAGCTCGGGCCGCCAGAAGGGCACCGGTCAGCACCGGTGCCCTTCAACGGCGCGCTCAGCTCAACGACTTCAGGGCCACCGCATCGTACGGCTTGAGCTCATCGAACCGGTCCCCCAGGACCTTCGCCGCCCACTCCGGGTCCTGGAGCAGGGCCCGGCCGACGGCGACCAGGTCGAACTCGTCGCGCTCCAAGCGGTCGAGGAGGTCGTCGATGCCCCGGGCCGGGGCGCCCTCGCCCGCGAACGCGCGGATGAAGTCGCCGTCGAGGCCGACCGAGCCGACGGTGATGGTGGGCCTGCCGCCTCCGCCCTCCTGCTTCCACTGCGATTGACTTCCGCTCCCCGCCCTAAAGGGCGGAGATTCCTACCACGGTCGGCTGACCGTCTCGGTGGGTTCCTGCTTCACCGCGCTGTGCCGGGACCAGAGGTTCCGGTCTTACCTGCGCTCGACAGGCTGTCACCGCCAGTCCGGCGGCCTTGGCGACGTTGACCGCCGCGTTGATGTCGCGATCGAGGACGGTTCCGCATGCCTCACACGTCCAGATGCGGACGTGGAGGGGCTTGGGACCGTCCTTGACGCCGCAGGCCGAGCAGACCTGAGAGGTCGGCTCGAAGCGTGCGATGCGGTGGAAGGTGCGGCCGAGCTTGGCGGCCTTGTACTCCAACATCGCGACGAAAGCGGACCAACCGGCGTCATGCACGGACTTGGCCAGGCGCGTGCGGGCGAGGCCCTTCACCGCCAGGTCTTCCACCGCGACCGCTTGGTTATCGCGTATCAGCGTGGTGGAAAGTTGGTGGTGGAACTCCCGCCGTGCGTCGGCCACCCGTGCGTGAGCGCGAGCGACCTTGACCCTGGCCTTGTCCCGGTTGTTGCTGCCCTTGGCCTTCCGGCCCAGGGCCTGCTGTGCGCGCTTGAGCTTCTTCTCGGCCCTGCGGAGGAAGCGGGGCGCGTCGATCTTCGTGCCGTCGGAGAGGACGGCGAAGTGCCCCAACCCGAGGTCGATGCCGACGACCTGTTCAGTATCGGGAAGCGTTCCGGGTTCGGTTTCGACCACGAACGAGGCGAAGTACCTTCCGGCGGCGTCCTTGATCACGGTCACGGTGGACGGCGTGGAGGGGAGGTTGCGGGACCACTTGACCCGCACGTCTCCGATCTTCGGCAAGGACAGGTCTCCGCCAGTCGTGATCTTCCACCGGGCGTTCGCGGTGAACCTGACGGCCTGGCGCGGGTTCTTGCGGGACTTGAACCGGGGTACTCCCATGCGGGGGCGCTTGCCCTTGAGCCCGTCGAAGAAGTTCCGGTACGCGGTGTCCAGGTCCCGGAGGGACTGTTGCAGCACCACGGCCGAAACGTCGCCGAGCCAGGCCCGCTCGTCGGTCTTCTTCGCCTCGGTGATCAGCAACTTGGACAGGTCCCCGATCTTGGGGAACGCCTCGCCGCATGCGCGGGCGGTCTCACGGGCGCGGAGCGCGTCGTTGTAGACCACACGCGCACACCCGAACGCCCTGGCCAGCGCTGCACGTTGGGGGCCGTTCGGGTACAGGCGGAAGCTGTACCTCAACTGCACGTCGATCACCATACATACCACGGGCTGTACGCCCCGGCCCCGCTCGCCGACTTCGACCTGCTCGTGGTGGACGACGGAGTGCCCGCGGACGAGGTGCGCGAGATCCGCGCAAGGGCACGGACGTGATGGTGGTGCCGCGGGCGTGACCACCCGACACCCGCGGCACCCGATTCAGGCGGTCAGTGCGCGACCGGCCAACCGCTGCTCCAGTCAAGGAGGTTGACGCCGAGCTTGGGCGCCCCGTTGTCCTGGCCGTCGTAGTAGTGGTAGACGAGCAGATCACCGTCCTCGTCCCGCATCACCGACTGGCCGCCGGGCCCGACGTACCGGCCGTGCGACTCCAGGACGGGGGTGCCGCCGTTCTCCATCATCGGAACGCCGTTCCGGTCGGTGTACGGACCGGTGACCTTGCTGGCCCGCCCCACCTTGATCTTGTACGTGGAGTTGGTGCCCTCACAGCACACGTCGTACGACGCGAACAGGTAGTAGGAGTCGCCGTGCTTGACGATGTACGGGGCCTCCACCGCCTTCGTGCCCGTCGGCCGCGAGGCGAGCGCGTGCCGGGTGGTGTCCCCCGCGTGCTGCTTCCCGGTCGCGGGGTCGATGCGGATCATCTTGAGCCCGGTCCACCACGAGCCGAACGACAGCCACCACGAACCGTCGCCGTCCACGAAGAGGTTGGGGTCGATGGCGTTGTAGTCGCTGGAGGAGTTCGAGTCGTAGACCTTTCCCTGGTCGGTCCAGCTGCCCGGCTCGCCCGTCGTGGAGGTGGCAAGGCCGATCGCCGAGGTGTTCGAGCCGAACTTGGAGACGGAGTAGTACATCAGGTACTTCCCGCCGTGGAACGAGATGTCCGGCGCCCACACATCCGAGTCGGCGTTGTACTCGCTCCACCAGCCCGGCCGCGTCGGGAACGCCGAACCGTCCCGGCCGAACGCGGTCCGGTCGGTCGAGGTGCGCAACTGGAGCCCGTCGCCGGTGGAGTAGAGCAGATACTTCCCGGCCGCGGTCCGCACCATGGTCGGGTCGTGCACCACGATGTCCCCCGTGACCTGCCCCGGATTCGGGTACGCGGACGCGGTGGACGGCATGAAGGTGAGCAGGGCGGCGGCGGGCAGCACAAGCAGCGCCTTGTGCGAGAGGAGCCGACGGGGACCACGTTCCTTTCGGGCCCGGTCGGACCGGTGCGAGCGGCCCTTTCGATGCGGCTGGTGCCGCTGGTGCCGCTGGTGCGGCAGGGTCGGCTGGTGTGGCTGGGGGACATTGAGGTCCGTGCTGGGGAGGCGAGTGCGGCTCACTGCGGGTCCTCCTTGCCTCGCCCGGGGCGAGGCCGGTCGACGGTGCCCCGGGCCGAGGCGGGGCGAGCCCGGCCCGGGGCGGTACGCAGTGAAGTCGCCGCCGGTGCGCCGCAGGTTGCCCGCCGCTCCTCATCGGCCCGCCACACCGCGCCGCTCCCCCGCCAAGTCCCGTACGCGGCCCAGTGTTTCAACGGGGGGACCTGCGTGTACGGTCGACACAGACCGACTGCACTGGGGGTTGGCATGGCCGAGACCATCGACGAACTCGTGGCCGTGATCCGGGTGATGGCCCGGGCGAAGGATCTGCTGGCGGAGGAAGAGGAGCGCCTCCGCGACCTCTACGCCGACGCGCCGCGGGAGGACGGGGCCCGGGCCGGCGGTCCGGGCCAGACGCTGCACGGCATCCACGACCTCCACTCCAGCGCCGAGGAATCCGTCCAACGCCTGGCCAGAGCGATCGGCTTCCTGACCGCGGGCCTGGACGAACAGGCCGACCGCGCGCTCCGCCAGGCCCGCTTCCAACCCCTTTGCATCCCCTCCGGAACCGACCGGATGGCCCGCCCGCTGGGCGAACGTACCGTGGCGGCCCTGGAGTTGGTCCGGGACATCGGCCACTTCTTCCAGGGCACCATCGGCGTGGAGATCGACGTATGCCTGGCCGCCCCGGAAGCGACCTGGCCCCCCGCGGACTGGGAGGCCTACCAACGCGACCGGATGCGCCGCTCCGAGTCCTGACGGGGGCGCGGGGCACGCGGTGTGCGCACATAGAGGACTTGGTGCTTACGGCGTCACCGCCTTGACCCAGTCCTCAACGGCGACGACCTCCGCCCACTGCGGGAACAGCTTCTCGGTGAGGACCAGGCTGTCGATGCCGCGGGCTCTGAGCACCAGATCGAGGTCACTGCCCGAGAACGCGCTTCCCCGCCTCTTGGTGACCACGACATCGCCGTCCCGGGGCGCGATGGCGTCGTGGATCGCGGTTCCGGGCTCGCCCTCGGTGAAGAGTCCGGCCTGCGCGGCGGCCGTCAGGGCCCGGTTGCGCGGGCCGACTTCCGGCAGGCCCGGGCGCAGCCCGACGACCACGTAGATCACCGGTATCCCGGCCGCCCTGGCACCGTCGATCGCGCCGCGCAGGCGGTCCAGATATCCGGAGCCGTCGTCCGCGAGGGCCACGATGTCGCGCTGGACGTCCATCACGAGAAGGGCGCTCTTCGCCATGCTCCGTCAGGTACGCGGTCAGTCAGCCGAGGTCAGTTCGTCGAGGTCAGTCCGTCGAGGTCAGATACGCGATGACCATGTCGCCCAGCATCGTCCGATAGTGCTCGCGGCGGGACGCCTCCGTGAGGTCGCGGCCGAACAACGTACGGAAGGTGTGCCGGTTCGAGATGCGGAAGAAGCAGAACGAGCTGATCAGCGCGTGTACGTCGACCGCGTCCACGTCGGCCGTGAAGACGCCCTGCTCGCGCCCGGCGTCGAGGATGCGGCCGATGACCTCGATCGCCGGGGAGCTGAGGGAGCCCAGGCTCGAGGCGGCGGCGATGTGCTCGGCCTCGTGGATGTTCTCGATGCTGACCAGGCGGATGAAGTCCGGGTGCGCCTCATGGTGGTCGAAAGTGAGCTCGGCGAGGCGGCGGATCGCGGAGACCGGATCGAGGTGCTCGACATCCAGCTCCTTCTCCTCCTGCCGGATGACCGCGTACGTGCGCTCGAGTACCGCCGTGAAGAGCTGCTCCTTGCTGCCGAAGTAGTAGTAGATCATCCGCTTCGTGGTACGGATGCGGGCGGCGATCTCGTCCACGCGGGCGCCCGTGAAGCCGAGGCGGGCGAACTCCTCGGTCGCCACGTCGAGGATCTCCGCCCGGGTCCGGGCCTTGTCCCGGGTGCGCTTGGCCGACGGGGTCGGCGGGGGGACGGCGGCGGGCATGCGGCTCCTCGTCGGGGCGGACTCTCCGGCGCCGGTCAGTCTAACCACGGCCTCCCCACGCCCCACCGCGCCCGACGGCGGCCGCCCACCGGCCCCACCGCGGGCGTCACGCGCCGTACCGGAACGCATGCTGGGCGGCGAGGCGTACCGCCGCGTTCTGCGCCCCGTACCCCTGATAGCCGCCCGTGCGCTGCACCAGCTCGAAGAAGACCCGCCCGACCGTAGCGGTATAGCAGTGGAAGAACTCCCCGCGCTCGTCCCGGTCGTAGAGGATGCCCAACTCGCTCAGGTCAGCGAGGAGTTGTGGGTCCAGGTCGTCGTAGCGGGCGTCCAGGTCGTCGTAGTAGTTGGCGGGGATGGGCAGCAGCTCCATGCCCTGCTCCCGGATGCGCCGGGTCGCGGTGACGATGTCGTCCGTCGCGAGGGCGATGTGCTGACGCCGGGCGTCCCCCTCGCCCGGCCCCGGCGCGACATTGAGCGCGATCCGTACGCTCCCGTCGGCGGCCGCGACGGCCCGGCTCCGCCGCAGCCCGTAGGGGTCGGCCAGATCGAGACTGTCGTCCGCCGCCAGGCCAAGGACACTGCGGTAGAACAGCGAAGCCTCGTCGAACTGGTGCCAGGGCTGGGTCAGCGCGATGTGGTCGATGCGACGGATCCCGGCCGCGTCCGGTATCTCGTCCTTCTCCCCGTGCGGGCGTACGTCGGTGAAGTCCCCCGTCCAGCCGAGGTGATCGGGCCGATCCGTACGGCAGAAGAACAGCTCCGTGGCGTCGGGTGCGGCGACGGCGTCCAGCGGGGCGTCCTGGGGGGCGCGGCGGCGCGGTACGACGGGGGTGAGCAGGGCCTCCGCGCGGCGCACGGCCCGGGCCGGGTCGGGGGTCTCCAGGCCGATGGCGGCGAGGGCCGGGCCGGTACGGTCGGCGCCGGCGCCCGTGTTGAGCAGGATCCGGGCCTCGCCCTGCTGCCACAGCTCGACCGGCTTCGAGGTGTGTCGCCCGGTGCGGGCGAAGCCAAGCGCCCCGAGTACCCCGCACAGCGGCTCGGTGTCGGCCGCGGCGAGCTCGGCGAACGCGAAGCCCGACGGGACGACCGGGGCGGGCGGCGAGGCGAGCCCCGCGGACTCCTCGAGCAGCAGCAGCGACCGCAGCGCGTCGACGGCGGTGTTCGCCGCCCCGGCCTGCCGGAACACGTCGTTGAACACCTCGAGCGACAGCGGCCCTTGGTATCCGGCCCGTACGACGGCCGCCACCAGGCCCGCGACGTCGAAGCCGCCCTGGCCGGGGAAGCAGCGGTAGTGGCGGCTCCACTGCAGGACGTCCATCGCCATCAGCGGTGCGTCCGCCAGCTGGAGGAAGAAGATCTTCTCGCCGGGGATGCCCGCGATGCCCTTGGGGTCGGAGCCGCGGGAGAGGATGTGGAAGCTGTCGAGGCAGGTGCCGAGCGCGGGGTGGTCGGCCCGTTCGACGATGCGCCAGGCGTGGTCGTACGTATGGACATGGCGGCCCCAGGCCAACGCTTCGTACGCGATACGGATGCCGCGGCGCTGCGCCCGGTCGGCGAGGAGCCGCAGCTGCTCGGCGGCGCGTGCGTCGTCGTCGATCGCGTCCGGCGAGACGCTGGAGCAGACCAGGAGCAGATCCGCGCCAAGGCGTTCCAGCACGTCGAACTTCCGCTCCGCGCGCCGCAGATTGCGGGCGAGGAGATCGGCGGGGACCGCCTCGAAGTCGCGGAAGGGCTGGTAGAGGTCGATGCTCAGGCCCAGATCGGCGCAGCGCAGCCGTACTTCCTCGGGGCTGAGCGGCCCGGCGATCAGATCGTTCTCGAAGATCTCGACGCCGTCGAACCCGGCGGTGGCGATGGCGGTGAGCTTCTCGGAGAGCGGGCCGCTGAGCGAGACGGTGGCGATCGACTTGCGGGACGTGCGACGCATGCTTCTGTTCTCCTCTGACGCCGGGGTGGCGGCTTACGCCGGGGCGGCCGCGAGACCGGCGATGTCGGTGAGCATCCGCTCGGTGTGCGGGGTGAGCCCGGTGAAGAGGCGGAAGGCGTCGGCGGCCTGGAAGACGGCCATGCCGCCGCCTTCGAGGGTGCGGCAGCCCAACGCGCGGGCCTCGCGGAGCAGTTCGGTCTCCAGCGGGCGGTAGACGACCTCGGCCACCCACAGGTCGGGGCGGAGCAGTTCGGCGGGCAGCGGCAGTCCGGGGTGTGCGGCCATGCCGGTGGGCGTGGCGTGCACGAGTCCGTCGGCGGTGGCGAGGTGGCCCGCCGCGTCCCGCGTCCCGGCGGCGGCCGCGCGCCCCGGGCCGAAGCGTTCGTTGAGCGACCCGGCGAGCCCGGCGGCGCGCGCGGGGTCGGTGTCGAGCAGGGTGAGCCGGTCGGCGCCGAGTGTCAGGAGCGCGTGGGCGATGGCGGCGCCCGCCCCGCCCGCGCCGAGCAGGACGACGTGGCCGGTCGGCACGTCGGGCAGCCCGCGGGCGAAGGACCGGGCGAAGCCACTGACATCGGTGTTGTGCCCGATGGCGCGCCCGCCCCGGAAGACGACGGTGTTCACGGCGCCGAGCTCGGCGGCCTCGGGGGCCAGCTCGTCCAGGTGCTCGATCACCAACTGTTTACAGGGGTGGGTGATGTTGAGGCCGTCGAAGCCGAGGTCGCGGGCGGCGCGCACCAGTCGGCCGACCCCCTCGGGCACGACGCCGAGCTCGTCGAGGTCGAGGGTGCGGTAGACCAGGCGTACGCCGTGCCGGTCCGCCTCGCGTTCGTGCAGCGCGGGGCTGAGCGAGGGGCCGATACCGGAGCCGATCAGGCCGGTGAGATACGAGGACGGCACGGTCGGGTACGCGGGCGGCGGCACGGTCATGCGGGGACTCCGCCCGACTCCCGCTCCGGCACCGCGGCCGGTTCCACTCCGGGCCGCAGCCCGAGTCCCGCCGTCGGCGTCTTGTGCGTCTCGCGCCCGGTTGCCACGGCGATCGCGCAGAGCGCGCAGAAGACAGCGGTGAAGAGGGCGACGCCCGTCCAGTTGTCCCCGTCCGGACCGGCGATCTGCGCCGCGAAGGTCACCGAGAACCCGGCGACGGCGAAGCCGATCTGCGTGCCGACCGCCACGCCCGAGAGGCGGACCCGGGCCGGGAACATCTCCCCGTAGAACGAGGGCCAGATGCCGTTGGCCGCGCTGTAGACGACACCGAAGAACAGCAGCCCGGTCACGAACACCAGCGGATAGCTGCCCGTGGAGATCGCCCACAGATAGACGTAGATCATCACCCCGGAGCCGAGCGCGCCGACGAGAAAGACGGGCTTGCGGCCGATCCGGTCCGAGAGCCGCGCCCACAGCGGGATGGCGAGCAGCGCCACGGCGTTGGCGCAGCCGTTGACCCAGAGCATGCCCGACTCGCCGAGACCGACGGCATCGCTGGTGGCGTACGACAGGGCCCACACGGAGAAGATCGTGCTGACGGTCGCGATCAGCGCCGCCGCGACCACGCGCAGCACATCTGCCCAGTGATTCCTGAGCAGTTCGGCGAGCGGCATGGTCGGCACGTCCTGGGTGGCGGACGCTTCCTGGAACACCGGGGTCTCGTCGAGCGTGCGGCGGATGACGTAGCCCGCGACGGCGACAAAGGCGCTCAGCAGGAACGGAACGCGCCAGCCCCAGGTGTAGAGCTGCTCGCCGGGGAGCGCGGCGACCGGGATGAACACCACGGTCGCGAGGATCTGTCCGGCCTGGGTGCCGTTCAGAGTGAAGCTCGTGTAGTAGCCGCGCCGGTGCTCGGGCGCGTGCTCCAGCGTCATCGCGTTGGCGCTGGCCTGCTCACCGGCCGCGGACAGGCCCTGGAGTACGCGCATGAGGACGAGCAGTACGGGGGCGACGGTGCCGATCTGCGCGTACGTGGGCAGGCAGCCGATGAGGAAGGTGGACAGGCCCATCAGCATGAGCGTCCAGACCATGACCTTCCGTCGGCCGAGCCGGTCCCCGAAGTGACCGAGGAAGAGCGCGCCGACGGGCCGGGCAACGTACGCGACACCGAACGTCGCCAGCGAGATCAGGGTCGCGGTGGCCGGGTCACCCGGGTCGAAGAAGACCTTCGGGAAGACCAGAGCGGCGGCGCTGCCGTAGATGAAGAAGTCGTAGTACTCAAGGGCGCTGCCGATCCAGGCGGCGAAGGCGGCCTTACGGGGCTTGCCCTGGGGTGGCCCGGACGGCGCGTGCCCGGCCTGCGAGTGAGCGGTCACGTGAACTCCTCGGGGAACAGTTAACGCACTAGATAGTTAATTAACTGCGGCGGATGCTGCCCGGCCCCTGATTGGCTGTCAATACATGCGGCCGTAACAGAACTTCGGGCTATGACTCGTCAAGATCCGCTGAAGTGCTCGCGCAGGGCGGCGGTCACGGCCGCGGGCTGCTCCGCGGGCGCCAGGTGCGAGGCGTCGGCCAGTTCGGTGAGCGTCGCGCACGGCACGGCATCCGCGATCTCCCGGGCGTGCGCGGGCGGCGTGGCGGGGTCCTGCCGTCCTGCGAGGACCAGCGTGGGGGCGGTGATCGACGCCAGGTCGTTCCGCAGGTCGAGGACGGCGAGGGCATCGCAGCAGGCGGCGTACGCCTCGGGGTCGGTCCGGCGCAGGTCCTCGACCAGCCGCGGGACGCACTCCGGATCGGTGCGGCCCGAGGTGAACTCAGGCGTGAACCATCGCGCGGACGCGGTCTCAGCGACCGGCCCGGTACCGGACTCCCGTACCAGAGCGGCCCGTTCACGCCAGGGCCCGGGCGGCCCGAAGTGCGCCGACGAGCAGATGACGGCGAGCCGGTCGACCCGTTCGGGGTGGTGTGCGGCCAGCCAGAGGCCGACCGCGCCGCCGAGCGAGACCCCGGCGTAGTGGAACCGGTCCAGGCCGAGCGAGTCGGCCAAGTCCAAGACAAGCGCGCCGAGTTGGGCGACCGTGGCGCCCGGGCCGAGCAGACCGGCAGGCGATCGTCCGTGTCCCGGCAGGTCCCACCGGACGGTACGGAAGGCCGTGCTCAGCTCGGGCGCGACCGCGTCCCACAGGGCCGTCGAGGTGCCGAGCGAAGGGCCGAGGAGCAGGGCGGGCGCGGTGGCGGGGCCTTCGGAACGGTGGTGCAGCGTGTCGGTCATGATCTCCTACGTTCATGCATGCATGGCTCAACGCCGCTTCAGGGCACGGTCGGTGAGCGCCCCGGCGGAACCGGTGTAGTGGGTGGGGTCGGTGAGGTGGGACAGGTCGAGGTCGTCGCCGAGATCGTCACCGAGGTCATCGCCCAGTTCGTCCGTCAGTACGTCGGTGAGTACGTCGGTGAGTACGTCGGCCAGCCCCGCTCCTGTTGTACGAGAGGCACGTGCCGCATCCGTCAGGACCCGCTCGGCCCGGGCCCGGCCGACGCGCGCGGTGAGCGCGGCGGTCAGCCGCTCCGAGACGATCAACCCGCCGGTCAGGTCAAGGTTGGCGCGCATCCGCTCCGGGTGCACGCGCAGGTCCGTGACGAGTTCCGTGGCGTCCCGGGCCGCTCCCCCGACCAGCCGAAGGAGGTCGCGCAGCGGCTCCCACTCCGCGTGCCAGGCCCCGGCGGGCCGCTCGTCCTCGGCGGCGACGCAGCCGTAGAGCACGGCGGCGTGCGCCGGAGCGCGGCGCGCGGCGGCGGCGATGAGGGTGGACCGCGCCGGATTGGCCTTGTGCGGCATGGCGGACGAGCCACCACCCGCGCCCTCGCTCACCTCACCGATCTCCGTACGGGAGAGAACAAGCACGTCGGCGGCGATCTTGCCGAGCGCACCGGCGGTGAGGGCGAGCGCCCCGGCCAGGTCGGCGATGGGGGTACGGAGGGTGTGCCAGGGCAAGGGCGGTTCGGCGAGGCCGAGTTCGCGGGCGTAGGCGGAGAGCAGCCGCAGACCGGTCCCGACTGCCTCCGCTCCCCCGACCCCGACCCCGACCTCATCCGCGCCCTCGGCCCCGTCCGCGTACGCCTCGAAGGCAGCCAACGTCCCCGCCGCACCGCCCAGTTGAACCGGCAGCGCCTCCCGTACGACCGTCAACCGGTCGCGCGCGTCGAGCACAAGCGCCCGCCAGCCCGCCGCCTTCAGGCCGAACGTCGTCGGGACGGCGTGCTGGGTGAGGGTGCGGCCCGGCATGAGGGTGTCGCGGTGCTCGGCGGCGAGGGTCGCCAACGCCTCGGCCGTACGGTCCAGTTCAGCGAGGACGAGCGCCAAGGTCCGGGAGGCGACGAGCATCGCCGCCGTGTCGAGGATGTCCTGGCTGGTGGCCCCGCGATGGACGTACGAGGCGTACGCCTCCGGCACCGCGGCCCTCAGGTCGGCGACCAGCGGGATGACCGGGTTGCCACCGGAGCGGGCCCGTAGCGCCAGGTCGCGCGGGTCGAAGCGGTCGGCGCGGGCGGCCTCGGTGACGGCCTCGGCCGCCCGGTCCAGGGCCAGGGCCGGTGCCGGTGCCGGTGCCGGTGTCGGAAGTCCCGCCTGCCCCGGGACGCCCGGCACAGACCGCCCTGTGCCGAGCGCGGCCTGGGCGCGGGTGAGGGCAGCCTCGGCGTCGAGCATCGCCTGCAGAAACGCGGCGTCGGAGGTGGCGGCCTCGGCGGGCGACCCCGCGCTGCCGGGGGCGAGCAGGCCGGGGGCACCAGGAGTGGGGGTCATACGAACTCCAGGAACACGGTTTCCGCCGCACCCTGTAGACGGATGTCGAACCGGTAGGTGCCGTGCGGTTCGGCGGCCGCCACCAGCGTGGCCCGTCGCGCCTCGGGGAGCCGGGCGAGCAGCGGGTCGGCGGCCAGGGCCTCCTCCGGCTCCGGCAGATACGCCCGGGTGAAGAGATGGTGCGTGAGCCCGCGGGCGAAGACGCAGACGCTCAGATACGGGGCGTTGCCGCCACGGCCGCCGGGCCGCAGCGTGCGGACCGCCCAGTGGCCGTCCGCGTCGGTCGGCACCCGCCCGAAGCCCGTGAAGTCGACGCCGTTACGGCCGAGGAACCCACCGGTCACCGGATCACGCCGCAACGACCCACCGACACACGGGAGTTCGCCATCCGGGCCGGGTCCCCAGAACTCCACGAGGGCGTCCGGGACGGGGGTACCGTCCCCGTCCGTCACCGTTCCGTGGACGGTGATCGTGTCGGGGTGCCCCGCCGGGGCAACGTCCCCGCCCCCGGGGAACGGCAACGCGTACCCGTAGAAGGGCCCCACCGTGTGGGACGGGGTAGGGGGCAGCGAGTCAGAAGTCGTCATGTCAGCGGCCTTCCTCGATCCAGGTGGCGGCGGGGCCGTCGAGCACGATGTCCCAGCGGTACCCGAGGGACCATTCCGGCCGCGACAAGGCGTGGTCGTACGTGGCGACGAGGCGCTGGCGTGCGGCGGCGTCGGTGACGGACTGCAGGATGGGGTCGTACGCGAAGAGGGGGTCGTTCGGGAAGTACATCTGCGTGATCAGGCGCTGCGTGAACGCGGAGCCGAAGAGCGAGAAGTGGATGTGCGCGGGCCGCCAGGCGTTGGTGTGGTTCCGCCACGGGTAGGCGCCCGGCTTGATCGTGCTGAAGGCGTAACTGCCGTTGTCACCGGTCAACACCCGCCCCACACCGGTGAAGTTGGGGTCGAGCGGCGCGGGGTGCTGGTCGCGCTGGTGGGCGTACCGACCGGAGGCGTTGGCCTGCCAGAGCTCGATCAGCTGACCGCGCACGGGCCGCCCGTAGCGATCGAGCAGCCGCCCGCTGACGGTGATCCGCTCACCGAGAGGCGCCCCCTGATGCTGGCGGGTGAGATCGCTGTCGAGCTCGGTGACATCGGTCTCGCCGAAGGCGGGCGAACCCAGCTCGACGGCCTCCGGATCCTGCGCGGCGGCTATGGAGACCAGCGGCTGCTTCGGGTGCCGCAGCACGCTGGAGCGGTAGGGGGCGTAGTCCCGGGCCGGGTGATGACTGCGCGGACCGCCGTCGGCGACGGACTTCTCGTAGGCCTCACGCTGCCGCGCCATCTCGCGGTCGATGGTGTCCTGAGTGGGTGGGACAGCTGTCACGACCGAACCCCCTCGGCGACCCGCCAAGGAACCCGCACCGGCGCCGCGGTCCGCGCCACCACCTCATCAACCCCGACCCCCGGCGCGCACTCGACGAGCACCAGACCGCCCTCCGTCACATCCAGCACACCGAGATCGGTGATGATCCGGTCCACGCAGCCGCGCCCGGTGAGCGGCAGCTCGCACTCCGGCACGATCTTCGGGCTGCCGTCCTTGGCGGTGTGCGTCATGGTGACGATGACCCGGCGGGCGCCGTGCACCAGGTCCATGGCGCCGCCGATGCCGGTGACGAGCTTGCCGGGTACGGCCCAGTTGGCGAGGTCCCCGCGGGCGGAGACCTGCATGGCGCCGAGTACCGCGGCATCGATGTGGCCGCCGCGGATCATCCCGAAGGACAGCGCCGAGTCGAAGAACGAGGCGCCCGGGAGCACCGTGACGGTCTCCTTGCCCGCGTTGATCAGGTCGGGGTCGACCTCGTCCGCGTACGGGAAGGGCCCGGTGCCCAGGATGCCGTTCTCGGATTCGAGGACGACGCGGACCCCGTCGGGGAGGTGGCCCGGGATCAGCGTCGGCAGGCCGATGCCGAGGTTGACGTACTCGCCGTCGCGCAGTTCGGCGGCCGCGCGGGCGGCCATCTGTTCCCGTGTCCAGCTCATCGCGTCATGCCCTTCTTTCCTCGGGCCGTCGGCCTCTCTCCTCGGGTCGTCCTCTTCTCGATCTGCTTGTCCGCGGCCTGTTCGGGGGTGAGCGCCACGACCCGCTGCACGAAGACCCCGGGCAGGTGGACGTGGTCCGGGTCGATCGCGCCGGGCTCCACCAGCTCCTCGACCTCGGCGATGGTGACCCGGCCCGCCATCGCGGCGAGCGGGTTGAAGTTCCGGGCGGACTTGGCGAAGACGAGGTTCCCGTGCCGGTCGCCCTTCGCCGCGCGTACGAGAGCGAAGTCGGTGCGGATCGCGTGCTCCAGGACGTACGGGGCGCCGTCGAACTCGCGCACCTCCTTCGGCGGCGAGGCGAGCGCGACCCCGCCCTGCCCGTCGTACCGCCAGGGCAGCCCGCCCTCCGCGACCTGCGTACCGACACCCGCGGGCGTGAAGAAGGCGGGGATGCCGCAGCCGCCCGCGCGCAGCCGCTCCGCGAGGGTGCCTTGCGGGATCAGCTCGACCTCCAGCTCCCCGGCGAGGTATTGGCGGGCGAACTCCTTGTTCGCGCCGATGTACGACCCGGTGACGCGGGCGATCCGGCCCGCGGCGAGCAGGACGGCGAGGCCGGACTCCATGGCGCCGCAGTTGTTCGACACGACGCCGAGGCCGCGGGCACCGGTCTCGTGCACCGCCTGGATCAGCGTGTTCGGTACGCCGCTGAGCCCGAAGCCGCCGACCGCGAGCGTCGCTCCGTCGCGGATGTCGGCCACGGCCCGCGCGGCCGTGGGCACCACTTTGTCCATCCGTCCGCTCCTCCCTCACACCGGACTCACACCGGAGACTGACCGAAAGCAGCAAGGAAATAGTCAGTGCACTGAGCATCTGAGGCTGAACCGGAGCGTGACATCATGCAGCACGGAGGGTCAAGACCCTCAGTGCAAGGAGCATCCAAGGAAGGGGGCGCCGTGCCCGCGCTCGACCTCGGCAGCCACCCCGGGCACCTGGCCCGGCGCCTGCAGCAGGCGCACACGCTGCTGTGGACCTCCATGGTGTCGGAGGAGGTCACGTCGCCGCAGTTCGCGGTGCTCAACACCCTGGTCGGCGAGGACGACCTCGATCAGCGCACCGTGGGTGAGCGGGTCGGGCTCGACCGCTCCACCGTCGCCGAGGTGATCCGCCGCCTGGTCGGCCGTGGTCTGGTCGACAAGGTCCGGGACGCGAAGGACGGCCGCCGCTCGGTGCTGCGCGCCACCGATGAGGGCCGTCGGGTGCACCGCAAGCTGTCGCCGCGGACGGCCCGGATGAACCAGATCTTCCTCTCGCCGCTGGATCCGGTGGAGCAGAAGACCTTCCTCGAGCTGCTGCGCCGCGTTTCGGACGCGGCGGAATCACTGCGGACGGGCAACCCGCAGTAGCAACGCGTGCCGTGTCTCGCGTTCCCGCGGGGACAGCGGGGCGAGCAGTTCGTCCGTGACGCGGTGGCTCGCCTCGTCGGTGCCCCTCAGGAACGCCTCACCGGCCCGGGTCAGGGCGACGACGCGGCGACGCCGGTCACCGGGCGCGGGGCGGCGCTCGACGAACTCCTTCTTCTCGAGGTCGTCCACGAGGCCGACGATGGCACTGGGGTCGTAGCCGAGCCGTTCGCTGAGTTCGCGCTGCAACGCTCCCTCCAGGTGGCCAAATAGCGCAGCGGTCTTCGTCCCGCTCAACAGCCGCCTGGCCGCCCCCGAGATCGCCTACCAGCTCACCGACTCGGGGGCGATGGCCCTCGTCCACGCCCCGCGCACACCCCCTCGTACCCGCCCCGAAGGAGGCACCGCACCTCACGGTTCGCCTCGAAGTAGGCGCGCGGTACGAGGAGTTGATCGCCGCAGCACCCACCGTACGGATCGACGCCACCGTCACCGGCGACGACCTGTGCATCCTCATGTACACCTCGGGCACCACCGGCTGCCCAAGGGCGCCATGCTCACGCACGCCAACCTGACATGGAACGCCGTGAACGTTCTGGTCGACACCGACCTGACGGCCGACGAGGCGGCCCTCGTGTGCGCGCCGCTCTTCCACACCGCCGGGCTCAACATGCTCACCCTGCCGGTCCTGCTCAAGGGCGGCACCTGCGTACTCGTCGAGTCCTGCGACCCGGACGCCACGCTCGACCTCGTCGAACGGCACCGGATCACCTTCATGTTCGGGGTGCCCACGATGTACGAACGCCTCGCGGACCGCCCCCGCTGGGAGACCGCCGACCTCTCCTCCCTGCGCACCCTCAACTGCGGCGGCGCACCCGCCCCGGCCGGGCTCAGCACCCTGCCCGACGAGCAGTTCACCACCTGGGGCTGGCTCATCCCGTTCCTGCTGAGCCTGATCCTGCTCGCCGTGGGCCTGTACGTACGACTCGCGGTCGCCGAAAGCCCGCTGTTCACCACGGCCGAAGCGACCGCCGAAGCGACCGCCGAAGCGAGTGCCGAAGCCGCCACCACCACCGGCTGGGCCGTGGAACAGGCCGTACCCGACCAGCTCGCCGCCCTCGCCACGTTCACCGACCGGGTCGGCGCGGCCCGCCGCACCCTCGCCTGGGGCGAGTCCTACGGCGGCCTGGTCACCACCGCCATCGCCGAACGCCACGCCCAGCGCATCGACGGCTCACTGTCCCTGTGCGGCCTCGTCCAGGGCGGCGTGGCCAACTGGAACTCCACCCTGGACCCCGTCTTCGCCCTCACGACCCTGCTCGCCCCGAACGCCGACTTCCCCCTGACCGGCTTCACGGACGCGACCGAGGCCACCACCGCGGCAAAGAACCTCAGCACCGTACTGACCCGAGCCCAGAAGACCCCGACCGGCCGCGCCCGTATCGTCCTCGCCGCCGCCCTGCACAACATCCCCGCCTGGAACGACCCGTCCCAACCCCGCCCCGCCCCCTCCGACCACGCCACGGCACAGGCGAACCAGTACGACGCGCTCAGCGGCCTGGTACAGCACCCCGCCTTCGCCTGGCGGTACAAGGCCGAGGCCCGGGCAGGCGGCAACATGTCCGGGAACACGGACGTGAACTACTCCACCATGCTGCGCCGTTCAGCGACCTGCGACGAGGTCAAGGCCCTCTACAAGTCAGCAGGCCGCTCCCTGCCCGACGACCTGCGCACCCTCGCCAACTCCCCCCGCATCAAGGCCGACCCCGCCGCCGTCCGCTACATGACCCGCAACATCGCCTTCACGGGCGCGCTGCGCAAGCCCCAGCTGAACGTCCACACCACGGGCGACGGCCTGATCCCCGCCCAGTCCGAGAGCGCCTACCGCGACACCGTCACCACCGCGGGCCGCCTCCCGCTGCTCCGCCAGGCCTACGTCGACGCCCCGGGGCACTGCACCTTCTCCCCGGGAGAACGGATCGCCGCCCTCCACACGCTGAAGGACCGCCTCAACACCGGTCGCTGGACCGGCACCACCCCCGAGGCCCTCAACGCCAAGTCCCACACCGCCGACCCGTCCTCCCCGCCCCGCTACCTCCACCACCGCCCGGGCCCGTACCCCCGCGAGGGCCTGGATCACGTGTCCTAAACTCCCCGGATGGCCGACGATCCGCGGACGGGAAGCACAGTGAAGATCAAGGTGGACGACCTCTCCGGCCCGGAGATCGCCGCGTTCCTCGACGAGCACGTCCAACAGATGCGGTCCCTCACGCCCCTGGAGAGCAAGCACGCCCTCGACCTCGACGCCCTGCGTAAGCCGGACGTCACATTCTGGTCGGTCGAGGACGGCGGCTCCATCGTGGGCTGCGGCGCGCTCAAGGCCCTGGAGCCGACGCACGCCGAACTGAAGTCCATGCGCACCACGCAGGCGCGCAAGCGCAGCGGCATCGCCTCGCTCCTGCTCGACCACATCACTGCCGAGGCCCGGCGCATGGGCTTCACCCGGCTGAGCCTGGAGACCGGCTCGGCCGATTTCTTCCTGCCCGCCCGGAAGCTGTACGAGAAGTTCGGCTTCGCCTACTGCGAGCCGTTCGCGGACTACCGCCCGGACCCGAACAGCGTGTTCATGACCCGGCAACTCCGACCAGCTCAAGATATGGAAACCCGTTAACGTTTGCTTTCTCGAGCCCACCCGAAAGCCGGGCGGCCATGTTTTCGAGCTGGCAAATGGGTGATACCCGCGCCTGCTGAGCCGCGCCCAATGATGTACTGAGGAGGAGCGGTTCTCGAGCGGGTGCTGGCTCCCAGCCGCCGACGCTCCGCGTCGTCGAGCCATTGTGCCTCTCCTCCGGCACAACACACCTTGGACTGCGTGGAGTTGGGGGCCCCTTCCGGGCCCCCAACTCGAGTTTCCGCGTTCATTGTTCCCTTCCTGCAGCGCTGCGTATACGTATCGCAGACGGTCGCGTACGGTTCCGCAGCCGATCTCCGCTGCAGAATTCCGTAGCGATACCGGGCCTCATGACCACCACTCAGGTGGTACCCGACGGTCCCGCGGCGCGTTTTCATTAGATCTGCCCGGCGTCAACTAGAGTTTCCTCTCTACGCCCCGGGTCCACCTTTTCGGCCCTGCTTACAGAAAGCCGAACGTGCCGCACGAGACCATGACAGAAGACCGGAACTTCACGGCTTTTCATATCCTTCAGCCTGGCGGAGGAGGAGTGCCTCGGGTTGTCGCCGACCTGGTCCGGGAACAATTGCGCGCCGGTATGAGGGCCGTTGTGGCGTGCCATCCCGAACTGCCGCTCGTCGGGGACCTGCGCGAGGCGGGCGCACACGTCCACACCTGGCGGGCCACGCGGTCACCCGGTCCTCAACTGGCCCGGGAGACATGGCAAGCGGCCCGGCTCATCAGGGCCTGCCGACCCGACATCGTGCACGCGCACAGCGCCAAAGCCGGACTGGCCGCGCGGCTTGCGGTGCGCGGCCGCGTGCCCACGATCTATCAGCCCCATGCCTGGTCCTTCGCCGCCGTCCAAGGGCCGTTGGCCGAGGCCGCCCTGCGCTGGGAGCGCTTCGCCGCACGCTGGTCCGACCGCGTTCTGTGCGTCAGCGCCGCGGAGCGCGCCACGGGGCAGGCCGCGGGCATCACGGCGCGCTGGGAGGTCATCCCCAACGGCGTCGACCTGTCGCGCTTCACTCCCCCACCGGCACCCGCCGTGGCTGCCCGCTGCTCCCCCCTCGTGATGTGCGTGGGCCGACTGTGCCGCCAGAAGGGCCAGGACGTGCTCCTGAAGGCCTGGCCCGAGGTGCTCGCGGCCGTTCCCGACGCCCGCCTGATCCTGGTCGGTGACGGGCCACTCCGTACGCAATGGGAGCAAGCGGCCCCCGCGCAGGTGGACTTCGCCGGATCGGTGACCGACGTACTGCCCTGGCTTCGGCGGGCCGACCTGGTGGTCCTTCCGTCGCGTTGGGAGGGCATGGCCCTGGCGCCCTTGGAAGCGATGGCCACCGGGCGCCCGGTCGTCGTCACCGATGTCGACGGAGCGCGCGAGAGCCTCCCGCCCGAGCACCGGGCGCTGGCCCTTGTACCCCCGGACGACCCGGGAGCGCTGGCGCGGTCCCTCACGACGTTGCTCGTCGACGTCCCGCTGCGGCAGGCGATGGCCCAGCAGGCGTACGTCCACGCCCAGGCGTTCGATGTGCGCCGTACCGCGCAAGCCGTCATGGACCTGTACCGCCGAGTGGCTCCGACCAGGTCTGCCGCACGTGAGTGTCTGAGCGCATGACGACCGGCAGCGCACCTTCGCCCACAGCCGCCGCGGCCCGCGTACGCCCGGCGGATGCGGTCGAGGAGCGGCATCAGGGGCTTGTCCCCGCTCCCCCGGCACGCGGCCGGATGGCCGCTCCCCTGGTCGTCGGCGACGTGGTGGCCGTGTCGGTCGCTTGTGCTGTGGCGCCGGGGCTTGAGCGCCCCGTGGTGGTGGCCGTACCGCTGGTCCTCGCGCAGAGCGTGCTGCACCTGCGCCGCGGCCTTTATGCCCCGCGGTTGAGCTGCTCGGCGCTTGCGGAGATGCCTGCCGTGGCCACGTGCGCGGCGCTGACCTGGTGTGCGGCCGCCGCGCTTGTCGCCGCGCGGGATCCGCGGCATGCGCTGTCGTGGTCCGCCCTGGCCCTCGCCATCGGGGGGCAGGTCCTTCTGCTGTGCACCGCCCGCGCGCTGGTCTACCGGATGCGGCGATGGCATCTGGTGCGCCGGCCGCGCCCCACACTGGTCGTCGGACGGGGCACCGACGCCTACCAGTTGGTGAGTCTGCTGCAGCAGCAGCCGCGGCTCGGGTTACACCCCGTCGGCGTCGCCACCTCGCACCGCGTCCCGCCGCCACCCTCGGAGCGCCGGATTCCCACGCTCCCCTTGTTGCGGGACCGGGCCGACGTCCTGCGCGCGGTGATCCAGAACGGGGTACAGCACGTCGTCATGGCTCGCTCGTGGGGATCGTCCGCGCTGGTGGCGCCCGACCTCATGCGGCTGTTCGACGCGTACGGACTTCAGGTGTGGCTCGTCGACACGGGCGAGGAGGACCAGCTCATGTCCCCGCCGTGGGCGCTCCCGGATGACCTGTACGGCTATCCCGCGCACGCGCTGCGGACCCGCCCCGGTCGGTCAACGGCCATGTACGCGAAGCGTCTTATCGACATCGTCCTCGGCGGGACGGCCATCGTCCTGCTCAGCCCGGTCATGGCGCTGTGTGCCGTGGCCGTACGGTGGGCCGACGGGCCCGGCGTGTTGTTCCGCCAAGTACGCGTCGGCCAGGACGAGCGGACGTTCACCCTGCTCAAGTTCCGCACCCTGCGCCCGGTCGACGAGACCGAGTCGGACACGCGGTGGAACGTCGCGGGAGATGCCCGGATGAGCAAGGTGGGCACCTTCCTGCGGCGCAGCTCGCTGGATGAGCTGCCGCAGCTGTGGAACGTGCTGCGGGGCGACATGAGCCTGGTCGGCCCGCGCCCCGAGCGGCCCTACTTCGTGCGGAAGTTCGCCCAGGAGTACCCCGGCTACGCGGCCCGGCACCGTATGCCCACCGGCCTCACCGGCCTCGCCCAGATCAACGGGTTGCGCGGGGACACCTCCATCGCCGACCGGGCTCGCTTCGACAACCGGTACGTCAACACGTGGACGCTGTGGCAGGACGTGTGCGTCGCCCTGCGCACCGTCGCCTCGCTGCTGCGCCCGGGAGGGGGCTGAGCATGACCACGGCTGCGATGACCCGGAATCCGCTGCCGTCGGGCCGACCGGGAGCGTCCCGGCCAGCGCATGGGTTCGCCGTGCTGTTGGCAGCCCCGGTGCTCCTGCTGGCCGTCCCCTATACCGAGGGGGGCGCGAACACGCCCAGCGTCACGCCCGCGGACGTCGCCACCGCGCTGCTGGTCTGCGGGTGCGCGGTCCAAGCGCTGCGGCGCCGTTCCCGTCCGCTGTCCCTGACGGCCGTTCTGGTCCTCTCGGCGCCCGCGGTGGGCGTGGCCGTGGCCACCGTGACGGCCGCGGACCCGGTGGCCGCGCTGCCGGGGCTGATCCGCTATCTGCAGGTCTTCGTGCTCGTACCGGCGGCCCTCCTTCTTCTGATCCGGGACGCGGCGGACTTCCGGATCGTCGCCGCAAGTCTGGTGCTGCTTGCCCTCGTTGAGGGCGGAATCGGGCTTCAGCAGTACGTGACCGGCACCGGCGCGTCGTACATGGGGCAGGACATCCGCGCCGTCGGCACGTTCGGGGCCACCGACGTGATGGGCATGGCCACCGTCGTGGCGCTCGGCCTCGTGGTCGCCGCGGCGCTCGCCCTCGATCCGGCTCCCGGCCGTCCCGCGTGGTGGCGTCCGGCGTTGCTCGCGGCGGGCGGCGTGCTGTGCGTGCCGTTGGCGTTGTCGTTCAGCCGCGGCTCCTGGATCGCCACGTTGATCACGCTGTGCGGACTCGTCGCCCTCACCGGATGGCGCCGCCTGCTCCGGTTCCTCGTCGCCTCGGTGGCCGCGCTCGTCGTCCTGATCGGTGGCTTCGGCGTCGGCTCCGACCTGCTTGCCGAGCGTCTGACCAGCATCACTCAGGTCACCGACGCACCGGACCAGTCCGTGACCGACCGTTACACCATGTGGGCCGCGTCCGCCCGGATGTGGCGCGAGGACCCGGTGACCGGCGTGGGGCTCAAGGGGTTCGCCGCCCACCGGGACGCACACGCGGGGCTGGCCCTTTCATCGGCCGGCGACACCGGGGGTGCCGGGCGCGAATTCCACCGTCAGCCGCTGCTCTCCCCGCACAACATGTATCTGCTCGTGCTCGGCGAACAGGGCCTGTTGGGGCTGCTTACGCTGGTCGGCAGCTGGCTGGCCGTGCTGGTCCTCGCCGTACGCCGAACGTTCCGGGCGCGCCGATCGGGCCTCCCCGCCGACTGCGGCCTGGTCGCGATCGGGCTGCTCGTCTGGCACCTCATCAACTTCCTCTACGCGGACATCGGCGGCCCCTCGACCTCGTTGACGGGGATCGTGCTCGGTCTGTGCGCCTGGTGGGCTCTGGGCGCCGCCACCCACGCCGCCGGCTCGGGCAAGATGGGAGATCCGGCGGAGCGCGGACGGCCATGAACGAAACGGTCAAGAACCCGGCGCCCACCGCACCCTTGCCCGCAACCGGGGTCGGTCCGGAACGCCTGGGCCGCTTCCTGGCCAGGGCGGCCGTGTGCACCGCCGCGCTCACCACGGCCGGAGCCGCCCTCGGCCTGGTGCGGGACCAGACCATCGCTCACCTCTTCGGCGCGGGCGCGGAGAGCGACGCCTTCCTCGTGGCGTGGACCGTCCCGGAGATGGCCTCGACGCTGCTGATCGAGGACGGCATGGCGCTGCTCCTGGTACCGGCCTTCAGCCACGCCCTCGCCCAACGCGGCCCCCGCCCGCACAAGGCGGACCCCGTACGCGAGTTGATCGCCGACACGTTGCCGCGGCTGCTGACGCTGCTCGCGTGCGCGGCGCTGCTGCTCATGGTGGCCGCACCGGTCGTCGTCCACCTCCTGGCGCCGGGGCTGAGCCGACCGGACATGGCCGTGGCCTGCACCCGGCTGACCGCGTTCACGCTGTTCACGTTCGGTCTGACCGGCTACTTCAGCGCCGCGCTGCGCGCGCACGGCAGCTTCCTGGCGCCCGCCGCCATCTATGTGGCGTACAACGTGGGCATCATCGGCACGGTGGTGGTGCTGCACGGCGCGTGGGGCATTCGCGCCGCGGCCGCGGGGGTCGCCCTCGGCAGTGCCCTGATGGTGCTCGTGCAGTTGCCGTCCTTTCTGCGCCGCCGCGCTTCCGGCGCCTCCGTTCCGCCGCCGCGAGCCGGGAGAGTCGCCGCGCCGCGCCCGGTCCTGATGAGCCTGGGGATGCTCGCGCCCGTCGTCCTGTTCACCGTCAGCCGCCAGTCCCAGGTGGTCGTCGAGCGCTTCCTGGCCGCGGGGCTCCCCGACGGCGCCATCTCGCACCTCAACTACGCGCAAAAAGTGGCCCAGCTGCCCATGGTGCTGTCCTTGATGATCTGTACGGTCACCTTCCCGGTCGTGGCCCAGGCCATGGCCGACGGCGACCCGGAACGGGCCCGGCGCCGGGTCGAGCGGGACCTGGCCTGCGCGGCCCTGGTCGTTCTGACCGGCACGGCGCTCGTGGTCGGCTACGCCCCGCAGATCATCGAAGTCCTGTTCCACCGCGGGGCCTTCGACGCCACCGACACGGCCGCCACCGCGGGCGTCATGCGCGTCTACGCCCTCGGCCTGCTCGGGCACTGTCTGGTCGGCGCGCTGTGCCGCCCGTTCTTCTCGACCAGCCGTCCCACCTGGTATCCACCGGCCGCCATGGCCGCCGGTCTGGCCACCACCACGGCGGCCGGTTCGGCGAGCGTCGGCCAGTGGGGGGCGTACGGCATCGCCGCCGCGAACGCGATCGGCATCAG
Source organism: Streptomyces sp. NPDC002851 (assembly GCF_053591935.1). Lineage (NCBI taxonomy): Bacteria > Bacillati > Actinomycetota > Actinomycetes > Kitasatosporales > Streptomycetaceae > Streptomyces > Streptomyces sp. NPDC002851. The sequence goes on along the minus strand of NZ_JBSFUT010000025.1, from coordinate 94,273 downwards.
CGTCACGGCCCTCCTGCTGCTGCGCGGCCTCGGCCCGCGCGTGCTGCCCCTTCGGGTCAGCGGCACGCTGCTCACCCTGGCCCGGCTCGTGGTCGCCGCGGCGGTCAGCGCGAGCGCGGGCTGGTTCCTCGGGCCGTACGTCCCGGACCCGCTGCTCAGCCTCGCCCTGGGGTGCCTGGTCGTGCCCGCGCTGTTCGCCGCGTCGGCCGCGGCCCTGCGGGCGCCGGAAGTAACCGACTTCGTGGACCTACTCCGTCGAAAGGCCCGTCATGCGCGCTGACACGGCGGCGGCCCGCCCCGTACCGCTCTCCCGGACGCGGTTGCCGTGGATCTGGATGTACCACTCCATCGACGACGCCACGTATGACCCGTACAGCATCACGGTCACGCCCGAGCGCCTCGATCACCAGCTGCGGTGGCTGCGCGGCCGGGGCCTCACCGGGGTGAGCGTGGCCGCCCTGCTGCGCGCCCACGAGGCGGGGCGGAGCCGGGAACTGGTCGGTCTGACCTTCGACGACGGGTACGCCGATTTCCTCACCGACGCGCTACCGGTGCTGCGGCAACACGGCTTCACGGCCACGGTGTTCGTCCTGGCGGGCCGCTTGGACGGCGTCAACAGCTGGGATTCGCTGGGCCCTCATAAGCGCCTGCTGTCCCGGGACGCGATCCGTGCGGCCGCCGCCGCGGGCATGGAGATCGGCTCCCACGGCCTGCTGCACACGGACCTCACCCGGCTCTCGCCCGCCGATCTGCACCGCGAGGTACGCGACAGCCGTGCCGCCCTCGCCCACGTCACCAAGCAGCCGCCGCAGGGCTTCTGCTACCCGTACGGAACGCTGAACCAGCAGGTGGTGGACGCCGTGCGCGCGGCCGGTTACGCGTACGCGTGCGCCATCGCCCCCGAACCGCTGCACGGCGCGTTCGCGCTGCCCCGGGTGCACATCAGCCAGGCCGACCGCGCGCTGCGCCTGCGTATCAAGCAGCTCCTTCATCGGGGCTCGGTTCCGGTGTCCCGGCCTTCCGCCACTCGACCCGTGAGCGAACACCGATGAGAACCCTGCACGTCATCACGGGCCTCGGCATCGGCGGCGCCGAACAGCAACTGCGGATCCTGCTGCGGCATCTCCCGGCCGACAGCGAGGTCCTGACCCTCACCAACCCCGGGCCGGTGGCCGACCAGCTCCGGGCCGACGGGGTGTCGGTCACGCACCTGGGCATGCGCGGCAACCGCGATCTGCGCGCGCTGCCCAGACTGACCCGGTTCATCGCGGCCGGGCGCTACGACCTCGTCCACACCCACCTGTACCGGGCCTGCGTGTACGGCCGTCTTGCCGCCCGGCTCGCGGGGGTGCCCGCCATCGCCACCGAGCACTCACTGGGGCGGCACCGCATCGAGGGGCGGCCGCTGACCCGCGGGAACCGGGCCCTGTATCTGTTCACCGAGCGGCTGAGCCGGGCCACCGTCGCCGTCTCGGACACCGTCGCCGAGCGCCTGCGGAACTGGGGCGTACCCGCGCGGCGCATCCACGTCGTGCCGAACGGCATCGACGCCGAGCAGTTCCGCTACGACGCGGCGCGGCGCCGCCGTACCCGGGACGCGCTGCGCCTCGACCGCGCCGCCTTCGTGGTCGGCGCGGTCGGACGGCTCAGCCCGGGCAAGCGCTTCGACGTCCTGCTGCGCGCCGTGGCCGACGTTCCAGGGGTGCATCTGCTGCTCGTCGGCGACGGCCCGGAGCGAGCCGGGCTCCACACCCTGACGGCCGCTCTCGGCATCGGCGACCGGGTCCACATGCCGGGGGCATGCGACGTCGACGGCGAACACCTCGGCATTCCGGGCCTGTTGGCGGCCATGGACGTGTTCGTCTCCACCTCCCACGAGGAGGCGTTCGGGCTTGCCATCGTCGAGGCCCTCGCCGCCGGACTGCCCGTCCTGTACGCGGCGTGCCCCGCCCTGGAGGACCTGCCCGCCGACCACTGCCTCGGCGCGCAGCGCGTCAGCGCCGACGATGCCCTGCTGGTCCAGGAACTGCGGCGGGAACTGCGGCAGGAACTGGAGCGGCATCGCGGCGCGGGCCCGCGCCGCCTCCCACCGCCACAAGCCGTCACCCACTACGACATCAGACGCAGCGCACAACACCTCATGCACCTCTACGAGCACACCCTCCGCACGTCCACCAGGAGCTGACCGCTGTGGGAATCCGCCGTCGCATCCCGTCACTCTCGTCCCTGCTCTCGTCCCTGAAAGCACCGAGGCCGCGCCTGCGGCTGCCCCGCACACGCCAACTCCCGCGCTGGTGGCCGCTGCCCGCGTGCGCCGCCCTGGGCCTGGCGGCGGGCACCGCGCACGGCGTGCTCGCGGAGCCCGAGTACGCCGCCACCACCTACCTGATCGCGACGGCGGAGAAGAACGCCGACCCCACCGCGACCCTGGGCTTCGCCCAGGCCTACGGCCGCCTCGCCACCAGCACGAGCACACTGGCGTACGCGCAGGCGACCGCAGGCGTACCGGCCAAGCAGCTGCCCCGTCACGTACAGACCGAGACCTCGCCCGACTCGCCGATGATCGGCATCACGGGAACGGCCGCCAAGCCCGGTGACGCCGCCGACATCGCCAACGCGGTCGCCGACTCCCTGAGCCTCAACGCCAATGACCGGACCGACGACACCGGGGTACGCCTGGTCCGCTTCTCCCGCGCCATCAAGCCCCCGGCGCCCACCTCCCCGTTGCTGCCGTTGAGCGCCGGAGTCGGGGTCAGCGCGGGCGGCCTGGTCGGCGGGCTGCTGCTGCTCGTACAGCCGCGCCGGACACGTACGCACGAGACGGCGCCGCTGCCGGCCCCGGCCCAGTCGCCCGCGCCGACGGCCAAGGAGCAGCAGCCGACATGACCACCTCCCGCACCGCGCCGCCCGCCGCCGTGACCGTCACCCTGTGCCGGGACACCGCGGACTTCACCGCCCTCGAGGGCGCGTGGAACGAGCTGCACGAGCGCTGCGGTACGGCCACCCCGTTCCAGACCCACGCATGGCTGCACTCCTGGTGGCGTGCGTACGGCAGGCCCGGGCGCCTGAGATTGCTCCTGGTCAGGCGGGGCGAAGAACTCATCGGCGCGGCTCCCTTGATGCTCACCCACCGCCCGCTGCCCACACTCGTCCCGCTGGGCGGCCCCATCTCCGACCTCTTCGACGTCCTCATCGCCGACGAACACGCCGACGCGGCCGTCCTCGCGCTCCTGCGCGGCCTGCGCCAGGCGGCCCGCCACCACGTGATCGATCTGCGCGAGGTACACCCGGGCGCCGCGGCCCACCAGCTCTACCAGCGCTGGCAGGGCGCACGACGCCGCCTGGACGACTCCATCTGCCTGGAACTGCCCGCCCTGGGCATCGACGAACTCGTGAAGGGTCTCGCCTCGTCCCGCGCGCAACGCGCCCGCGCCAAGCTGCGCAAGCTCGACGCCGCGGGCATCGACGTACGCACCGTGCCCGAGCACGACGTGCCCCAAGCCATCGCCACACTCCTCCAGTTGCACGTGCTCCAGTGGCAGGGCCGGAGCATCACTCCGGAACACCTCACCCCACGCTTCGCGCGGCATCTCACCCAAGCCGCGCAGGCAATGGTGCGAACCGGGAACGCCTCGGTGACCCTGTACCGCCTCGAAGGCCGAACGGTGGCGGCCAACCTCAGCCTGCACTCAGGCCCGCTCTCCGGCGGATACCTCTACGGAGCCGACCCCGAATTGCGACGCAGAAAACTCGACGTGTCCGCGATGCTGCTGCGCGAGTACGCCAAGAGCGCGGTGACACAACACCGCACCATCATCAGCCTGTTGCGGGGCGACGAGCCGTACAAACACCATTGGGGACCGGACCGAGTCGTCAATCAGCGCCTGCTTCTCGCCCCGTCGGGCATGTCACCGCTCCTCGACCTGTACTACGCGCACCTCGCCGCCCGCCGCACGCTGGCACGCAGAGCGAAACCTCATCTGGCACGGGCGCGCGCCGCGTGGCGACGTACCAGGGCTACCGCCGGAACACTGAACACCGCGGCTCAGAAGGGCCACTTGGGAACCGCCCAGTCCCAGCCCCAATCCCAATCCCAATCCCAGTCTTCCCAGTCCCAATCCTCGTCCCAGTCCCAGTCCCAGTCCTGACGCACACACGCCTGTGATTCATCGCGGCCGTCGTCGCCCCACTCCCCGAATTCGATCGGCACGCACCACTGGTCGGGGTTCACCCCGGTCGGATGGGGTGTCGGAGTCGGCTCGGATGGGGGACTCGTCTCCGGCGGCTCGGGGAAGTCCTTGCCGAAGAGCCTGGTGCGAAAGACCTTCGAGGACGCGGGGTTGTCGTCGCACTGCCATACGCCGTGCGGGCAGTAGTCGCTGATCGTCTGGTAGAGCGGCTTGTGCCGGGCGAACCAGTCGAGCATCCCCCGCATGTATTCGGGATTGTCCCCGTTCCTGAACAGTCCCCACTCCGGGTACGAGATGGCTTTGCCGTGCGCCTTGGCGAAATCGACCTGGTGCTGAAGACCGTAGGGGCCGCGTACCTGCTCCTCGAACGTCTCGCCGGGCGGCTGGTCGTACGCGTCCATCCCGATGATGTCGACCACGTCGTCGCCCGGATAGCACAGGGTCCACGGCACGGCGTCAGGGCCGCGACTGGGAGCGAAGTCGAACCGGAATTGCCCTCCGGGTACGGAACGCATTGCTGTCACGATCCGTTTCCAGTACGCCTTCCAGGCCTGGGGGTCCGGACCGCAGCGGTGGGTGTAGGTGATGCCGTTCATCTCCCACCCCAGCACGATCACCGTGTCGGGAACTCCGAGGTCGACGAGGCGACGGGCGAGTTTCTCGAAATGCTGGTCGAACTCTCCGCTCGCGCCCGCGCGCAGCAGACGGCTGACCTCTCCGTCGGGGACGCCTTCTTCATTCCGTTCCAGCATGGGAACGTTGAGAACGAACATCCGGTCCGGGCTGCTTTGCTTCCAGCGCGCCCAGGACTCCAGGAACCCCGGCTTGCCTTCGATATTGGACCAGAGATCTCCCGGCAGGTACGTGTGTCCTACGCGCAGCCGAGAACCGCCGAGCCAGCGGGACAACTCCTCCATACGGGCCACACCTTCAGGGCCGTAACCGAGATAGGCGCCCGTAGCGACGGCAGAAGAATCAGGAGGCTCCGATCCGTCCCCACTCGCAGGTGGGGATGCAGATGCAGATGCAGATACGGATACGGATGAGGATGGAGACGGAGAAGGAGAAAGAGACGGAGACGGAGACCGGGATGGAGACGGTGAGGAAGATGCGGACGGTGCCGGGTCCGGGTCAGAACTCGAAGAACCGAGCATCGTCCCAGTGGTCAGCAGACTCGCCGTCACCGCTAGAAGACACGTTCCCGTCATTCGGCGGCGAGCCTGCACAGTTCCTCCCACAGAATGCGTCCGCGTTCCCGATCCGCGCCGTTAAGAGGACCCTCTTCTCGGTGTGGCGTGACGGCATCCCGTGGTAGCCCATACGTGAGCCATGGGCGGAGCAGCGACCGGACACAGCGAGACGCTGTGGTGCGACGGCCCAGGTCAGGCCGCCGCACCACAGCGTCTCAGGTCAGGCCGCAGCCCTACGCAGCTCAGATCAGACCGGCATCCGCCTTGGGGTTCGCCCGGAGCATCGGCGTCAGCATGGCCGCGTCCGGAAGCTTCGCCTTGGGGAGCATCAGCGGTCCTGCCCCGGGCCGCGTCAGCGGTGCATCAACCGCCATGCCCGGGCTGGTCGCACGGACCGGCGCCTTGGACGTGTCCAAGTCCACCCCGGCGACCCGCTTTTCGCTCAACGGATTCGTCACCGGGGCGTCCACGACCGTATGCGGAACAGACGTATTCAGCGGGATCTGCGGAATCGTCCGCTCAGGGAGCAGGCTGTCCTCACTGAAGCGCGGCGCGCCCGGTCCTCGAGTCAACACGAGCGGCACTTCGCCGTACACGTGCGGAACCGCGACGGGAGGGTCGACGGGAGATGCGTGTCTGGCAGCTTCCAGAGGCAGAGTGACCGGCACCGGCACGGCGGGGTCGGTGTCGAGGGCGTCGGTCCCGGGCGTCACGGGCGTCGCCGGCACGGCGGCGTCGGCGGCGGCGGGCGTCACGGCCGTCCCCGGCACGGCGGCGTCGGCGGCGGCGGGCGTCACGGCCGTCGCTGAGGCCATACACGCCAGCATCGCGGCCAGATTGACTCGGCTGGTCATCTTCACGGCATCCACCTGGGAGAGAAGTAGTCATTCGTTCGTTCATCACAACGAGCCCGGACGGGAAACCCCACGGTTTTTCCCCTGTGCGCAGCAATGACCACCTCGGTCGGCGCCAACCCGGCGGTCAGACGTATCAAAGGGTCAGACGCGGCTGCGCAGCTTGCCGACGGGCAGCATGCAGTGCGCGGCCGAGGCGACTACGGCCTCGTCTCCGATGTAGGCGGCAAGGGCCTCGGTGGTGACGGGCTTTCCCGGAAGGGCTTCCGGCCAGGCCTTCGCGCTGAGGATGAGGTGCACCGGGGAACCGCCCTCGATGACGTCCAGCCACTCCTGCGGTACGTCGCCCTGGGCGATGAACGCCTGCATGTTGAGGACCGCTTGGCGCCCTTCCATGAGCAGCGTCACGGGAAAGTCGGGGCGCGACCCGTCCGCCATGTCCCCGCCGGCAGAAAGTCCCAGGCTTTGGGCGAGCTCGGCGACGGCCTTCTCGGCCGCCTCGGCCCCTTCCTCGGTGTCGCCGAGGCTGTAGACCAGCAGGTAGGGGGTGTCATGACCTTCGTCGTGCGCTCCGATCCAGGTAAGGGTGGACATGGTGCCGAGCTTTTGGGTTTCGACCATGGGCCGGAACCTTAGTGGTGTCCTCGGCAGGGGCGAGTGCGCGATTCACCCATTCAGCGCAGTGTCGTGTATCCGGGCCCGATCGGCCAGTTGGCCGACCTTGTGTTAACGGGCGGGAAGAAGAGTGAATCCTTGATGCGCAGCAATACCGCTGGGTGACTGACCGCGTTTATCACACGTCACATCACTCCGCACTCCGCTCAACTTCCCACAACAGAGTCGAACCAGAAGGACAATTGCCATGCACGCAAGGTCTGCCATGGGTGTCGCCTGCCTGACTGTGCTGCTCTGTGCCGGCACGGCCAGCTCCGCTCCCGGCGACAACGTTCACATCGATGGCAAGGCCGTCATCACGAAGGACGACCGCGTCCTCGCTTCGGGAACGTACCAGTGCACCAGGAACACGACCCCTGAGCCGGTCATGGTCACCGCGACCGTGAGGCAGGGCGACAAGTCCGTCTCCGGTGGCTCCCAGCAGGCCATCTGCGATGGGCGCACCCATTCCTGGTCCGTCGAGTCGTCGGAATTCGGGAACGGACGCCTCATTCCGGGCCGGGCAACGGTGGAAAGCACCCTCATGCAGCTCGAGCTGCGTGACGGGTTGATTCCTCTCATGCCTGCATTCCTGACCGCCGCCGAACGCGAGGTCGTCCTGACCGAGGAGTAAGCCGAGGAGTCATTCGGGACGGCGCCGTAATCCCCGGGCCCGAGGCGACCGGGGGATCAGCCGCAAGCGTCACCGAGTGAAGTCATGGACAGAAAAGCAGTGTTGCACCCATCCGTGGGGGCTTGCGCCTGAGCCTGTGGCGGGCCGCAAGCCCCCACGAGCATGACGGCGGTAAGGACAGCGGTTAGGACAGCGGTCAGAACGCTGGAAGTGGCACGCATCATGACCTCTCGTGGAAAACATGTGCGGGGTCTCGGAAGCTTTGTACGAGCATGAGCCTCGGCACCACATGCTTCAACCGGACCCCCATCGCCCACCACGGAAGGTGACGGGCCCCGCCCACGGCACTGACGGGGCCCGTTTTCCCTTGCTCAAGGCGTCAGTTGATACTCCGGGAAGTTGCCCGGCAGTCGTTCGCCCGCCGGACCCTGGGTCACCGCTCTGGCCAGGAGTTCGCCGCCGACGAAGGCGCCTCGCCAGGATGCGCCGAAGCCGCCGAAGAGTTCCTCTCGGTCGCCGCGGGAGCGGGGCTTGCCATGGCCGACCTTGAAGGCGCGGATCTGGGGGGCGAGGCGGGCGTAGGTCGCCGGGTCGTCGGTGGAGAGGGTGGCGACGAGGGCGCCGTTCGAGGCGTTCATGGCGGCGAGGAGCTCCGCCTCCGTGTCGACCAGGACGATGGTGTCGACCGGGCCGAAGGGCTCCGCGTGGTGCAGCGGGGAGGACGGGGGTGGGTTCAGGAGGGTGACCGGTGCGACGTACGCCGAGGTGTCCTGGCCGGGCAGGAAGTGCCCGTCGGCGAGCGCACCGCGGTACAGCGGGACGGCGCCGCGGTCGACCGCCTCGGCCACCTGGTCGTTCAGCTCCTTCGCCTTCGCGGCGTTGATCACCGGGCCGAGGTCCAGGGCCGGGAGCGGGTCGCCGGGGTCCGCGACGGCCAGCGGATGGCCGGTGCGTATCTCTCGTACGGCGGGGAGATACGCGGCCAGGAACTGGTCGAACAGGGTGCGCTGGACCACGAAGCGGGGGTACGCGGTGCAGCGCTGCTTGCCGTAGTCGAAGAGCTTGGGGATCACGGCGGACAGGGCGGACCAGTCCGAGTGTTCCCAGATGCCCCAGGTGTTGAGTCCCTCCTGTTCCAGAATGTGTCGCTTGCCGAGGTCGGTGACGGCCGTGGCCACGGCGGCGCCGGTGTCCCGGCCGCCGACGAACGAGACGCAGCCGATCTCCGGGGCGCGCACCAGCGCCTCGGAGAGTTCGCCGCCGCTGCCGCTGACGAGGGTCACGGGGATGCCCTCGCGGGCGACGAGCGCGCAGGCCAGGGTGAGGCACGCGAGGCCGCCGTCGGTCGGGGTCTTGGCGATCACCGCGTTGCCTGCCAGTGCTTGGACCAGCATGGCGTGAACGAGTACCGACATCGGATAGTTCCAACTGGCGATGTTGGAGACGGGTCCGCCCAGGGGCGTACGGCCGTCCAGCATCGGCTCGATGCCGTCGACGTACCAGCGCACGCCGTCGATGGCCCGGTCCACATCGGCCTGGGCGAGGCGCCAGGGCTTGCCGATCTCCCAGACGAGCAGGAGGGCGAGGAGTTCCCGGTGTTCGGTGAGCGCGTCGAGCGTGGCGGCCACGCGGGCGCGGCGTTCGGCGAGCGGGATGTGCCGCCAGGCGCGGTGCTGGTCGAGGGCGGCGCGTACGGCCTGGCGCGCGGTGGCCCCGTCCAGGCGGGGCGGGCCGACGATCGGGGTGCCGTCGACGGGGCTGGTGACGGGCAGGGTGCGGCCTCCGGGGTGCCAGTCGGCGGCCCAGAGGTTGTGGACGTGGTCGTCCCGGAACGCCTCGGGGGCGACGGCGAGGCAGCGCTGCCAGGCGTCGGTCCAGGCCGTGCCCGGTTTCAGGGTGAGGGTGGGTGATGCCATCGAGGTCTCCGCTCACGGTGCACAGTCGGGGCGGGAGGGGTGCATGGCTCTTCGGGGATGTCCCGTAGGGACGGTAGTGCGGGGCCTTGGCGTCACCGTATGAGTGACGTCGCCTTCTAGGGGTGCCTGTTTTTGCCCCGGGCTTGAATGTTCCTGTCTGGCCAGGACTTTTTCTTGTCTGGCCCGGACTCTTCTTGTCGGCCTTGGGTCATCCGTGGCCGAGCCGTTCCAGGACGAGCCGTGCTGTCTCGGTAGGTGTCGCGCCCACCGGGACGCCCTCGGCCTCAAGGGCGCGCTTCTTCGCCTCCGCCGTACCGGACGAACCGGAGACGATCGCGCCGGCGTGGCCCATGGTCTTGCCCTCGGGCGCCGTGAATCCGGCGACGTACCCGATCACCGGCTTGGTGATGTGGTCGCGGATATGGGCCGCCGCGCGTTCCTCCGCGTCGCCGCCGATCTCGCCGATGAGCACGATGAGTTCGGTGTCGGGGTCGTCCTGGAAGGCGTCCAGGCAGTCGATGTGCGAGGTGCCGATGACCGGGTCGCCGCCGATGCCCACGCAGGTGGAGAAGCCGATATCGCGTAGCTCGTACATGAGTTGGTACGTGAGGGTGCCGGACTTGGAGACCAGGCCGATGCGGCCGGGCTTGGTGATGTCGGCGGGGATGATGCCCGCGTTGGACTGGCCGGGGGTGATCAGGCCGGGGCAGTTGGGGCCGATGACGCGGGTGCTGCGCCGCTTGGCGTGGGCCTGGAAGGCGACCGCGTCGTGCACCGGTATGCCCTCGGTGATCACCACCACGAGGCCGATGCCCGCGTCCGCCGCCTCGGTCACGGCCGCTGTGCAGAAGGCCGGTGGGACGAACACCACCGTCACATCGGCCCCGGTGGCCTCGATGCCCTCGCGCACGGTGCCGAAGACCGGCACGGCGCGGTCGTCGAAGTCCACGCTCCGGCCCGCCTTGCGGGGGTTGACGCCGCCGACCACATCGGTGCCCGCGGCCAGCATGCGGCGGGTGTGCTTCAGGCCCTCGGCACCGGTCATGCCCTGGACGAGGACCTTGCTCTCCTTGGTGAGGTAGATCGCCATCGTCGGAACTCCACTCCCCTGCTGTGGGCGGCTAGTTGGCGAGTTCGGCGGCGCGGCGGGCGGCGCCGTCCATGGTGGGCTGCTGTTCGAGGAGCGGGTGGGCGTGGCCGTCGAGGATGGCCCGGCCGCGCGGTGCGTTGTTCCCGTCCAGGCGTACGACGAGGGGTTTGGTGAGGCGTACCTGGTCGAGGGCCTGCACGATGCCGTCGGCGACCGCGTCGCAGGCGGTGATGCCGCCGAACACGTTCACCAGGACCGACTTCACCTCCGGATCGGAGAGGATCACGGACAGGCCGTCCGCCATCACCTGGGCGGAGGCGCCGCCTCCGATGTCCAGGAAGTTGGCGGGGCGCGCGCCGCAGCCGGCCACGACATCGAGGGTGGACATGACGAGCCCGGCGCCGTTGCCGATGATCCCCACCTCGCCGTCGAGCTTTACGTAGGTGAGCCCCTTCTCCGCCGCCGTGGCTTCCAGCGGATCGTCGTACGTCGCCGCGTCGTCGCCCCAACGCGCCTGCCGGAAGCGGGCATTCCGGTCGAGGGTGACCTTGCCGTCGAGGGCCATCAGCCGACCGTCGCCGGTGCGGACCAGCGGGTTGACCTCGACCAGGACGGCGTCCTCCTCGGTCAGCACGGTCCACAACTTGACCAGGACATCGGCCGCTTCGGGCGGCAGGTCCGCGGCGGACACGATCTCGGCCGCCTTGTCCGCGGTGACGCCGCGGACCGGGTCAATGGGGATCCGGGCCACCGCCTCGGGCCGGGTGGCGGCCACCTCCTCGATGTCCATGCCGCCCTCGGCGGAGGCGATGGCGAGAAACCGGCCGGAGGCGCGGTCGAGGACATAGGAGACATAGAACTCCGCCGCTACGTCCACCGGTTGAGCGAGCATCACCTGGTGTGCGGTGTGGCCCTTGATGTCCATACCGAGGATCTGGCGCGCCGTCAGCTCGGCGGCGGCCGGGTCGGCGGCCAGCTTCACCCCACCCGCCTTGCCGCGGCCCCCGGTCTTCACCTGGGCCTTGACCACCACCCGGCCGCCCAGCCGCTCGGCGATCCGACGAGCCTCCTTGGCCGAGTCGGTGACCTCGGCCGGGGGCACCAACACGCCGTATTCCTCGAAGAGTTCCCTCGCCTGGTACTCGAACAGGTCCATTCCGGCTCCTGACTGCCCGTTCCTGCCGCGGGCCTCGAAAAGTGCCGCACGCCCCCTGGACACCACCCACCGGATGCGGGATAACAAGCTTCATACAGTATTCGTCGACTGTATGCAATCTGCCGCGAGAGCGGTTCACTCAGTGCACGAGCAACGCCAACTCCCCTACGAAGGGACGGGACTTCGCCATGCCTGACGAGAGCAGCGACAACCAGCAGGCCCTCATTTCCGGTGGGCATCTGGTCGCCAAGGCACTCAAGGCAGAGGGTGTGGAGGTCATCTACACCCTGTGCGGCGGCCACATCATCGATATCTACGACGGCTGCGTAGACGAAGGCATCGAAGTCGTCGACGTACGCCACGAACAGGTCGCCGCACACGCCGCCGACGGCTACGCCCGCATCACCGGCAAGCCGGGCTGCGCCGTGGTCACCGCCGGACCCGGAACCACCGACGCCGTCACCGGCGTCGCCAACGCCTTCCGTGCCGAGTCACCCATGCTGCTCATCGGCGGCCAAGGAGCCCACACCCAGCACAAGATGGGCTCCCTCCAGGACCTGCCGCATGTCGACATGATGACGCCCATCACCAAGTTCTCCGCCACCGTGCCGGACACCGCGCGGGCCGCGGACATGGTGTCCATGGCGTTCCGCGAGTGCTACCACGGCGCCCCCGGACCCTCCTTCCTCGAGATCCCGCGCGATGTACTTGACGCCAAGGTGCCGACGGAGAAGGCACGGGTGCCCAAGGCCGGCCACTACCGGGCGTCGACCCGCTCGGCCGGTGACCCCGAGGCGATCGAGCGGCTCGCCGACCTCCTGGTGCACGCCGAGAAGCCCGCCATCCTGCTCGGCAGCCAGGTATGGACGACCCGCGGCACCGAAGCAGCCACCGAACTCGTCCGCACCCTCAACGTCCCCGCCTATATGAACGGTGCCGGTCGCGGCACCCTGCCACCCGGCGACCCGCACCACTTCCAGCTCTCCCGCAGGTACGCCTTCTCCAACGCCGATGTCATCGTGATCGTCGGTACTCCCTTCGACTTCCGGATGGGTTACGGCAAGCGCCTCTCGCCGGACGCGACCGTCGTACAGATCGACCTGGACTACCGGACCGTCGGCAAGAACCGCGACATCGACCTGGGCATCGTCGGCGACGCCGGGCTGATCCTGAAGTCCGTGACCGAGGCCGCCTCCGGGCGCCTCAACGGCAACTCCTCCCAGCGCAAGGAGTGGCTGGACGAGCTGCGCGCCGCGGAGCAGACCGCCATCGAGAAGCGGCTGCCGAGCCTCCGCTCGGACGCCTCGCCCATCCATCCGTACCGCCTGGTCAGCGAGATCAATGACTTCCTGACCGAGGACTCGATCTATATCGGCGACGGCGGCGACATCGTCACCTTCTCCGGTCAGGTCGTGCAGCCCAAGTCGCCCGGGCACTGGATGGACCCCGGCCCGCTCGGCACGCTCGGCGTCGGCATCCCCTTCGTCCTGGCCGCCAAACAAGCGCGGCCCGACAAGGAGATCGTCGCCCTCTTCGGTGACGGCGCCTTCTCACTGACCGGCTGGGACTTCGAGACCCTGGTCCGCTACAACCTGCCCTTCGTCGGCATCGTCGGCAACAACTCCTCCATGAACCAGATCCGTTACGGCCAGAAGGCCAAGTACGGCGAGGCACGCGAGCGGGTCGGCAACACCCTCGGCGATGTGCCCTACGACCAGTTCGCCCGGATGCTCGGCGGCCACGGCGAGGAGGTCCGCGACCCCTCCGACATCGGCCCCGCGCTGCGGCGCGCCCGCGAGTCGGGCAAGCCCTCGCTCATCAACGTCTGGGTCGATCCCGACGCGTACGCCCCCGGAACCATGAACCAGACCATGTACAAGTGAGGTGTTCGCCGATGACTGTCACGACCAGTTCTCTTGACGGCACCAAGGCCCTCGAAGGCATCCGCGTCCTCGACATGACGCACGTCCAGTCCGGGCCCTCGGCGACCCAGCTGCTCGCCTGGCTGGGCGCAGACGTGATCAAGTTGGAGGCGCCGAGCGGCGACATCACCCGCAAACAGCTCCGGGACCTGCCGGCCGTCGACTCCCTCTACTTCACGATGCTCAACTGCAACAAGCGGAGCATCACCCTCAACACCAAGACCGAGCGCGGCAGGGAGATCCTGACCGAGCTGATCAGGCGCGCGGACGTCATGGTCGAGAACTTCGGCCCGGGGGCCGTGGACCGGATGGGCTTCACCTGGGACCGCATCCAGGAGATCAATCCACGTATCGTCTATGCCTCCATCAAGGGTTTCGGGGACGGTCCGTACACGAACTTCAAGGCGTACGAGGTCGTGGCGCAGGCCATGGGCGGGTCCATGGCCACCACGGGCTTCGAGGACGGGCCACCGCTGGCGACGGGGGCCCAGATCGGCGACTCGGGAACCGGCATTCATGCCGTCGCCGGGATACTCGCGGCGCTCTTCCAGCGGGAGACCACCGGGCGCGGGCAGCGGGTCAATGTGGCCATGCAGCACGCCGTGCTCAACCTCTGCCGGGTGAAGCTGCGCGATCAGCAGCGCCTGGCCCATGGCCCGCTCGCTGAATATCCCAACGAGGACTTCGGCTCGGAAGTTCCCCGCTCGGGCAACGCGTCCGGCGGTGGCCAGCCCGGCTGGGCGGTCAAGTGCGCGCCGGGCGGCCCCAACGACTATGTGTACGTCATCGTGCAGCCGGTCGGCTGGCGGCCGCTGTCCGAGCTCATCGGCCGGCCCGAACTGGCCGACGACCCCGAGTGGGCCACGCCGGAGGCCCGCCTGCCGAAGCTGAACAAGATGTTCCAGCTGATCGAGGAGTGGTCCTCGACCCTCCCGAAGTGGGAAGTCCTGGAGCGGCTCAACGCCCACAACATCCCCTGCGGCCCGATCCTGTCGACCAAGGAGATCATCGAGGACGACTCGCTCGTGACCAACGAGATGATCGTGCGCGTACCGCACCCGGAGCGCGGCGAGTTCACCACCGTCGGCTCCCCGCTGAAGCTCTCCGACTCCCCCGTGAACGTGACCAGTTCGCCGCTGCTCGGCGAGCACAACGAAGAGGTGTACGTCGGCGAGCTCGGCCTCGGCGACGAGGAGCTGCGCCTGCTCAAGTCGAACGGAGTGATCTGACGTGATGGCAGAGGACCGCGCGCAGAAGGTGCGGGCGCTGCTCGACGCCGTACGGGCCGACGGGCGCACCGCGCTCACCGCGCCCGAGGGCAAGGTACTCGCGGACGCGTACGGCATCGCCGTCCCGGGCGAGGAGCTGGCCCGGGACGTGGACGAGGCCGTGGCGCACGCGGACCGCTTCGAGGGCCCCGTCGTGCTGAAGATCGTCTCCCCGGACATCCTGCACAAGACCGACGCCGGCGGGGTCGTCGTCGGTGTGGAGGGCGCCGCCGAGGTAAGGGCCGCCTTCCGCCGGATCGTCGACAACGCCAGCGCCTACGCGCCGGACGCCCGGATCGAAGGCGTACAGGTACAGCAACTGCTGCCATCCGGGCAGGAGGTCATCATCGGTGCGGTGACCGACCCGACGTTCGGGAAGGTGGTGGCCTTCGGGCTCGGCGGCGTCCTCGTCGAGGTGCTGAAGGACGTGACGTTCCGGCTCGCCCCGGTGTCCGCGGACGAGGCCACCGGCATGCTCGACTCGATCCGCGCGGCCGAGATCCTGCGCGGAGTGCGCGGGGCCGCGGGCGTGGACCGGTGGGCGCTCGCCGAGCAGATCCGCCGGGTCTCCGAACTGGTCACCGACTTCCCGGAGATCGCCGAGGTGGACCTCAACCCGGTGATGGCGACCCCGGAGGGCGCGCTCGCGGCCGACATCCGGGTGCTGCTCGCCGACGCTCCGCCGACGCCGCGTCGCACCTACAGTCGCGACGAAATGCTGCGCACGATGCGGCGGTTGATGCAGCCCCGTTCGGTCGCCGTGATCGGCGCCTCCAACGAGCAGGGGAAGATCGGCAATTCGGTCATGCGCAATCTGATCGACGGCGGCTTCTCCGGCGAGATCCACCCCGTGAACCCCAAGGCCGATGACATTCAGGGCCGCAAGGCGTACAAGAGTGTCACCGACGTTCCGGGTGAGGTGGATGTGGCGGTCTTCGCGATTCCCGCCAAGTTCGTGGCCTCGGCCCTGGAGGAGGTCGGGCGCAAGGGGATCCCCAATGCCGTCCTCATCCCCTCCGGTTTCGCCGAGACCGGCGAGCACGCCCTCCAGGCGGAGATCGTCGCGATCGCCGAGCGCCAGGGCGTGCGCCTCCTCGGCCCCAACATCTACGGCTACTACTCGACTTGGCAGGACCTGTGCGCCACGTTCTGCACGCCGTACGACGTCAAGGGCGGGGTGGCGCTGACCTCTCAGTCGGGTGGCATCGGCATGGCCATCCTCGGCTTCGCGCGTGCCACCAGGACGGGCGTCTCGGCGATCGTCGGGCTCGGCAACAAGTCGGATCTGGACGAGGACGATTTACTCACCTGGTTCGCGGAGGACCCCAACACCAAATGCATCGCCATGCACTTGGAGGATCTGAAGGACGGCCGTTCTTTTGTAGAGGCGGCCCGGGCGACCGTGCCGAAGAAACCGGTCGTCGTGCTCAAGGCCGGGCGCACGGCGGCCGGTGCGAAGGCCGCAGGTTCGCACACCGGGGCGCTCGCCGGTGACGACGCGGTGTACGACGACATCCTGCGGCAGGCCGGGGTGATCCGGGCGCCGGGCCTCAACGACATGCTGGAGTACGCGCGTGCGCTGCCGGTCCTGCCGACGCCCAAGGGCGACAACGTCGTGATCATCACGGGTGCGGGCGGCTCCGGGGTGCTGCTCTCGGACGCCGTCACGGACAACGGCCTCTCCCTGATGGAGATCCCGGACGACCTGGACGCCGCGTTCCGGAAGTTCATCCCTCCCTTTGGGGCGGCGGGAAACCCGGTGGACATCACGGGTGGGGAGCCCCCGTCGACGTACGAGGCGACCATCAGGCTCGGCCTCGAGGACCCGCGGATCCACTCCCTGGTCCTCGGCTACTGGCACACCATCGTGACCCCTCCCATGGTGTTCGCCGAGCTCACCGCGCGCGTGGTGGCGGATTTCAGAGAACGCGGCATAGAGAAGCCGGTTGTCGCGTCACTCGCCGGTGACGTCGAGGTCGAGGAGGCGTGCGCGTACCTCTTCGAGCGTGGCGTAGTGGCGTACCCCTATACGACCGAGAAGCCCGTCGCGGTGCTTGGCGCCAAGTACCGCTGGGCGCGGGCGGCGGGGCTCCTCGGAGGTGGTCGATGAGCTGAGCGACGCCTCGAACCACGGGGCCTGCGGCGGCCGCTCGCCGTAGGCCCCGGCGCGAAGAGAACGGACAGGGGGCGCTGGCCAGACTTCTTCCACGCGAGGGGTTCGATCGACATGACAACAACCGACATACCAACGGCCGTCCCCTACAGGGAGGTGACGGACGCCAACGGCCGGACGTACCGGCTCGGCGAGACCGACATCGACATCATGGGGCGCAAGCGCAAGTGGATGGTCATCCTGCCGTGGGTCGGCATGATGGGCATCAGCTCCGCGGAGTACGCATTCGCATCCGCGGAGGACACCCTCCACAACGCGCACCACTGGGCCAGCGGTCACATCTTCTGGATGATGACCGTCTGGGTGTTCTTCCAGGCCGCGGTGGCCTTCCCCGCGGGCAGGCTGCGCGAGAGCGGCAAACTTCCGGCCCGCTGGGCGATGATGCTCGGCTCGGCGGGCACGCTGATGGGATACCTGTCCCTGGCGTACGCGCCGCACGTCGTCTTCGCCTACATCGGCTTCAGCATGTTCAGTGGCATGGGCGCGG
The DNA here is from genome assembly GCF_053591935.1 of Streptomyces sp. NPDC002851. Lineage (NCBI taxonomy): Bacteria > Bacillati > Actinomycetota > Actinomycetes > Kitasatosporales > Streptomycetaceae > Streptomyces > Streptomyces sp. NPDC002851. The sequence continues at coordinate 76,739 of NZ_JBSFUT010000025.1, read as the reverse complement.
GCATGGTGTACGCCACCTGCGTCAACATGGTGGGCAAGTGGTATCCGGAACGCAGGGGCGGCAAGACCGGCTTCGTCAACGGCGGCTTCGCCTACGGCTCGGTGCCGTTCGTCTTCATCTTCACCGGCGTCATGGACCTGTCCAACTTCCGTACGGTACTGGTCTGCGTCGGTCTCTTCCTCGCCGCGGTCGTGGCCGTCGCCGGCTTCTTCTTCAAGGACCCGCCGAAGAACTGGTGGCCCGCCGAGGTCGACCCGCTCAACCCGCCGGAGGACCCGCGCGCCCGCCGTTCGCTGGAGAAGAACCCGCCGGCCGTCAAGCAGTACTCCCCCATGGAGGCCTGGAAGACCGGCCGGGTGGCGCTGATGTGGTTCTGTCTCGCCTGTACCTCCGGCGTGAATATCTTCGGCATCGCCTTCCAGGTCGACATCGGCAACGAGGCGGGCTTCGCCAGCGGGATCGTGGCGACCGCGATGTCGCTCAAGGCGATCGTCAACGGCACCGGGCGCGGCGTCATCGGCTGGCTCTCCGACCGCTACGGCCGCAAGCAGTGTCTGCTCTCTGTCTGTCTCATCCTCGGTCTCGCCCAGTTCGGCATCATCTGGTCGGCCGAGCTCAAGAACCTGCCGCTGTTCCTGATCTTCTCCGCGATCTCCGGCTTCGGCGGCGGCGCCATCTTCCCGATGTTCGCGGCACTCACCGCCGACTACTTCGGCGAGAACAACAACGCCACCAACTACGGCATGGTCTACAGCTCCAAGCTCGTCTCCGGCCTGGGCGCGGGCATGGGCGCCGTGGTCGTCGGCGCCTGGGGACACTCCGGTGCCTTCATCCTGGCGGGCTGCATCTCGTTCTTCGCCGGGTTCGTGGCGCTGTTCCTCACCCCGCCGGGGCGGCCGAAGCGCAAGAAGATCACGCCGAATCCGCAGCCCATCAGCAGGGACGCGCTCTAGCCTCGCACCCGCTCCTCCGTGCGCTCCCCGCACTTCCCATACGCAGCGCCCCCGGCATCGTGCCGGGGGCGCTGCGTATGACGGGTGTGCCCCGCTGGCAGTCTCACTCGCGCAGCGAGTGCAGGTGCTCGCTCGACTTGCGGGCGAACTCGAGGGAGTCCACCGGATTGTCGTGTTCCACCTGCCAGTGGTGGTAGCGGCGTCCCCTCGGGGTGCGGTGCGTGACCGCGGACAGGAACGTCTTGTAGTCGATGTCTCCGTCGCCGACGTCGACCATCCGGTACCCGTCCCGCGCGGACTCGTCGTGCTCGCCGTCCTTGACGTGGAACAGCGGGTAGCGGTGCGGCTGCTTCAGTACGTAGTCGAGGGGCTCGAACGGCGCGGGGGTGCCGTCGGCCCGCCGGGAGAAGCGGAACTGGCCGGCGAACGCCCAGTAGATGTCCATCTCCAGATACACCAGGTCCGGGTCGGTCTCGGCGAGCAGCACGTCGTAGAGGCGTACGTCGGGCCGGTCGGTGGCGAAGGAGAACTCCTCGGCGTGGTTGTGCTGGTAGAACTTCATGCCGCGCTCCCTCGCGGCCGCGCCGAACGCGTTGAACTCCTCGGCGCAGCGCTTCCACCCGTCGACGGTGGTGCCGTAGCGCCAGGGCCCGGACGCGGTGCCGATGTGCTTCAGGCCGAGGGCCTGGGCGTCGTCCAGGACGCGTTCGAGGTTCTGCGCGAAGGTGTACGCGTTCGGGTCGCTGTCGGAGTGGTACCCGACGTGGCTGCCGATCGGCGTCAAACCGTGGTCGGCGGCGAGGCACTTGAGCTGGCGCAGGGTGATGGGGCCCGCGGTGCCCTGGGTGTAGCCGGCGAACTCGATCTCGTCGTAGTTGTGGCGCTCCAGCTCGGCGAAGACGGGGGCAAAGCCGAGCGTGCTGACCTTGTCGCGCAGGCTGTAGAGCTGAATGCCGAGTCGGCCCGGGGGAAGTACGGGGCCGCCTCCCGCCCCGGCAGCGTTCGGTGCGGCGGCCGGTGCGTCCGACACGGCGGCGGCCGGGGTGGCGGAGCCGAGGACGGCGGCCGCGGTGGCACCGGCGGCGACGCCGAGCATGCCGCGTCTGGTGAGCCTGTGCGTGAGTTCGGGGTCGTCGGCGGACGTGCGGGAAAGTCGGAGCATGCGGGAACTCCTCGTCGTCACGGGGCGTTGTCAGTGGTGTCTGCTTGAGTGATCTGCAGCCGGTCGGGACGAGAGACCGGCGAGCGAAAGCAGCAGGGATTTCACATCGGTGGCCCGGATCGGGCCGGTGACAGCGCGGGGGGTGGAGCACAGGATGAGCGGACCGTCGTTCGGGTCCTCGGGGAGGCGGCCATGGCTGCCTCGAATAGGTGAGGGGTCCAGGGGCACCACCGCCATGCGGTAGCGCAGCCCGATTTTCTTGCGGGCCAGCGCGGTGGCGGCCTTGACCTTGACGTAGGGGTCTTGGGGATCCATGAACAGCTCGACCGGGTCGTAGCCCGGCTTGCGATGGATCTCCACAAGCTGCGCGAAGTCGGGGGCGCGCGCATCGTCGAGCCAGTAGTAGTACGTGAACCAGGCGTCCGGCTCCGCGATGGCGATCAGTTCTCCGGAGCGCGGGTGATCGAGGCCGTGGTTCTTCTTGCCCTCGTCGTCCAGTAGTTGATCGATGCCTGCCAGGCCATGAAGTGCCTTCCGAGCAGCGTCGAGATCTTCCGGGCGGCGTACGTAGACGTGGGCGATCTGGTGGTCGGCCACGGCGAAGGCACGGGAGGCCATGGGGTCCAGGTACTCCATGCCGTCCTGGGTGTGGACCTCGAGGAGACCTGCGCGGCGCAGCGCGCGGTTGATGTCGACGGGGCGGCTGACGCGGGTGATGCCGTATTCGGAGAGTGCGACCACGGTGCGGCCTTCACGCGCCGCGTCGTCGAGAAGGGGGGTGAGGGTGCGGTCGAGGTCGGTGGCGGCCTGGTGGGCGCGCGGATCGTCGGGACCGTAGCGCTGCAGGTCGTAGTCGAGGTGAGGGACGTAGGCGAGGGCCAGATCGGGGTGGCGGGTGCCGAGGATGTGCCGGGTGGCGGCCACGATCCACTGGGAGGACGTGATGTCTGCCCCGGGGCCCCAGAAGTGGAACAGGGGGAACGTGCCGAATTTCTTGGTGAGTTCGTCGTGCAGGGCCGGGGGCCGGGTGTAGCAGTCGGGTTCTTTGCGGCCGTCGGCGTAGTAGACGGGACGGGGGGTGACAGTGATGTCGGTGTCGGCGCCCATGGCGTACCACCAGCAGATATTGGCGACGGTGTAGCCCGGGTGGACGCGGCGGGCGGCGTCCCAGAGTTTGTCGCCGGAGACCAGGCCGTTGTGCTGGCGCCACAGCAGGACGTCGCCGAGTTCGCGGAAATACCAGCCGTTGCCGACGATGCCGTGCTCCGCGGGTGGGGCGCCGGTGAGGAAGGTCGACTGGGCGGAGCAGGTGACGGCCGGAAGGACCGTGCCGAGCGGGGCGCTCGAACCGTCCTCTGCCAGGGACTTGAGCCGGGGCATGTGGTCGAGCAGGCGCGGGGTGAGTCCTACGACGTCGAGTACGAGAAGGGGGGTGGGCTCTGCGGGCCTGGTGGCTTCGGTCATGGCAGCTCCTTGAGGCCCAGGTCGACGAGGAGATCGCGGGCAAGGGTCAGTTCGGCGGCGATGCCGTCGATGAGCTGGGGGCGGCCGCGCGGGCGCAGCTCTGGGGGCAGGGCCTGCCAGGTGTAGGTCTCGACCTCCAGGTGCCGGGTGCGTGGGTGCGGCCCTCCGACGAGGCGGGACAGGGCGTCGCGCAGAACGGAGAGAGTGGAGGTGAGCGGAGGCATGGGTGCGGCGTGCAGCGGCACGTGGTAGTGGGCCCGCCAGGGGGCGTCGTCGGGCAGGGCGTCCGCGGCGAGGGCCGCGCCGAGGTCATCGGTGCCGCACAGCCCGCCCGAGGTCCCGGGCTGACCGTCCGGTGCGGGTGCGGGTGCGGGTGCGGGCCCGGTCCGAGGACGGGTGCGGGTCTGGTGCAGGAAGCGGGGCTCGTCGAAGGCCGCCAACGCCGCGCGCACCTCGGGGAGATGGGGGTGCTCGGCATGCAGGGCGGCGGAGAGCTGGGCCTTGGGGATGGGGATACGGGCGGCGTCGAGGGCGTCGAGAGCGGAATGCGGATCTTCGAAGGAGGTGGCGAGATGACAGGTGTCGAGACAGAGGCCGATCCGGTCGGCGTGCCCGGCATGCCCGGTGTCGCCTGGTGCGGTGTGCGGCCGCTGACGGGTGGGCGTTCCGGGTGCGTCGCCCGGGAGGACGGGGGTGGCCTGGGGTTCGGGCGGAACGTCGCCGAGGGCTTCGCGGAGGGCGAGGAGCGGGGCGATGGCGTCCGCGGTGGTTTCCACCGTGCAACCGGGTTCGGGTTCCAGGCCGATACGGATGGAGCGTCCGGTGAGCTCCTCCAGGGCGTCGAGGCGTCCGACGAGTGCGACGAGTGCGGTACGGGCGACCGCGGCACGTTCGGCGTCGAAGCCGGTGCGCCAGGCCAGCGGGAGCGTGGAGATGCTGCCTTCGGTGACGTCTTCCGGGAGCAGGGTGGTGAGCAGCCGGGCGAGGTCGGTGGTGTAGGTCAGACGTTCCGGATCGGTCCAGTCGGGCTTGTACACCCGGTACTTGACCTCTTCGCTGCCGAAGCCCTCGTAAGGGAAGCCGTTGAGGGTGACGACCTCAAGGCCGCGCCGGTCCAGTTCGGTGCGCAGCTCGCGCAGCGCCGCCGGGTCCGCGGTGAGGGCGCGGGCGGCGTCCCTGGCCAGCCAGAGACCGATGCCGAGCCGGTCCCGGCCGAGTCGCTTGCGGACCGGCTCGCAGTGGTCGCGCAGCTGGGCGCGGACGCCGTCGAGGTTCTCGGCCGGATGGACATTGGTGCAGTACGCGAGGTGGACGGTGGAGCCGTCGGGGTGCCGGAAGCGCATGGGTCACCCCTCGCCCGACGCTGTCTTCGGGGCGCCGCGGAGGATGGAGTTGCCCTCGTGGGTGGCGGCCGTGTCCGGCACGTCGAGGATGAGTCGGCCGCTGAGCCCGTAGAACTCCACGGGGTTCTGCCACAGGACCCGGTCGACGGTGTCCTCGGTGAAACCCGCCTTGAGCATGGCCTCGCCGACCTTGCGGGTCTTCAGCGGGTCGCTTCTGCCCCAGTCGGCGGCCGAGTTGACCAGGACGCGGTCCGGTCCGTGACGTTCCAGGACCGCGATCATCCGGTCCTCGTCCATCTTGGTGTCCGGATAGATGGAGAACCCGAGCCAGCAGCCCGCTTCCTTGGCCTCGTCGACCGTGACCTCGTTGAGGTGGTCCAGGAGTACGCGGTCCGGGGCGAGCGCGGACTCCCGCAGGACGTCGAGGGTGCGGCGCAGGCCGGTCAGCTTGTCCCGGTGCGGGGTGTGGACGAGCGCGGGCAGTTCGTGGTCAGCGGCGAGTTGGAGCTGCGCGGCGAGTGCGGTGTCCTCCGCGGGGGTCATGGAGTCGTAGCCGATCTCGCCGACGGCGACGACACCGTCCTTCATCAGATAGCGGGGCAGCTCGTCGAGCACGGGGGTGCAGCGGGGGTCGTTCGCCTCTTTGGGGTTGAGGGCGAGGGTGCAGTGATGCGCGATGCCGTACTGCGCGGCGCGGAAGGGCTCCCAGCCGAGGAGACCGTCGAAGTAGTCGAGAAAGGAGGCCGGAGAGGTACGGGGCTGCCCGAGCCAGAAGGAGGGCTCGACCACGGCGCGCACGCCCGAGGCGTGCATGGCCTCGTAGTCGTCGGTGGTCCGGGAGGTCATGTGGATGTGCGGGTCGAAGATGCGCATCAGGACTCCTTACGGGGCGTGTCCTCGGCCGAGAGCTCGGTCAGCGCGAGGACACGGTGCAGATCTCCGGGTACGGGACGGCCCGCGGCGGTGCGCTCTGCGGCGTAGTCGCGGAGCATGCGGGCGAGTTCGGCATCGCCGCGGGCACGCTGTTCCAGTGCGGCGACGGCATCCACCGGCACGCCGGTGAACAGGCACTTGAGGACGGCATGGCGCCAGGTGTGGGCGTCCAGGTGGTCGGCCGCGTACGGGCCGACGGCCGCGGCGACGAGCCGGGTGTCGTTGGTCCGCAGGGCGTCCTCGGTGAGGGACAGGGCTTCGGGCCCGGACAGGAGGTGAGGCAAGGACAGGAGAACGGCGCGGCGTTCGGCCGCGGTGCCCTGGCGGTAGAGGCGGGCGAGCGTGTCGGTATCGGCGCGGGCTGTGTGCAGGAGCAGTACGCGTACTGCGTCGGTGGTGTCGGCGGGGTCGGTGGATTCGGCGGGGTCGGCGGGGTCGGTGGCGGCCATGTCGGTGGTGGCAGCGGTGCCGGTGGCGTCGGTGACGGCCATGTCAGTGGTGGCAGCGGTGCCGGTGGCGTCGGTGGCGGCGACACCATCGGCCTGGTTCGCGCCGGCCGGTCCGCGGCGGCAGCGTCGTCCGGCTTCGGCGAATCGCAACTCCCAGGTGGGGATGGGGGCTTGCCGGGGTGGCGGGGTGAGGCTGGGTGCCGAGGTGGGGGAGGTGGTGCCGAGGACTGGGCCGGAGGCGGTTCGAGGGGCCGTTCCGGGGACGAGAGGGGCTGTGCCGGGAGTGCCGTGACGCGGATCGTCGGATGCGGGGGTGTTGCCGTGGTTGGCGGTGTGGGGGCGAGGGGCCTCCGTGCGGTCGGCGGTGCGCGCCGGGGTGGCTGCGGCTGCGGCCGCCGCTGCGAGTGCCTGGTCGAGCCACGCGAGGGCGGTGGCGTCGAGGGCGGGGGCGAGCCGGGCACGGAGGTGTTCGAGGTCGACGGTCACCTGGGGCCTCCTTGGGGCTTGTCGTCGGGACCGGCTCTGGCTGGAGTGCCTGGGTCTGCCTCGGGTGAGCTCGGGGGGCGCCGTGAGGAGCGGGGGGCCTGGGGGGCGTGGGGGGCGCCGTGTGGTGGGCCTGGCGGCTTGGCCGTTCCGCGGAGTCGGGGACGGGGACGGGTCTGGATGGGCTCGTTGGCGGGTTGTTGACGGGAGCGTTGACTGCCCGTTTGTCCCCGAGCGACGGGCCCTCTCGCCCCTCCGCCGAGGGGTGGGTGCCTGTGGCGGGGCGTTCGCGGAGCCGCGGTCGCGGGCCCGCCCGCGGGCTGGTCGCTGGGGGCCTCGGTGGCGTCACGTCTCGCGCAAGGTCGGGTGTCGGGGTGGCGTCGGACGGGGTGACGGGTGCGGGATCGGAGGTGGTGTTGGAGGAGTGGTGGGTGCTCGGGCTGGGCTCGGTGTCGGTGGAGGGGCTGCCGTGGGTGTGGGGGTCGCGGATTGGAGGAAGTGGAGGGATTCTTCGGCCAGTTGGGGACCGGCATGGGAGTGGCGTGGGAGTTCGACGACGGTGAGGCCCTGGTAGCCGGTGCGGGCCAGGGCGTCGAGGACCGGTGGGAAGTCGATCTCGCCGGTGCCGAAAGGGAGGTGTTCGTGGATGCCGCGGCGCATGTCCTCGATCTGGACGTGGCGCAGCCAGGGGGCCGCGGCTCGGACGCAGTCGGCGGGCGACTCGGGTTCGAGGCACTGGCAGTGGCCGATGTCGAGGGTGAGGCCGAGGGCGTCCGGGCTGTCGAGTTCGGTGCGCAGGTGGTGGAAGTCGGCGAGACAGGAGAGGAGGTGACCGGGTTCGGGTTCGACGGCGAGCGGGATACCGGCACCGGTGGCGACGTCAAGGACCGGGCCGAGCGCGTCGACGAGGCGGCGCCAGGCCAGGGCGTCGGGGGTATCCGGCGGGACGGTGCCACTGAAGCAGTGCACGGCGTGGGCGCCGAGGTCGGCGGCGACTTGTACGGCACGGATCAGGAGCCGGGTGCGGGCGGCGCGGCGGTCCGGGTCCGGGTCGAGAAGGGAGGGGGCGTGTTTGCGGCGAGCGTCGAGGACATAGCGGGCGCCGGTCTCGACCGTGACGCCGAGGCCGAGGCGGTCCAGTCGGCGGGCGACGTGGCGGGTGCGGGCGGCGAGGTCCCGTGCCATCGGGTCGAGGTGCATGTGGTCGAGGGTGAGGCCGACGCCCTGGTAGCCGAGGTCGGAGAGGAGGTCGAGGGCATCGTCGAGGCGCAGGTCGGTGAGGCCGTTGGTGCCGTAGCCGAAGCGGAGGGTCATGGGTGGGGTTCCCCCTTCCGTGCGCGGGCGGAGCGGGTGGGGTGCCAGAGCTGGAGCCGGGTCATGTGGGGCTCACCCGCCTGGCGAGGGTGCGGGCTATAGGGGCGAGGGCGGCGGTGGCGAGGGCGGTGCCGAGGGCGCCGGAGCGGGCGGCGAGGGCGGACTGGAGCGGGATCATGGCGCGGATGCCGCCGCCGACGGCGCGTTGGGTGAGTGGGGGTGAGGGGTTGAGCGCGGCGTGCAGCAGGGGGCGGGCGGCTGTGACGGCGTAGGTCACGGCGAGGACGGCGTGCGCGGATGGACGCGTCCCGGGCAGGCGCAGGAGGGTAACTCCGCGTCGGGCCGCCGAGAGTTGGGGCCCGGCGAGCACAGCGTGCGCGGATGGGCGACGCATGCCGGGCAGGCGCAGGAGGGCAACTCCGCGTCGGGCCGCCGAGAGTTGGGGCCCGGCGAGGACGGCGTGCGCGGATGGGCGACGCATACCGGGCAGGCACAGGAGGACAACTCCACGTCGGACCACGGAGAGTTGAGGCCCGGCGAGCACGGCGTGCGCGGATGGGCGACGCATACCGGGCAGGCGCAGGAGGGCTACTCCGCGTCGAGCCATGGAGAGTGGAGGCCCGGCGAGCACAGCGTGGGCGGACGGGCGACGCATGCCGGGCTGGCCTAAGGGGTGTCTCCCTAGGAGGGCTGCTCCCCCTTGGGCTGTGGGGAGTTGGGGCGCGGCGAGGCGTCGTGTGGCCGTGGAGGCCGTGGAGGCCGTGAGGGCGAGGGTGGTGGCGAGGGCGAGCAAGGGAGGTACGGAGGAGCCGCCTTGGGTTTCTTGGCGGGAGACGGTGGTGATGGCGTAGGTGTGTGCCGCCAGGGTGGCGGAGGAAGGGAGGGCCGGGGTGATGCGGCCGGAGGTGGCCGCGGCGCCGAGGAGGAGGTCGAGGCCGCGGGCCGCTGCCATGGCGGCGGGGCCGGCCGGGGTGTGCTTGAGGCGGAGGTCGTACGCCCAGACGGTGCCCGCCAAGGCCCCGGCGACCGTCAGGGCCGGGCGTCCTGCGCGGGCGGCGAGGGCGAGTCCGGTCGTGGTGAGTGCGGCCGCGGCGGCCAGGGCGGCGCCCGGGGCGATACGGCCGGAGGGCAGCGGGCGGTGCGGGCGTTCGACGGCGTCCTCGGCGCGGTCGGCCCAGTCGTTGAGGGCCATGCCTGCCTCGTACAGGCAGAGGGAGCAGCCGATGGCGAGGAGGGTGCGTCGGCCCGGGCGGCGGCCTGTTGCCGCGGCGCCTGCGAGGGCGTCGCCCGGCACCGTGAACAGGGCGGAGATCCGGAGGAGTTCGGCCCAGTCGCGGGGGCGGCCCAGTCCGGCCCTGCGAGCAACCATCCGTCGCGCCCCGGCTTCCTCCGGGGATTCCTCCGGGGATTCCTCCGGGGATTCCTCGACCGCCGAAACGGTCCGGTCACTCTTCTTGGAAACCGATGGGAGAACCAACGGGAGAACTGACGTTAGAACCGACCAGGACACCGACCGGGAGGCCACCGCCCCCACGGCACCCAAAGCAGCCCGGGGCAAGGAAAGTTGGCCCTGAACGGCCGCCGGGCCCGAACGACGGGCGCCCAGAGCACCCAGAAATCCCGGAGCGCCCAGAGCACCCGGCGCGACCGGAGCCCCGGGAGCCCCCGGAGCACCCGAAGCACCCGAAGCACCCAGAACACCCGAACCCAAAGCACCGAAAGCACCCAGAGCACCCAGAGCACCAAAAAGCCGGGCCCGAAGCCCGTCTCGTGGCAGCATCACCATGCCTCCCGGAGCCGCTGCGCGAACGTGAGCAAGGTTTGGTACTGGTCCGCCAAGGCCGCCGGGGCGCCCGGGGCCGGGTCCTTGAAGTAGAAGGACAGTTCTGGGCGGGGGCCGGTGAGGCCTAGGGCGGAGGCGCGGGCGGTGAGGCGGGCGAGGTCCAGGATGAGGGGGGCCGCCAGGGCGGAGTCGCAGCCCTGCCAGATGGTTTGCAGGACCATGCGCGAGCCGAGGAAGCCGTCGAAGGCGATGTGGTCCCAGGCGGTCTTCCAGTCGCCGAGGGACGGCACGTCGTCGATGTGGACCTCTCCCTGGGGAGCCGGGCCGCCCAGGATGTCCGTGAGGACGCGTTCCTTGCCCGCGTTCTTCGCGGCCGCCGCGCCCGGGTCGGCGAGGGTGGCGCCGTCGCCGCCGCCGAGGAGGTTGGTGCCGGACCAGGCCCGTACGTCGAGGGCGCGGGACAGGAACATCGGGGCCAGGGCCGCCCGTAGCAGGGTCTGGCCCGTCTTGCCGTCGCGGCCCGCCCACGGCAGGCCGGAGCGGTGGGCCAGGTCCTCAAGGGCCGGGTGGTTCAGGCCCGTTGAGGGGGTGAAGTTCACGTAGGGGCAGCCCGCGCGGAGTGCCGCGGCCGCGTAGAGGGAGCTGGGTGGGAGGCGTTCGCCCTCGCTCAGGGACGGGGCGGGTTCCGTCGAGGCGACGTTCACCACTACCGCTCCAGTCAGGCCCCGGCGGCGTACGAAAGAGGAGATGTCCTTCGCAAAGGAGGCGATCAGCGCCTCGTCGTCGCGGGTGTCGCCCGGGAGTGGGCCGCCCGGGCGGATCTCGGCGTCCGCGGCGGCCAGTTCGGCGCGGACCGATGGCACCAGGCCGTGTGGCAGGACACCGCCGTCGGCCAGGTGCTCGGCGCGTTTGGGCAGCGGGCACTCGATCGTGTCGTGGCCGCCGAAGACCAGGGAGTTCAGGGGTGCCAGGCCGCTGTTCGCGAACGGCGGGGTCTCGGTGACCAGGCCGGTCGGCGGACGCAGGCCCGCGGCGACCGCCGCGCACCCCGCCACCACCGTCGTGGCGACGGAACCCCGTGCTCCGATCAGCCAGACCCCCGTTGCCGTACCACCAGCGGCCGTACCAATTGAGGCCACGCCATCCTCCCGTCGTAAGAAGAGTTACGAAGAGTTCTGTGCCGCGCAGACGCCGGGCGGGGCGGGGCCGAACCGGATGGACCGGCCGGCCCCGCCGGCCCCACGTCAGCTCTCCGCCCCCTTCGAAGCAGCCGGGAGCTCCTTGACGCGGATGTTCCGGAAGGACACCTTGTCCGCGTCGCCGTGATTCTGAATGCCGATATGCCCCTGCACCAGGCTCCGCGCCGGATCCGTGTTCGTGAAGTCGTTGATCTTCACGCCGTTCAGCCAGAGTTCCAAGTGCTCGCCCTCTACTCGGAGTTCGTAGGTGTTCCACTCCCCGGGCGGGTTGAGTGCCCGGTCGCGGGCCTTGATGTCGGCGGACTGGAAGCCGTACACCGAGCCCGTGGTCTTCTCCGGGACGTCTGTCGCGTCGATCTGGATTTCGTAGCCGTTGTTCACGGCCGACCACGGGTCGTCGGACGGCGGGAAGCCGATGAAGATTCCCGAGTTGTCGTCGCCTCCCTGGCTGGCCATCTTCCAGTCGAGTTTCAGGGAGTACGCGCCGAACTCCTTGGCCTCGTACCAGAACAGGCCCATCCCGCCGACGGACGTCAGGGTGCCGTCGTCGCCGAGCTCGAAGGAGCCGGGACCGGCCTGTTTCCAGCCCTCCACCGACGTACCGTCGAACAGCGACTCATATCCCTGCTCGGGGCGGCAGTCGGCCTGCGAGGCGCCCATCGCGTAGCGGATGCCGCCCAACAGGTGCTGGCGGAACTCCGGTTCGGCGAACGACTCCTTGGTGTGGCCGCCGCCCGTGTAGAAGGAGCGGCCCTCGGAGCCGTCGACGGAGGCCTGGCACCAGGCGATCGGATGGTCACCGTTCATCGTGCCGCCGATGTACGAGGACTCGTCGAGCGAGGCCAGGACGCGGGCCCGGTCCCGGGGGTTGGTGCGGTAGTTGTACCACTCGTCGGTGCGCTGCCACGTCGGGCCCAGATGGGCGGTGGCCTCGTGGGCGTGGTCCTCGACGTCGACCGTGGCCTGCTGGATGTGCGGGTGTGACTGGAAGTAGGCCCCGGCGAGGGCGCCGTAGAACTCCCACTCGTACTCGGTGTCCGCGGCCGCGTGGATGCCGACGTACCCGCCGCCGGACCTGATGTAGTCCTCGAAGGCGTCCTGCTGGCCCATGTCGAGGACGTCGCCCGTCGTGGAGAGCCAGACGACCGCGTCGTACTGGGACAGGTTGCCGCGGCTGAAGGCGGCCGCGTCCTCCGTGGCGTCGACCGTGAAGCCGTGTTCGGCGCCCAGGTCCTTGATCGCGGCGATGCCGTCGGGGATGGAGTCGTGCCGGAATCCGGCGGTCTTGGAGAAGACGAGGACCTTCTCGCCGTCCTTGCCGGGCTTGCCGGGCTTGCCGGGCTTGCCAGGCGCGCCGGGCGCGCCGGGCGCGCCGGGCTTCCTGTCGGGGTCCGGCCTGGCGGCGCTCGGGCCCGAGACACCGGCGATGAGCAGGGCCGCCGCGGCCGTCGCCAGCGTAAGTCGCGTGCGTGCGCGCATTGTTGCCCCCTTCTCAGCTCGTCGTGAAGGTGAAGTCGTCGAGTTCGTACAGCGCCTCCGTGCCCTCGCCCTTGAAGACCAGGAAGAGCTGGGTGGTGCCTGCGGGTGCGCCCGCGAGGTCCGCGGTGACGTCGGCGTAGTTCTCCCAGCCGCCGGTCGGCGGGACCGTCGCCGTGCCGAGGAGCGTGCCGTCCGCGGCGCCCGCCCGCACTTCGAGGGTGCCGCCGCTGCCGCCGGAGGCGACCCGCGCCGTCACGCCCGTGGCCTTGTCCAGCTGGTACGGCGTGAAGGAGATCCAGTCGCCGTTGTGGATATCGCCGACGGCCCTGCCGCCGTGGGCGGGGGCGCGGTTGGTGACGGTCACGCCCTGGTTGTCGTCGTAGTGCTCGCCCTGGCGGTGCCTGGGCTGGGTGATGTTCTGGTCGTGGGTGGTCAGCGGGGGCTGGCCGTTCGCGCCCTGGTCGGTGTACTCGGCGTCGAAGACCCCGAAGATGTTCGCGTTCGGGTCGTGCTCGCCGTCGGCGGAGGTCTGGATGGTGCCCTCACAGCCGTTGGCCGAGGTGACCGGGTGGCCGTGGCTGTCATGCCCGAGGATGTGCGTGACCTTGACCTTCGAGCAGTCGATGGTGCCGTCCTCCGGGTCCGTCACGGTCACCTTGAAGGGCACGGTGTCACCGAAGGTGAACAGCTGGCCGTTGCCGGGGAGTTCGAGCTTCACGGTCGGGGCGGTGTTGCCGACGGTGATATGGGCGCTGGCCGAGCCGGTGCGGCCGGTGGCGTCCTTGACGGTCACGGTCGCGGCGTAGACGCCGTTCTTCTCGTACGTGTGTGAGGGGTTCTGGTCCGTGGACGTGGCGCCGTCGCCGAAGTCCCAGGAGTACGTGAGCGCGTCGCCGTCGGCGTCGGTGGCCTTGGCCGTGAAGTCGACCTTGAGCGGGGCCTGGCCACTGGTGACGTTGGCGCTCGCCTCGGCCACCGGGGAGTGGCCGGATGTGGCGTTCTCGATGCGGTAGAGCGCCGAGTTCTCGTCGCCGTTGAAGTAGCCGGTGCCGTAGTCGAGGACGTAGAGCGCGCCGTCGGGGCCGAACTCCATGTCCATGACCTGCGTGCCCTGCCAGGGGAAGGGGTTGATCGACTCGACCGTGCCGTCCTTGTCCTGCGCGATCCGCTTGATCCAGCGGCGGCCGAACTCTCCGGCGAAGAAGTTCCCGTCGTACGCCTTCGGGAACTTGACCAGGGACTCGTTCTTCGGGTCGTAGCGGTAGACCGGGCCGCCCATCGGGGACTCGGAACCGGAACCGAACTCGGGGACCGAGTCGTCGTCGTACGGAATCCAGGCTTCCTGCGCGGGCGGAAGCTCGGTGAGGCCGGTGTTGTGCGGCGACTCGTTCTTCGGGGCGGCGCAGTCGAAGGCCTCGCCGGAGGCTCCGGTGGCGAAGTCGTAGTCGATGTACGCGTCGTTCTTGCCGGTGCAGTACGGCCAGCCGTAGTTGCCGGGCTTGGTGACGCGGGCGAACTCGACCTGTCCGGCGGGGCCACGCTTGGGGTCGGCGGTGCCCGAGTCCGGGCCGTAGTCGCCGACGTAGACGATGCCGGTGGGCTTGTCGACGCTCATCCGGAACGGGTTGCGGAAGCCCATCGCGTAGATCTCGGGGCGGGTCTTCTCGGTGCCCTTCGCGAAGAGGTTGCCGTCCGGGATGGTGTACGAGCCGTCGTCCGCGACCTTGATGCGCAGGATCTTGCCGCGCAGGTCATGGGTGTTGGCGGAGGTGCGCTGCGCGTCGTACGCGGGGTTGCGGCCCGCCCGCTCGTCGATGGGCGTGAAGCCGTCGGAGGCGAAGGGGTTGGAGTCGTCGCCGGTCGACAGGTAGAGGTTGCCGTCCTTGTCGAAGTCGATGTCACCGCCGACGTGGCAACAGATGCCGCGGTCCGCGGGGACGTCGAGGACCTTCTTCTCACCGGCCACGTCGAGGGTGCCGTCTTCCTTGAGCGTGAACCGGGAGAGCCGGTTGACGCCCTGGTACTTCGCGAAGTCCTCGGCGGTGCCCTCGTTGGGGGCGTCGCCGGACGGGGTGTCCAGGGGCGGGGCGTAGTAGAGGTAAACGGCGCGGTTCTGCTCGAAGTCGGGGTCTATGCCTACGCCTTGGAGGCCCTCTTCGTCATGGGAGTAGACGGGTATTTTGCCCGCTACTTTTGTAGTGCCGGATTCGCTGGTGAGACGGACCGTTCCGTCACGCGAGGTGTGCAGGACGGAGCGGTCGGGGAGTACCGCGAGCGTCATGGGCTCGCCCATTTCGAGCTCGCCCTTGGCGAGGGTGACCTGCTGGAAGTCCTCGGCCTTGGGCTTGCCCTTGCCCTTGTCCGCCCGCGCTGCCGCCCCCGTCCCCGCCCCCGCCTGCGTTTCGGCGGAGGGCCCGGAAGCAGGCGCGTCCGGTACGGCGGAAGCCGGGGCCGTCAGGCTCAGCGAGGCACCGGCGAGGAGCGCGCCGGTCAGGAGTGCCAGGGGCTTGCGCAACCATGGTCGTGTTCTGTGCACGGGTGTCCTCCGGGGGTGGGGCCGGTGGTACAGGGCGGGTGCGTGCCGTACTTACGTCGTGCGCGTGCTGGTGCTGGTGCTGCCGTGCGTGGGGCAGGGGGCGGGCCTGCTGGCGGTGGCCCTACTCGGCCCAGCAGTGGCCTACTCGGCTTAGCAGTGGCCTACTCGGCGCCCCCGAACGCCGCGTCGAACGAGGCCGACGGGGGTTCGAAGTCGTACGCCTTCAAGCGCCGCAGCGCCTCGGGCGCGCCCTGGAGGCGGTCCATACCGGCGTCCTCCCACTCCACCGAGACCGGCCCGGCGTAGCCGATCGAGCGGAGCATGCGGAAGACGTCCTCCCAGGGCACGTCGCCGTGCCCGGCCGAGACGAAGTCCCAGCCGCGGCGCGGGTCGCCCCAGGGCAGATGGGAGCCGAGGCGGCCGTTGCGGCCGTCGAGGCGGCGGCGGGCCTCCTTGCAGTCGACGTGGTAGATCCGGTCGCGGAAGTCGTAGAGGAAGCCGACCGGGTCGAGGTCCTGCCAGACGAAATGGCTGGGGTCGAAGTTGAGGCCGAAGGCGGGGCGGTGATGCACCGCGGCGAGCGCCTCCTTCGTGGTCCAGTAGTCGTAGGCGATCTCGCTGGGGTGGACCTCGTGCGCGAAGCGGACGCCCTCCGCGTCGAAGATGTCGAGGATCGGGTTCCAGCGGTCGGCGAAGTCCTGGTAGCCGCGCTCGATCATGCCGGGCACGACCGGCGGGAACATCGCGACGAGGTGCCAGACCGCCGAGCCGGTGAAGCCGATCACCGTGTCCACGCCGAAGGCCGCCGCGGCCCGCGCGGTGTCCTCCATCTCCGCCGCGGCGCGCTGCCGTACGCCCTCCGCGTCGCCGTCGCCCCAGATGCGGGCGGGCAGGATCGCCTTGTGCCGCTCGTCGATGATCGCGTCACAGACGGCCTGGCCGACGAGGTGGTTGGAGATGGCCCAGCATTCCAGGCCGTATTTGTCGAGGAGTTGGTGGCGGCCTTCTACATAAGAAGGGTCGGCGAGCGCCTTGTCGACCTCGAAGTGGTCGCCCCAGCAGGCGAGTTCGAGTCCGTCGTAGCCGAAGTCGCGGGCGAGCCGGCAGACCTCTTCGAGCGGCAGGTCGGCCCACTGGCCGGTGAAGAGCGTGAAGGTGCGGGGCATCAGTCCTCAGCCTCCGGAGCCGGTACGGGGATGTAGGCGCTGTTCTTCGCGGCGCTCTCCTCGACCGCCGCGAGGACCCGCTGGACCCGAAGCCCGTCGGCGAACGACGGGACGGGCGCGGTGTTCTCGGCGATGGCGTGGACGAGGTCGCGGGCCTGGTGCACGAAGGTGTGCTCGTAGCCGAGCCCATGGCCGGGCGGCCACCAGGCGTCGAGGTAGGGGTGGGCGGCCTCGGTGACGAGGATGCGGCGGAAGCCCGCGCTCTCACCGGGCTCGGTGTGGTCGTGGAAGGAGAGCTCGTTGAGGCGCTCCAGGTCGAAGGCCAACGAACCCTTCTCGCCGTTGAGTTCGAGCCGCAGTGCGTTCTTGCGCCCGGCGGCGAAACGGGTGGCCTCGAAGGACGCGAGCGCCCCGGAGGCCAGGCGCGCGGTGAACAGCGCGGCATCGTCGACGGTGACAAGCCCGCGCCCCACACCGCCACCGCCACCGCTCTCGGCATCGGACCCCGCGGACAGCCCCGCGGAAAGGCCCGAGGACACCCCCACCGGAAGCGGCCGCTCCGGTACGAACGTCTCCGTCAGCGCGGACACCCCCGCGACCCGCTCCCCGGCGACGTACTCCGCGAGATCCACGATGTGCGCCCCGAGGTCGCCGAGCGCACCGGAGCCCGCGAGCTCCCGGCGCAGCCGCCAGGTCAGCGGGAACTCCGGGTCGACCAGCCAGTCCTGCAGATAGGCGACCCGCACATGGCGGACCGCGCCGATCCGGCCGTCGGCGACCATGCGGCGGGCGAGCGCGAGGGCGGGCACGCGGCGGTAGTTGAAGCCGACCATGGCGACCTGGCCGCGGGCGCGGGCGCGGCGGGCCGCGGCGGCCATGGCCTCGGCCTCCTCGACCGAGTTGGCGAGCGGCTTCTCGCACAGCACGTGCTTGCCCGCGTCCAGCGCCGCGATGGCGATCTCGGCATGGCTGTCGCCGGGCGTGCAGATGTCGACGAGCTGCACGTCGTCGCGGGCCACGAGGGCGCGCCAGTCGGTCTCGGCGGCGCGCCAGCCGTGCCGGTCGGCGGCGGACCGTACGGCGACGGTGTCGCGGCCGCAGATCGCGGTCATGTCCGGGGCCAGCGGCAGGTCGAAGACGCGGCCCGCGGTGCGCCAGCCCTGCGAGTGGGCGGCGCCCATGAAGGCGTAACCGACCATGCCGACACCGAGCCGGGGCAGCGCCCGGGACCCGGCCACGGACTCGTCCCGCTCCCCGTGTTCCTCCTGCATACGGAATGCCTCCTCGTCAACGGCGGTGGGGGGCGCGGCGCCCCGGGTGCTCAACACAGGTGCTGCGGGGCTCACTTGAAGCCGGTGGGCATGTACCGGTCGACGTTGTCCTTGGTGACGACCGCCGAGTAGAGCGTGATCGACGACGGGATCTCGAACTCGGCCATGCCGCCGATGCCCTTGCTCTGGCCGAGCGCACGAGCCAGGTCGATGGCCGAGGCCGCCATGGTGGGCGGGTAGAGGACGGTGGCCTTCAGGACACCCTGGTCGGACTTGATCTCCTCGAACGCGGAGAGCGCCCCGGCGCCGCCGACCATCAGGAAGTCGTCGCGCCCGGCCTGCTTGACAGCGCGCAGGGCGCCCACGCCCTGGTCGTCGTCGTGGTTCCACAGGGCGTCGAAGTTCTTCTGCGCCTGGAGGAGTTGAGACATCTTCTCCTGGCCCGACTCGACCGTGAACTCGGCGGCCTGCCGTGCCACCTTCTTGATGTTGGGGTAGTTCTTCAGGGCGTCGTCGAAGCCCTCGGTGCGCTGCTTGGTGAGCTCCAGGTTGTCGAGCCCGGCCAGCTCCACGACGCGGGCGTTCTTCTTGCCCTTGAGCTGCTCGCCGATGTAGTGCCCGGCGTTGAGGCCCATGCCGTAGTTGTCGCCGCCGATCCAGCAGCGGTACGCCTGCGGGGACGCGAAGATCCGGTCGAGGTTGACCACCGGGATGTCGGCGCGCATGGCCTTGAGCCCGGCCTGGGTCATGGCCTTGCCGTCGGCGGGCAGGATGACGAGGACATCCACCTTCTTGTTGATCAGGGTGTCGATCTGGCCGATCTGGGCGGCCGTGTCGTTGGAGCCCTCGGTGATCTCCAGGGTGACGTCCTGGTACTTCTCGGCGCGCTCGCGGGCGTTGACGTTGATGGCGTTGAGCCAGCCGTGGTCGGCCTGCGGCCCGGCGAAGCCGATGGTGACCTTCTTGCCCGGCTTGTCGTCGGCGACCGGCAGTTCGGCCTTGTCGTCGCCGCCGTCCGTGGGCTCGTTGCTGGTGCAGGCGGTGAGCAGCGCGCCGGTGGAGACGGCGGCGGCGCCGAAGAGCAGGTTTCTGCGGGTGGTGTGCGCTGGGTGAGCCATGTGCGTATCTCTCCTCGAAGTGGCGCGCTACTCGCGGGCGGTGCGGCGCTGGATGAGAACGGCGGCGACGATGATCGCGCCCTTGGCGATCTGCTGGGTCGCGCTCTGGAGGTTGTTGAGCGCGAAGATGTTGGTGATCACGGTGAAGATCAGCACGCCGAGCACGGAGCCGACGATGGTGCCCCGGCCGCCGGTGAGCAGCGTGCCGCCGATGATCGCGGCCGCGATGGCGTCGAGTTCGTAGAGGTTGCCGTTGGTGTTCTGGCCGGAGCCGGACAGCACGATCAGCAAGAAGGCCGCGATGCCGCAGCAGAGACCGGAGAGCAGATAGAGGTAAAGGCGCTGGCGGCGTACGTCGATCCCGGCGAGCCGGGCCGCCTCCGCGTTGCCGCCGACGGCGACGGTGCGGCGGCCGAAGGTGGTGCGGTTGAGCAGCAGCCAGCCGACGACGGTGACGGCGGCGAAGACGAGCACGAGCGGCGGGATGCCGAGCAGATACGCGTCCCGCTCGCCGAGACTCAACACCTCGTCCACGGTGACCACTTGGGTCTTGCCGTCGGTGATCTGCAGCGCGAGCCCGCGGCCCGCGGCGAGCATGGCGAGCGTCGCGATGAACGGCACCATCCCGCCGTACGCGATGAGCACCCCGTTCACGAGACCGCAGCCGAGGCCGACGACCACGGACGCGAACAGGACGCCCCCGAAGCCGTACTCCTGCGTGGCGACCGTCGTGGCCCACACGGAGGCGAGCGCCACGATGGCGCCCACGGACAGGTCGATGCCTCCGGAGGTGATGACGAAGGTCATGCCGACCGTCACGACGCCGATGACCGACGCCTGAGTGAGGATCAGCTGGAGGTTGCTGGCGGAGAGGAACGCGTCGGGCTTGGTGGCGCCGCCGATGACGGCGAGCACGGCGAGCACGCCGACCAGGGACAGGGTGCGGACGTCGGCGCGGACGAGGACGGCGCGCCACGGGGCGGGCGGACGTCCCACCGGCTCCTTGCCGACCCCCTCACCACCACTGTTGTCGGTTTTGTGCACGGGTTCCTCCTCCCGCGCAGGGTTCGATGGCTGCGCTGCCTGCGTCATGCGGCCGGGCTCCCTTCAAGGACGAGGTCGAGTACGCGGGATTCGTCGAGGTCACGTGCGGGGGCCCGGTGCACGACGCGGCCCTCCCTGAGGACAAGCACCCGGTCGGCGAGGCCCAGGACTTCGGGGACCTCGCTGGAGACGAGCAGCACGGCGAGCCCCTCGTCGGCGAGCCGCCGCACCACGGCGTACAGCTCGGCGCGGGCACCGACATCGACACCGCGGGTCGGCTCGTCGAGCAGCAGCACGCGGCAGCCGCGGAGCAGCCACCGGGCGAGTACGGCCTTCTGCTGATTGCCGCCGGAGAGGGTGCGCACCGGCGCCTGTGGCCGGTCGGGCTTGAGGGAGAGCTCCCGGGTGGCCCGGCGCGCGGCCGCGTACTCGCGGCCCCGGTCGAGCCATCCGGCGCGCGCGAACCGCGAGAGCGAGGTGACCGACACATTGCGCGTGACGGACTCCAGCATCAGCAGGGCCTGCGCCTTGCGCTCCTCCGGGGCGAGCCCGAGCCCGGCGCGCACCGCGGCGCGGACGCTGCCGGGCCGGACGGTGCGCCCGTCGACCAGGACGCGTCCGGCGGTGGGCCTGCGCGCCCCGTAGATCGTCTCCAGGATCTCGGAGCGCCCGGAGCCGACGAGCCCGGCAAGCCCGACGATCTCACCGGGCCGCACCGTCAGGTCGAGCGGCGCGAACTCGCCGTCCCTGGCGAGCCCTTGGACCTCGAGGAGCGGCCTCGCCGCTGCGGGCTGGTCGGCGGGCCTCTCAGGGAAGGCGTACTCGGCCGTGCGCCCGGTCATGAGAGAGACGATCTCGCTGGTCGGCGTGGACTCGGCGGGCAGTCCCGCGGCCACGGCCCGGCCGTCCTTGAGTACGGTCACGCGGTCGCCGATGCGGCGGATCTCCTCCAGGCGGTGCGAGATGTAGACGACGGCGACCCCGTCCGCGGTGAGCCCGGCGACGATCCGGAAGAGATTGTCGACCTCGTCCGGGTCGAGGGCCGCGGACGGCTCGTCCATGACGATGAGGCGGACGTCGTGCGAGAGGGCCCGCGCCATGGAGACGATCTGCTGCTGCGCGGCGGAGAGTTCACCGACAGGCCGGGCGGGGTCGATCTCGTCATGTCCAAGTCGCGTGAGAAGAGCGGAGGTTGCCTCCCGGGCTTCGCGGCCGCGGACCACGAACCCTGCCGAGGTGGGCTCGTGCCCGAGGAAGACGTTCTCGGCGACCGAGAGCCCGGCGACCAGGTCCAACTCCTGGTAGATGGTGGCGATGCCGAGCCGCATCGCGGCGATCGGGGACTTGAGGTGCACGTCCCGGCCGCGCCAGGTGATGGTGCCGCCGTCCGGCCGGTGCGCGCCCGCGAGCACCTTGATCAGGGTGGACTTCCCGGCGCCGTTCTGGCCGAGCAGGCAGTGCACTTCACCCGCCTCGACGTCCAGGGTCACGCCGTCGAGGGCGCGTACGCCCGGGAAGGACTTGGTGATGCCGGACATGGTGAGCAGCGGTGGTTCGGGTGCCATGGTGCTCTCCTCGGCTGGTTTCGGCCGGGTTCAGGGCAGGGCTGTCGCAGGGCGGGGCGTTTTCGGGCAGGGCGGGGTAGGGCGCTGTGCTCCGGGGTGGTGCGGCTTTTGCGGTCGTACGTCGAGCTGTTCAGGTCGCACGTCGTGCCGTGGTGGTCGTACGGCGTGCCGTTCAGGTCGTACGTGCTTCAGGTGCGGGTCGTACGCGGTGGTGCCGTGCGGGTGATACGCGGTGGTGCCGTGCGGGTGATACGCGGTGGTGCCGTGCGGGTGATACGCGGTGGTGCCGTGCGGGTGATACGCGGTGGTGCCGTGCGGGTCGTGCGCACCGGCCGGGTCAGGCCGGTGAGAACAGGTGGTCGCTGATGAGCCGGGCCGCGCCGATCACCCCGGCGGTGGGCCCCAACTCGCCCAGGACGATGGGCAGATTGCCGGTCGCGAGCGGCAGCGACTGGCGGTAGACCTGGGTGCGGATCGCGGCGAGCAGGGTGTGCCCGAGGCCGGTCACCCCGCCGCCGATCACCACGAGCCCGGGGTTGAAGAAGCTGACGAGCCCGGCGATCACCTGCCCGGTGCGGTTGCCGCCCGCCCGGATCAGGTCGAGCGCGGCGGCGTCGCCCGCGGCGGCCGCGGCGGCGACGTCGGACGCGGTGAGCACCCCGGCCTCCTCGAGGCGCGCGGCGAGCTCGGGCGAACGTCCCTGTTCGGCGGCCTCGGTGGCGTCCCTGGCCAGGGCGGCACCGCTGAAGTGGGCCTCCAGGCAGCCCCGGTTGCCGCAGGCGCAGGGCCGTCCGTCCGGCTCGACCTGGATGTGCCCGATGTCCCCGGCGCTGCCCGTCGTACCGCGGTGGACCTCGCCACCGGCGACGATGCCGCAGCCGATGCCGGTGCCGATCTTGACGCAGAGGAAGTCGCCCACGGAGCGGGCGACGCCCGCGTGTTGCTCCCCCATGGCCATGAGGTTCACGTCGTTGTCGACCATGACGGGGCAGCCCAGGTCCTGGCTGAGCGCCTCGCGCACGGGGAAGCCGTCCCAGCCCGGCATGATCGGCGGCGCGACGGGCACGCCCTCCGGGAAGCGGACCGGCCCCGGCACCCCGATGCCGCACCCGTCGAAGCCCTCCGCGAGCCCGGAGTCCTTCAACTTGGCGGCCATGGCGAGGACTTGCTCGAAGACGGCGACGGGGCCCTCGCGGACGTCCATCGGCTGGTTGATGTGCCCGAGCACTTCGAGCTCGGCGTTGGTGACGGCCACGTCGATCGAGGTGGCGCCGATGTCGACGCCGAGGAAGCGCAGGGCGGGCGCGAGCCGGATATTGTGCGAGCGGCGCCCGCCCCGCGAGGCGGCGAGGCCGTCGGCGACGACCAGGCCGGTCTCCAGGAGCCGGTCGACCTCGACGGCCAGCTTCGACCGCGAGAGGTCGACCTGATCGCCCAGCTGGGCACGGGAGTTCGGCCCGCCGTCACGCAGCAGACGGAGCAGTCGCGCCTGGTGCGCGTTCGCGGGTCGAGCCGTCATCCGTCTCACGCCACCCCTCCCGCCGTTCGGCTCCGGCATCCCTGGCTTTCGAGGGGAACGTAGCAGTGGGTGCCGGGGGTGGGAAGAAGTTGCGCAGTAATCCGTGCAGACTTTCTCCTTCGACAGGACAAAGGCAGGTGAGCACGGTGGCCGTGGCGGGGCGGGGCGGTCCGGGGCGGCGGCCAGGGGCGGCTGAGAGGCGGATCCCGTATGGCGATACGCGGGTGGACAGTGTCACCCCCGCCTGCTGGGGTGAGGCGGGCAGCCACGGCGCGCAGCCACAGCGGGCAACCGAAAGGCAGACCCATGTTCCTCGTCACCGGTGCTACCGGGAACGTCGGCTCCGAAGTCGTCCGGCACCTCGCCGAACAGGGCGAGCGGGTACGGGCGTTCAGCCGCTCGGGCAGTCCGGGCCGTTCGGACCGTTCGGACCGTTCGGACGGGCTGCCGAAGGGCGTCGAGGCGGTGGCCGGTGATCTCAACAGCCCCGCGTCGGTCGAGGCCGCGCTCGACGGCGTACGCGCCGTGTTCCTGCTTCCCGGCTACCAGCGGGCGGACGAGACGCTTGCCGCGGTCCGCCGGGCGGGCGCCGAGCGCGTCGTGCTGCTCTCCGGCAGCTCGGTCACGGGCGGCGACCGGAGCAACGCGGTCACCCGGTACATGCTGGAGGCGGAGGAGGCGGTCCGTGCGTCCGGGCTGCCCTGGACGGTCCTGCGTCCGGTCGGCTTCGCCTCCAACACCCTCCAGTGGAGGGACCAGTTGGCGGCGGGCGACGTGGTGCGCGCACCGTTCGCGGGCGTACGCATCGCGCAGATCGATCCGTACGACATCGGCGCCGTCGCCGCGCTCGCCCTGCGCACCCCCGACCACGAGGGCCGCGCCTACGCGCTGACCGGCCCGGAGTCCCTGCTCCCCGCGGACCGGCTGCGGATCCTGGGCGAGGTACTCGGCCGCGACCTGCGCTTCGAGGCGCAGCCGGACGACGAGGCGCGCGCGGAGATGAGCGCGCAGATGCCCGCCGAGTACGTCGATGCCTTCTTCCGCTTCTACGTCGACGGGACCCTGGACGAGTCCCAGGTCCTGCCGACCGTGCGCGAGGTCACGGGGCGGGAGCCGCGCACGTTCCGGGAATGGGCGAAGGAGCACGCGGAGGACTTCTGAGGCCGCGGGCCCGCTCCGGCCGGGAGCCTGCGGCCGGACGCCTCAGGACTCCGCGGCCCGCTGGTGGTACGTCCTGCGCGTGTGCTCGGTGTGCGCGCGCATGACCTCCGTCGCGCGTTGCTCGTCGCGGTCCTCGATCGCCGCGATCAGCTCGCGGTGCTCGATCCAGGACTGCTTGCCGCGCTGCCGGGCGACCGGCGTGTAGTACCAGCGGACCCGGCGGTCCACCTGGGCGGCCAGCTCGGCGAGGACCAGATTCCCCGCGAGCTCCATGACCTTGGCGTGGAAGGCGGCGTTGGTGGCCACGACCGTGTCGACCTCGCCGTCGGCCACCGCGCGCTCGCCCTGCGCGCACAGCTCCTCCAGGGCGGCGATCCCCGCCGACCCCGCGTTCGCCGCGGCGAGGCGGGCCGCCTCGGCCTCCAACAGGGTGCGGACGGTGAGGAGTTGGTCCGCCTCTTCCTCGGTCGGCTCGTGCACGAAGGCGCCCTGTGCGGGCCGCAGGTCCACCCAGCCCTCGGTGTTGAGCCGTTGCAGCGCCTCGCGCACGGGCTGCCGGGAGACCCCCAGGTGCCCGGCCAGTTCGCTCTCCACCAGGTGCTGGCCCGGGCGAAGGGCGCGGGTCGTGATCAGTTCGAGGAGCGCCTCGTACACGCGCTCGCGCAGCGGCCCCGGCCGCTCCAGCTTGGGCACGGCGCCTTGCGGAAGTCCCGCGGACAGCATGGCGTTCCCCCTCCTCGATCGTCGGCGACGGACGGTCAAGTCTCCTGATCGGATTGGCTATTGTCTACAGTCTACCGAGCACCATGGCCAGAACCGGGGGGAGTTGGACCGGTCACACCCGCTTCGGGTACGGCGCACCCGCTTCGGGTACGGCGGCCCACGCGCACGTCACGGACAGCGAATGACCTGACCCGCGTACGACAGATTGCCGCCGAAGCCGAAGAGCAGTACCGGCGCACCGGGCGCGACCTCCCGCCGCTCGACCAGCTTGGACAGGGCGAGCGGGATGCTGGCGGCGGACGTGTTCCCGGACTCGACGACATCGCGGGCGACCACCGCACCGGCCGCCCCGATCCGCTCGGCGACGGGCTCGATGATCCGCAGGTTGGCCTGGTGCAGCACGACCCCGGCGAGGTCGTCGGGGGTGAGCCCGGCGCGCTCGCAGGCGGCGCGGGCGATGGCGGGGAGCTGGGTGGTGGCCCAGCGGTAGACGGACTGGCCCTCCTGCGCGAAGACCGGCGGGGTGCCCTCGATCCGTACCGCGTGCCCCATCTCGGGCACCGAGCCCCACAGGACCGGCCCGATACCGGGCTCTTCGTCTTCGGGCGCGGCCTCGACGACCACGGCACCGGCACCGTCCCCGACCAGGACGCAGGTCGTACGGTCGGTCCAGTCCGTCACCTCGGACATCTTGTCGGCGCCGATCACCAGGGCACGGGTCGCGGACCCGGCGCGGATGGCGTGGTCGGCGGTGGCGAGGGCGTGCGGGAACCCGGCGCAGACCACGTTCAGGTCGAGCGTGGCGGGCGAGGCGGCGCCGAGCCGGGCGGCGACGCGGGCGGCCGTGTTCGGGGAACGGTCGATGGCGGTGGAGGTGGCGACCAGGATCAGGTCGATGTCCCCTGGCGCGAGTCCGGCCGCGGCGAGCGCCTTTTCCGCGGCCTGCGCGGCGAGCGCGTCGACAGGCTCGTCCGGGCCCGCGATCCGGCGGGTACGGATGCCGACCCGGCTGCGGATCCAGGCGTCACTGGTGTCGACCAGGCGCTCCAAGTCGGCGTTGGTGAGTACCTTCGCCGGCTGGTAGTGGCCGACCGCGGTGATACGGGATCCGGTCATGGGGGCAGCGCCGCCTCTCGTGGCTCACGTGGCTCTCGTGAGCCGGGATCGATCAGGGCCCACCAGTCTGGTCAGCGACTCACCAGTACGAAGGCAAGTAAAGCGACAGGATTCCGCCACGCCTCTTGGAGCTTTCGATGAGCCCCGGGGCCGGACCCACCCGCCCCCCGCCCTGGACTGGATCTCGTTTGGCGTCCTCCGCCTCCCTGAGGAGGGGATTCCCTTCAGGCAGCGCTCCGCGCTGCAGTCGGGGTCACGCCGGTCGCCCGGCGATCAGGTTCCTGCTTCTCAGACCGGCCACCGCCGAGGTCTCCACAGGCTGACAGGGCCTGCCCGGCCCCGAGGGTGTTCTTCGCCCCGTTCACGTCGGCATTGTCCCGGTGGCCGCAGGCCGTGCACTCGAAGACCGCTTGGCTCTTGCGGTTCTCCGGAGCCACATGCCCGCACCGATTGCACGTCTGAGACGTATACGCGGGGTTGACCTTGATGATGCGGCTGCCCGTATATCGGGCCGCGCTGTTGAGGGCGAGTTCCAGGCGGTGCCAGCCCTTGTTCAGGATTGCCCGGTTCAGGCCCCGCTTCTGGGCGACGTTCACCCCGGGCTCGGTCACCGTGCCCGAAGCGGAGGCGGTCATGTTGCGGGTCTTGAGATCCTCAAGGACGACGACGGCGTTTCGGGCGGTGATGCGGTTCGCCGTGAAAGAGCAGAAATCTGCACGCCGGTCCGATACGCGGCCCATGATCCGGCGCATAGCGGTGACAGCCTTCCGCCAGTTCTTACTGCCGCGCTTGGACCGGGCGAGCTTTTGCTGCAGCTTCCGGTACCGAACGCTCTCGCCGTCCGTGATGAATGTGCGATCGAAGAACTCTCCGTCGGAAGTGACGGCCGCGACCTTCACACCCCTGTCGACCCCTACAGCCGCGCCGGGCATCGCATGCCGCTTTGGTGTCTGCACCTGGTCGTCCACCAGGAACGAGATATGCCACTGTCCGCCCTTGCGGGACACGGTGGCGGAGCGGACCTCCCCACCGAGGGGGCGGGACCAGCGGAAGCGGACCCAACCCAACTTGGGGAGCTTGACCCGGCCCCACTTGCGGCCGATCCGTTCCACGGCGATGCGGTCGCCCGCCGGGAACCGGAACGACGGGGCCCACCGATGCTTGGAACGCCACCGCACACGGAACGTGCCGTGCTCGCGGCATGCTCGGTCGAGATCCCGGAGGGTCTGCTGGAGTACGTGAGAGGGCGCAGCCCGAAGCCATTCGTGCTCGCGCTTGGCCTCGGCGAGTTCGGCGGCCTGCGGAACGTAGTTCATCCACGCGCCGCGCCGCCGATACTCCCTGCGCTGCTCAAGACCGGTGTTCCACACCGCCCGGCAGATGTCCCCGAACTCTTCCGCCATCGCCGTCTGCGACTCTGTGAGGTCGAGTCGGTAACGGCGGCCGGTCAGCATGCACCCATATTCACATGGCAAGTTGGGGCATGTACGAGCTTTAGCCAAGATGATCGCACATCCAGCACAACACCGATCGGGCTGCCAGGTCATGGCCCCAGCTCCTGCCCCCGATCTACGGCCCAGACCGGCGAGACGCAAGCCCACCCCGCGCAACCCCTTGCTGGCCCAACTTCCATACTGTAGACAATATTTCGTCGACAGAGTGCGACTCCCCCACGCCCGGGCGGCGCCCCAACCCCCGCCCGGCATCGGTTCCCTCAACCGACAGGAGCCCCACCGTGAAAGTCGCAGTCCTCGGCGCCGGAGCGATCGGCGCCTACGTCGGGGCCGCGCTGCACCGCGCCGGCGCCGACGTTCATCTCATTGCCCGTGGACCGCACTTGGCGGCCATGAGGCAGCACGGCGTGCGCGTGCTCAGCCCTCGTGGCGACTTCACCGCGCGGCCGCACGCCACCGATGACCCGGCCGAGGTCGGGCCGGTGGACCATGTCTTCCTGGGGCTCAAGGCCACCTCGTACGCGGCGTGCGGGCCGCTCGTCCGGCCGCTGCTCCAGGCGCACACCACCGTGATCGCAGCGCAGAACGGCATCCCCTGGTGGTACTTCCACCGGCACGGCGGCCCGCACGACGGGCACCGCGTCGAGAGCGTCGATCCGGGCGGCGCGGTCAGCGCGGTCCTCGCCCCCGAGCGGGCCGTCGGGTGTGTCGTGTACGCCGCGACCGAGCTCGAAGGGCCGGGCGTCGTACGGCACTTGGAGGGCACCCGGTTCTCCATCGGCGAGCCGGACCGTTCCGTCTCGCCGCGCTGTCTGGAGTTCAGCGAGGCGATGCGGTCCGGCGGCCTGAAGTGCCCGGTGGAGCCGGAGCTGCGCAACGACATCTGGATCAAGCTGCTCGGCAATATCTCGTTCAACCCGATCAGTGCGCTGACCCGGGCGACCATGCGGCAGATGTGCGTGCACGGCTCCACCCGCGAGGTCGTGGAGATCATGATGACCGAGACCCTGGCCGTGGCCGAGGCCCTCGGCTGCAAGCCGGGCGTCTCCATCGAGCGGCGCCTGGCCGGGGCGGAGCGGGTCGGCGACCACCGTACGTCGACCCTCCAGGACCTGGAGCGCGGCAAGCCGCTCGAACTCGACGTGCTGCTCGCGGCGGTGGTGGAACTGGCCGCGATCACCGGTGTCCCGGTACCGACGCTGCGCACCGTGCACGCCCTGTCGGACCTGCTCGCCGCCCGTACGCAAGCAAGGAGCGCCGCATGACGAGCCGAAGGACCAGCCGCACAAAACAGCGCGACCGCAAACCCACCACCCCGTACACCCGCCTCACCCACCCCCTCGTCCGCGAGACCCCCGGCGACCGTAACTCCCCGCTGAGGCGCGCCACCTGGGACGAGGCGCTCGACCTCGCGGCGGACGGGTTCCAGCGCACCCGCATCGAGTACGGCCCGGACGCCTTCGCGATGCTGTCCTGCGCCCGCGCGACCAACGAAATGAACTATGTGGCGCAGAAGTTCACGCGCGTGGTGATGGGCACCAACAACGTCGACTCCTGCAACCGCACCTGCCACGCGCCCAGCGTCGCGGGCCTGTCGGCGGTGTTCGGCTCGGGCGGCGGCACCTCGTCGTACGAGGAAGTGGAGCACACCGATCTGATCGTGATGTGGGGCTCCAACGCCCGCTTCGCGCACCCGATCTTCTTCCAGCACGTGCTCAAGGGGATACGGAACGGGGCGCGGATGTACGCCGTCGATCCGCGCCGCACCTCGACGGCCGAGTGGGCCGAGGGCTGGCTCGGCCTCAACGTCGGCACCGACATTCCGCTCGCGCACGCCATCGGCCGCGAGATCATCCACGCGGGGCTGTGCAATCGGGCGTTCATCGAGCGGGCGACCACCGGGTTCGACGAGTACGCGGCCCTGGTCGAGCCCTGGACGCTCTCGCTCGCCGAGAAGGTCACGGGCGTGCCCGCGGCCGCGATCCGCGAGCTCGCGCACGCCTATGCCACCGCCGAACGGGCCCAGATCTGCTGGACCTTGGGCATCACCGAGCACCACAACGGCACCGACAACGTGCGCGCCCTGATCAACCTCGCCCTGCTCACCGGGCACGTCGGCCGGTACGGCTCCGGGGTGCAGCCCTTGCGCGGCCAGAACAACGTGCAGGGCGGCGGCGACATGGGCGCCATCCCCAACCGCCTGCCCGGCTTCCAGGACATCCTCAACGACACGGACCGGGCCAAGTTCGAGGCGGCCTGGGACACGGCGATACAGCCGCGCTACGGCATGACCCTGACGGACATGTTCGAGGCGATGGAGCACGGGGAGCTGCGCGCGGTCTACTGCATCGGCGAGAACCCGGCGCAGTCGGAGGCCGACAGCGAGCAGGCGGTGCGCCGCCTCGCCGCCCTCGACCACCTGGTGGTGCAGGACATCTTCCTGACGAAGACCGCGCAGCTGGCCGACGTCGTGCTGCCCGCGACCGCCGCGTGGGCGGAGACCGAGGGCACCACGACCAACAGCGAACGCCGGGTGCAGCGGGTGCGGGCCGCGCTCACCCCGCCCGGCGAGGCGCGCGAGGACATCGACATCCTCTGCGACCTCGCCGAACGCCTCGGCCACGCCCGGAAGTTCGCGAACTTCAAGAACGCGGAGTCGGTCTGGAACGAGCTGCGCTCGCTGTCCCCCGACCACTTCGGCATGACGTACGGCCGTCTGGAGCAGCACCAGGGACTCCAGTGGCCCTGCCCCGACCTGGACGAGCTGCCGTCGAGCTTCCTGCACGCGCGCCTGTGGGAGTCCGATCCGGCCCGCCGCGGCCGCCCGGCCCCCTTCGGCCTGGTCGAACACGACCCGCCGGTGGACCTCACGGACGAGGCGTACCCGATCCGCCTGACGACCGGCCGACGCCTCGACTCGTACAACACCGGGGTGCAGAGCGGGAGTTTCGCCTCCCCGCTGCGGCGCGGCGAGTACGTCGAGCTGTGCCCGGAGGACGCGGAGCGGTACGGCGTGGTGGTGGG
Source organism: Streptomyces sp. NPDC002851 (assembly GCF_053591935.1). Lineage (NCBI taxonomy): Bacteria > Bacillati > Actinomycetota > Actinomycetes > Kitasatosporales > Streptomycetaceae > Streptomyces > Streptomyces sp. NPDC002851. The sequence goes on along the minus strand of NZ_JBSFUT010000025.1, from coordinate 46,480 downwards.
CGAGGAGGTACGGGTGGCCTCGCGGCGCGGCGAGGTGGTCGCGCCGGTGTGGGTCGACCCGGGGCTGCGCCCCGGCCTGGCCTTCATGACGATGCACTTTCCGGACGAGGTGGACACCAACCTGCTGACCATCGAGGCGAACTGCCCGATCGCGGGCACGGCGGAGTTCAAGGCGTCCGCGATCCGCATCGAGAAGCTGCCCGCTACGACGCCGCCCGCTACGGCCGTGAGGAGCTGACCAGGGACATGGACCTGCACTTCGGCGACAGCAAGCCCACGGACGAGGAGCGCGAGGCGATCGACACGCTCCTCGGGCCGCCCGGGTCGGCGTGGGAGGGCGCGCAGGACCGGGCCCCCGGGGAACTGCGCTGGGCGCGCGGGGGCCGACCGTCCCGCGACCGCCGCGACCTCCTTCTCCCCGGACTGCACGCCCTCAACGACCGCGTCGGCTGGATCAGCGAGGGCGGCTTCGACTACCTGTGCCGCCGCCTTACGGTGCCGCCCGCGGAGGGGTACGGGGTGGCGACGTTCTACTCGATGTTCGCGGTGCGGCCTCGGCCGGGGACGGTGGTGCAGGTCTGTACGGATCTGGCGTGCGCGGTACGGGGGTCGGGGGAGCTGTGCTCGGGGCTCAAGTCGCGCCTGGGCCCGGCCGGTTCGCCCGTGGGCGGCGCCATCTGGGAACAGAGCCCCTGCCTGGGCCTGTGCGAACGTGCCCCGGCGGCGCTGGTGACACGGGCGGGGGCGGCGCCTGCGGCGGGCTCCTTCCCCAACCCCGCCCCTTCCCGAAACTGGGGCTCCGCCCCAGACCCCGCTCCTCAAACGCCGGAGGGGCTACTAATAGCCCGTCCGGCGTTTGAGGACGAGCGTGTTCAGGGCGATCGGGGGTCCGGGGGCGCAGCCCCCGAAGCCGCCGCAGGCTTTCGGGAAGGGGCGGGGCTGGGGAATGGAAACCCCCGTACCACCGCAGTCGTCGCCCCCGCCACCCCCGACACCGTCACCGCCGCCGCCCACTCCCCCGAGGACGCCACCCCCGAACCTCCGGCCGCCCTCGCCGTCCCCCAGGCAGGCCAGGAGGGCCTGATACTCCTGAGGCGAGTGGGCCTCGTCGACCCGTACGACCTCGACGACTACCGGGCCCACGGCGGCTGCACGGCCCTCCGCAGGGCCTTCGCGCTCGGCCCCGCCGGAGTCATCCGGGAGGTCACCGACGCCGGACTCCTCGGCCGAGGCGGTGCCGCCTTCCCCACGGGACGCAAGTGGCAGGCCACCGCCGCGCAGCCCGATCAACCGCACTACGTCGTGTGCAACGCGGACGAATCGGAGCCCGGCACGTTCAAGGACCGCGTCCTGATGGAGGGCGATCCGTATGCCCTCATCGAGGCGATGACCATCGCGGGGTATGCGACCGGGGCGCACCACGGCTACCTCTACCTCCGCGGCGAATACCCGCGCGCCCTGGAGCGGCTCTCCCACGCCATCAGCCGGGCCCGCGCCCGCGGGCTGCTCGGGGACGACATCCTCGGCCAGGGGTACGCCTTCGACATCGAGATCCGGCGCGGCGCGGGCGCGTACATCTGCGGTGAGGAGACCGCGCTGTTCAACTCGATCGAGGGGTACCGGGGCGAGCCCCGCTCCAAGCCGCCGTTCCCGGTCGAGAAGGGCCTCTTCGGCAAGCCGACCGCCGCCAACAACGTCGAGACGCTCGTCAATGTGCTGCCGATCCTGACCATGGGGGCTCAGGCGTACGCGGCCATCGGGACCGGGCAGTCCACCGGGCCCAAGCTCTTCTGCGTGTCCGGGAACGTGGCCCGGCCCGGCATCTACGAGCTGCCGTTCGGCGCCACCCTCGGCGAGCTGCTCACCCTCGCCGGGAAGCCGGACCGGCTGCGCGCCGTGCTGCTCGGCGGTGCCGCGGGTGGGTTCGTGCGCGGGGACGAGCTGGACATCCCCCTCACGTTCGAGGGGACCCGGGAGGCGGGCACCACCCTCGGCTCCGGTGTCGTGCTCGCCCTCGACGACTCCGTCCCGCTGCCCCGGATGCTGCTGCGCATCGCGGAGTTCTTCCGGGACGAGTCGTGCGGGCAGTGCGTGCCCTGCCGGGTCGGCACCGTACGCCAGGAGGAGGCGCTGCACCGGATCGCCGACCGCACCGGAGCCGCGGCCGCCGATGCCGCCAGTGCCGCCGACGAAATTGCCCTCCTGAGGGAGGTGGGGCGGGCCATGAAGGACGCCTCGATCTGCGGTCTCGGGCAGACCGCGTGGAACGCCGTGGAGTCCGCCATCGACCGTTTGGGGGCGTACGAATGACCGCAGCAGCCGCACCACGGGGCCCGGTCCCCCTGGCCCCACCGCGTCGTCTCGTCGAGTTCACGCTCGACGGCGAGCCCGTCCGCGTACCGGAAGGATCGACGCTCCTGGACGCGTGCCGGGCCGCGGGCAAGGACGTGCCGACGCTCTGCCAGGGCGACACGCTCACGCCGAAGAACGCCTGCCGGGTGTGTGTGGTCGAGGTCGAGGGCGCCCGCACCCTCGCCCCGGCCTGTTCCCGCAAGGCCGAGCCCGGCATGGAGGTGCGCACGGACAGCGAGCGGGCCCGGCACAGCCGCAAGATCGTGCTCGAACTCCTCGCCTCCTCGGTCGACTTGTCGACCACGCCGCAGGTCCAGGAGTGGCTCAAGGAGTACGAGGCCAAGCCTGAGCGCTTCGGCCCGGACGCGGCCCGGCTCAACGAGTCCCCGAAGATCGACAACGATCTGTACGTCCGCGACTACGACAAGTGCATCCTCTGCTACAAGTGCGTGGACGCCTGTGGCGAGCAGTGGCAGAACACCTTCGCGATCTCCGTCGCGGGGCGCGGCTTCGACGCCCGGATCGCCGTCGAGCACGACGCGCCGCTCACCGACTCCGCCTGCGTGTACTGCGGCAACTGCATCGAGGTGTGCCCGACCGGCGCGCTCAGCTTCAAGAGCGAGTACGACATGCGGGCCGCCGGGACCTGGGACGAGGCCCGGCAGACGGAGACGACCACGGTGTGCGCGTACTGCGGCGTCGGCTGCAACCTCACTCTGCACGTGCAGGACAATGAAATCGTCAAGGTCACCTCGCCGCACGACAACCCGGTGACCCACGGCAACCTCTGCATCAAGGGCCGCTTCGGCTACCAACACGTACAGAACCGGGACTGATCACCACATGGGACGCGTCACCGAGCGACGCCGCGTCATCCGTATCCGGGACGGGGCCGCGTCCGCCCGCCCGGACACGCTCGTCGCGGAGGAGCCCCTCGAGATCCGCCTGAACGGCAAGCCGCTCGCCATCACCATGCGCACGCCCGGCGACGACTTCGCGCTGGCCGCGGGCTTCCTGGTCAGCGAGGGCGTCCTCGGTGCGGCGGAGGAGCTGCGGAACATCGTGTACTGCGCGGGCGCGACGGCCGACGGCTCGAACACGTACAACGTCGTGGACGTCCAGACGGCACCGGGTGTGCGGATCCCGGACATCACCCTGGAGCGGAACGTCTACACCACCTCGTCCTGCGGCCTGTGCGGCAAGGCCAGCCTGGACGCGGTACGCACCACGGCCCGCTGGCCCATCGACGACACCGCGGGGTCCCCGGAATCCACCGCATCCTCCCCGGTCCGGCTTCAGCCCGAGCTGCTCGCGAGCCTCCCCGACCGGCTGCGGGCCTCGCAGCGGGTCTTCGACCGGACCGGGGGACTGCACGCGGCGGCCCTGTTCACGGAGGACGGTGAACTCCTGGACATACGCGAGGATGTGGGCCGCCACAACGCCGTGGACAAACTGGTCGGCCGCGCGCTCCAGCGCGGCGACCTGCCGCTGGCCCGGACCGTGCTGCTCGTCTCCGGGCGTGCCTCCTTCGAGCTGGCGCAGAAGGCGGTGATGGCGGGCATTCCGGTCCTCGCGGCGGTCTCGGCACCCTCCTCGCTCGCCGTCGACCTGGCCGCCGAGACCGGCCTCACCCTGGTGGGCTTCCTGCGGGGCTCCTCCATGAACGTGTACGCGGGCGAGCAGCGCGTCACCCTGCCGGCCACGGCCGCCCGGGGCTGACCGGCCCGGCGCCCGCGTCACGGCGCCGGGACCCGGCCCGACGGGGAGCGCCCCCTGCGTCGGGCCGGGTCCCCACGCGCGGCGCCCCGCAGGGGCGTGTTCACGTATCCGTACCGTCGGCCGTATCCGTACCGTCGGCTCGGGTGCCGCACCTGGGGGCTGCGCCCCCAGACCCCGCCATGTCGCGCTGAACGCGCTCGTCCTCAAACGCCGGACAGGCTGATTGTGGGCGGGCGGGAGTTACTGCGACCCGTAGTACGGCCCGAAAGAATCCCCCGTATGCCGCGATCCGGCCCGTGCGCGGGTCCTTGTCGGGGCCCTTCACCCCAAGTAGCTTCAATGGCACGCACGTTGGACGTGGGATGTCCGGATGTCCCGTTGTACGGATGTCCCCGTGCACATGCCTCGTACGGACGTCCCGCGACCCCCAGGCCTCAGGACCCCCCACGCCATGCCGGTCCGGACAAGCCGTGAAAGGCAGGTCGCACCATGCCGTCCAGACTCCGTGCCCGACCCCCAGGAGCGCAGCCGCACCGCAAGGACTTGAGTACGCGTCAGAATGGGCGGATGAGGGCCAGGTTGAGAGCAGCCCTCGCCGCCGGTGTCGCCGCCGGTGTCACCGCCGCCGCCACCGCGGCCGTCGCCGTCTTCCCCACCCCCGGTCATGCCACGCAGCAGCAGGCCGTCGCGCCGACCGGGTTCGAGCAGCAGGTCCTCTTCAAGGCGTCGCAGGATCCCGGTTACGCGTGCTACCGCATACCGGCCGTCGTCAGGACGACCGAGGGCACCCTGCTCGCCTTCGCCGAGGGCCGGACCAACGACTGCAGCGACGCCGGGGATATAGATCTGGTCGTGAAGCGCTCCACCGACGGCGGCCGCACCTGGGGACCGTTACGGGTCATCAGCGAGGGCGCGGGCGACACCCACGGCAACCCCGCGCCCATGGTGGACCGGAACACCGGCCGGATCCTGCTCGCCGAGACCTGGAACCCGGGCAGGCCCGGCGGCGGCAACTGTGACGTGCCCTGTGAGCGCACCCCGCACCTTCAGTACAGCGACGACGACGGCCGCACCTGGTCCGCGCCGCGCGACCTGAGCGACGAGATCATGCCCGACAACTGGAACTCCTGGTACGCCACCGGGCCCCTGCACGGCCTCCAGTTGGAGAACGGGCCGCACCAGGGGCGGCTCGTCTTCGGCGTCAACACCGAGACGTGGAACGGCAGTCGGGTCAGCGCCAACCACGCCGCCCTCATCTACAGCGACGACGGCGGCGACCGGTGGAACATCGGCGCCACCGACAGCTGGCCGATCGCGGACGACGGCACCTTCCGGCAGAAGCCGTCCGAAATGGCCATCACCGAACGCTCCGACGGCGCCGTTCACGTCAGCGGCCGCGAGCAGGACGGCACCGACCTCGGGCACCGCACCCAGGTCGTCAGCCCGGACGGCGGAGAGACGTTCAGCGGCAAGTTCCGGGCCCTGCCCGACCTGTACGCGCCGCAGGTGCAGTGCTCGACGCTGCGCCGCGGGGCCCGGATGCTGCTTGCCTGCCCGGCCGACCCGGACCGGCGCCGCACCATGATGGTCCGGTCCTCGTACGACGAGGGCCGCACCTGGGAGAGCGTGGACCGCGGCACGGTCGTGACGCGCGACTGGTCCGGCTACTCGGACCTGGTGAGCGTCGACGACCGGACCATCGGCCTGATGTACGAGGGCGGGGCCGTGGACGCCCGCGACGAGATCCGCTTCGCCCGGTTCACCGAGGACTGGCTGGCCCCGCGCCGCGGCCCGGACCCGACGACCCCCGACCTCGCTCCGGGCGCACCCGGCGCTGCGGTGCTCGGCGGCGCCCGGCCCACCTCGGGCCGGTTCGGCGGCGCGGTGTCGTTCGACGGCCGGAACGACGCCGTACGCCTCCCGTACCGCGACCGACTCCCGCTGCACGACGGCGATTTCACGGCCTCCCTGTGGTTCCGCTACTCGGCGACGAGCGGCCCGCACCCGTTCCTCTGGATGGGTGGTGTCGGCACCAGGCAGCCTCAGGTCTGGCTGCGCGGCGAGCCCGATTCGGGGCGGATCACCGGCCTGATGACCGCGCGGGACGGCGCCGCGGAGCCGCGCTCGGCGTGGGTGCGGACCAAGTCGGCGTACAACGACGGGAAGTGGCACCACCTCACGCTGCGCCGCGCCGCCGGACGACTCACCCTGACGGTGGACGGCACGTCGACCTCGGCGCCGGACGTGCCCGGCTCGGTGTCGACGATCTCCGGCTTCGGAGTGCACATCGGCCAGCGCCCGGACAGCCTCCAGCACATGACCGGCTCGATAGACGAAGTCCGGGTCGAGAAGGGCGTGTTGAAGGGCAAGGGACCGCGCTCGGACGCGGGCGCCTCGGCCGCCGCGACGGGGTCCACGGTGACGTGGCTGCCCTTGGACCGGGTGGACAACAAGCGTTAACGTCCCGTCCGTGTCCTTACCCCCACCGGACCCACCGCCCTCGCCCACCGCATCGCCGTCCGCCCGTCCCCACACGGGCGGGCGGCGCCGCCGCGGCAGATCGGAGAGACGGGCCCTGGCCCTGCTCCTGACCCTGACCTGCGGGGCGCTGCTGCTCATCGCCCTGACGGACAGCGACCGGCCAGGCGCGCGCGGCACTGCGGCCTGCGCGGCGCGCACGGTGGCGTCGTGGCACGCCGACGAGCGGACGACGACGGAGTTCGCGCGCTACGGCAGCGACGCGTCCCGGACCGACGACTGGACCGGCGGCGACGGCACGCACTCGCTGCGGCTGCCGGACGGGCGGGTGCTCTGGCTGTTCTCGGACACGTTCCTTGGCCAGGTGCACCCGCCGCCGAACCTGGCCGGTCAGCCGTACGCCTGGCGCGACAACACGGCACCGTTCGTCCGCAACTCGGCCGTGGTGATGAGCGGTTCAGGCAGCCTGGAGCGTACGCTCCCGACCCCTCTGTTCCCGGACCCGGCGCCGGGCCAGTGGCGCTGGCCGGTCGCCGCGAAGGTCGAGCCCCGGTCCCCCGGCGCGGCGGAGCAGGTCGTACGGGTCCTGCTGTGGACCCGCGCCACGGGTACCGGGCCTTGGCTGTACGGGGTGCCGCAGGCGACGGAGGTGGCGACGCTGTCCCTGCCCGACCTGCGACTTGAGGGCGTGCGGAAGGTGACGGACCAGGGCGGGGTGCCCGACCCGGCGCAGCGTGTGCTGTACGGCACGGCGGCGGTCGACGGGGACGACGGCCATACGTACGTATTCGGCGGCAACGACGGGAAGACGGCGGTCGGCTCGGCCTCCGACGCGTACCTCGCCCGCGTCCCGGAGGGGCGGCTCGGCGAGCCCGGGGCGTGGCGGTACTGGGACGGCTCCGGGTGGCGGCGTAGTCACGACCGGGCGGCTCCGGTCCTCGGCAACGACGGAGCGAAGAGGGGCGTGGGCAGCTCGTACACGGTGGTGCGCGCCGGCGACACGTGGGTCCTCTTCACGATGGCGGCGGGCGCGCAGGGCCTGTCCACGATCACGTCGTACTGGTCCTGCGCCCCGACGGGCCCGTGGCACGGCCCCACGAAGCGCTTCGCGCCGCCGCTGCCGGAGGACGGGGCGGGCTCGGGGCCGGGCCCGTCCGGTTCGGGGGCGGCGGCGGTCTACAACCCCCAGGCCCACTTGGCGCTTGGCCGCGGCGCAGGGCGAGTGCGGCTGAGCTACGACGTCAACTGGCTCGACGCGGACCCGGGTACGGCCCAGTCCCACGTGAACCGCAACGTGGCGCTGTACCGCCCACGGTTCCTGGAGCTACGCCTCGGCTGACCCCGGTTCGCTTCTGTCCGCTCAGCCGCTACCAGACGCCGAGGCCGGGACCGGGGCCCGCCCCGGGCTCGCCTCGGCCGCCCCCGGCGGGTCCGAAGGGTCCGTGTCGGACGGCTCCTTCGCCTCAACGTCCTTCGCACGCCGCTTCGCGATCACCGCACACACCATCAACTGCATCTGGTGGAACAGCATCAACGGCAGCACCGCCAGCGACGCATGCGCCCCGAACAGCACGCTCGCCATCGGCAAGCCCGCCGCCAGCGACTTCTTCGACCCGGCGAACTGGATCGCGATCCGGTCCGCCCGCCCGAACCCGAGCCGCTTCGCGCCGAACCAGGTGACCGCCAGCATCACCGCGAGCAGCACCGCCTCGACCCCGAGCAACGCGCCGAGCCGCAGCGGGGTCACCTGGCTCCAGATCCCGGCGACCATGCCCTGGCTGAACGCCGCGTAGACGACCAGGAGGATGGAGCCGCGGTCGACGTATCCCAGGACCTTCTTGCGGCGTACGAGAAAACCGCCGATCCAGCGGCGCAGGGCCTGGCCCGCCAGGAACGGCACGAGCAGCTGGAGCACGATCTTCACCAGCGAGTCCGCGGAGAAGTCTGCGCTGCCGTCGTTTCCGCTGATGAGCGCGGCCGCGAGCAGCGGCGTGAGGACGATCCCGGCGAGGGACGAGAAGGACCCGGCGCAGATCGCCGCGGGCACATTGCCGCGCGCGATGGATGTGAAGGCGATCGAGGACTGGACCGTCGACGGCACCAGGGTCAGGAACAGGAAGCCGCTGTAGAGCGCGGGCGTCAGGATGTACGGCACCAGGCCCTTCGCCGCCAGGCCGAGCAGCGGGAAGAGCACGAACGTGGCGGCCAGGACGGTCACGTGGAGCCGCCAGTTCCGCAGGCCGTCGAGCACCTCGCGGGTGGAGAGCCGGGCTCCGTAGAGAAAGAACAGCAGCGCTACCGCCACCGTCGAGGCGCCCGAGGCGACCTCCGCGCCGGTGCCCCTGGCCGGGACGAGGGCCGCGAGGCCCACGGTGCCGAGCAGCAGCAGGATGTACGGGTCGATCGGCAGCCAGGACGGCCAGGTGGGCCGCCAACGGGGCCGGTTCGCGGGTCTCATGTGCTCCACTCGCAGGGGTCGGGACGTGCCCTCTCCATCGTCCTCCCCCACCCGGAAATCGGGAATCCGGTATGCGGGACTTACTGTCATCGTGAATCGTGATAGCCGAGCTACCCTTGCGGCATGTACGACCCGGCACAGCTGCGTACGTTTCTCGCCGTGGCGCAGACGCTGAGCTTCACGCAGGCCGCGCACCGCCTCGGCCTGCGCCAGTCCACGGTCAGCCAGCATGTGCGGCGCCTGGAGGCCGCGACCGGGCGGCAGCTGTTCGTACGGGACACACACAGCGTGCTGCTCACCGAGGACGGCGAGGCGATGCTGGGGTTCGCCCGAACCATCCTGGAGGCGCATGAGCGGGCGGCGGCGTTCTTCGCGGGGACGCGGCTGCGGGGGCGGCTGCGGTTCGGGGCCTCGGAGGACTTCGTCCTGACCCGGCTGCCGGAGATCCTGGAGTCGTTCCGGCGCGAGCACCCCGAGGTCGATCTGGAGCTGACGGTCGAGCTGTCCGGGACGCTGCACGAGCAGCTGGCCGACGGGCGGCTCGACCTGATCCTCGCCAAACGGTCGCGGCGGTCCGGTGGCACGGTGGTCTGGCACGACGAGCTGGTGTGGATCGGCTCGGACCGCTTCCGGCTCGACCCGGATCAGCCGGTACCGCTGATCGTCTATCCGCCGCCGGGCATCACCCGGGCCCGGGCGCTCGAGGTCCTGGAGCGGCACGGGCGAGCGTGGCGCATCGCGTGTACGAGCGGAAGCCTGAACGGCCTTGTGGCGGCGGCCCGCGCCGGGCTCGGCGTGATGGCCCACACCCGCGGCCTGATCCCACCGGGCCTGACCCGGATCCGGGCGGGCCTGCCGGACCTGGGCGGCGTCGACTTCGTCCTTCAGCACGCCGAGCGCGCCCGCACGGCGGCCGCCCGCGGCCCGGCGGAGGCCCTGGCGGCGGCCATCCTGGCGGGCGGCGACCGACTGCACCGGGGTGGCCAGTAGTCAGCGGGTGCGGGGCCGGTACGTCAGCTGCTTGACCCTGCGCAGGAACGGTGCCGTCTCCACATGCTGCACCCCGTCGAGCTGGCCGAGGGTGCCGCTCAGGTAGGCGTACAGCTCGGCGGTGTCGCGTACGACGACGGAGGCGACGAGCCCGGTGGGGCCCGCGGTCGCGTAGGCGGAGGCGACCTCGGGGTGGGTGGCGAGGGCACGGCCGATGGTGTCGAGGGACCGGGGCGCGGCGGTGATCCACAGGAGGGCCGCGGTCCGGTAGCCGAGGCGTTCCGTGTCGTACTCGGTGTCGAGGAACAGCGCGCCGGAAGCGAGGAGTTGGGCGAGGCGCCGCTTGACCGCCGATTCCGAGCGGCCGGTGGCGCGCTGCAGCTCCGGGTAGGTGGCGCGGCCGTCCTTCTTGAGCGCGGCGAACAGCGGGTCGTCCTCCGGCTGAAGCGCGCCGGGGCCGGGGTCGCTCGGCGGCGGGCGCAGGGCGGCGATCTGCTCCGCGTCGAGGGGACCGTGCTTGAGCAGCCAGCCGTCCGGGCCGCCGAAGAACCGGTGCAGGAGCTGGTGGGCGCGGATCTCCACGACGTGCGGGGTGCGCGGCAGCTTGCCGAGCACCAGGTCGTCGTGGTCGCCGGAGGTGCGCGGCCAGGTCATGCAGACGACCTCGGTGCCGCCGGAGGCCAGGCCCACCCAGGCGGTGTCCGGGCGGCGGGCGAGCGCGGCGGCGATGGCCTCGGCGCCGTCGGGGGCACAGCGCACCCGCAGCATCCAGGAGGGGTGGTCGGACCAGGCGGCGCAGCGGACCCCGACGATGCGCAGTCCGACGTTCTCGCGCAGCGCGCGGTAGCGACGGGCCACGGTCTGGTCGGAGACGCCGAGGACGGCGGCGATGCGGCTGAAGGGGGCGCGGCCGTCTAGTTCCAGGGCGTGGAGGAGTTTGCGGTCGAGCTCGTCGAGCGTGACGGAATTCCCGCTCATGGCGTCCCCTTGTGTCGGATTCCGGCGCTGACGCGGCAGTGGCCGGTGTTTCCGGCCGCCGTCGGCTCATCGTACGAGCGAAAACGAACGCACACCGCACCGGGTCGGCCGGGAGCGGGGAGACGGGAGACGTCATGCGCAAGTGGGGACCGTTGACCGCGGTCTGTCTCGGGACGTTCATGCTGCTACTGGACGTGACGATCGCGATCGTGGCGCTGCCGGACATGGCGCGGGCCCTGGGGGCGTCGCTCGGCGCGCTTCAGTGGGTGATCGACGGGTATGCGCTCGCGCTCGCCGCGCTGCTGCTCGGCATCGGCGCGGCGGCGGACCGGCTGGGTCGGCGGCGGGTGCATGTCGCGGGTGTGGTGGTGTTCGCGGGTGCCTCGCTGGCCTGTGGTCTGGCCGGGTCGGCGGAGGTGCTCGTGGCGGCGCGCGGGGTCCAAGGGGTGGGCGCGGCCGCGATGTTCGCGACGACGTTGCCGTTGCTCGGCTCGGTGTACGAGGGGAAGCGGCGGTCGTCGGCGCTCGGCGTGTGGGGCGCGGTCAGCGGGGGCGCGGCGGCGGTCGGTCCGGTGCTCGGCGGGCTGCTCGCCGAGGGTCCTGGCTGGCGCTGGATCTTCTGGGTCAATCTGCCGGTGAGCGTGGCGGCGGTGTGGCTGACGCTGCGCGTGGTGCCGGAGTCGCGGGTAGGGCCTGTCGTCGCCGGGCAGACGGGAGTTCGACGACAGGCCCTGGTCGGGCGGCGGATCGACTGGGCGGGGACGGTGGCGTTCGCGGTGTTCGCGGGTGCGGCGACGTACGCGGTCGTACGGGCGGGGGCCGTGGGCTGGGGCTCGGTGCGCACGCTGGGGATGTTCGGGGTGGCCGCGGCCGGGCTCGGCTGCTTCGTGGTCGCCGAGCGCCGGGTCGCGCATCCGCTGATCGACCTGCGGCTGTTCCGTACGCCCGCGTTCGTGGGCGTGATGGCGGCGGCGCTCGCCTACAACGCGGCGGCGTTCGCGGTGCTTCCGTACACCTCGATCTGGCTGCAGACGGTGCTCGGGCTCAGCCCGGTGGACGGCGGTCTGGTGCTGCTTCCGCTGTCCGCGGCGGCGTTCGTGGTGGCCGCGGTGAGCGGGCGGCTCCTGCACGGCGTCGCGGCCCGGTATGTGATCGGGGCCGGTCTGATCCTGGTCGGCTGCGGCACGCTGGGTCAGGCGGTGCTCGGTGCCGGGTCGTCCTGGACGGCGCTGCTGCCCGGTCTCACAGTGGCCGGTATCGGTGCGGGCCTGGTGGCGCCGTCGCTCGCGGGTGCCGCGCTGGCCGCCGTACCGCCGGAGCGCGCGGGCATGGCCGGGGGTGCCGTGAACACCTTCCGGCAGCTCGGATACGCGTTCGGCGTCGCGGTGTTCGGGGCGGTGGTGACAGATCGGATGGCCGGGGCGCTGTCCAAGGAGGAGGCGCACGCACTGGCGGGCGGCGGCGCGGCAGGGCTGCGCGGCTCGGTGCCGGAGGAGGTGCTGCGCGGGGCGTTCGCCTCCGGGCTCGACGCGGCCGCGGCCGTGGCGGGTGCGGTGGGTCTCGCCGCGGGAGTGCTCGTGCTCCTGCTCGTACGGCCAGACCAGCGGCAGGCGAAGGTGCCCGCCACCGGAACGGCACATATGGATGGGAGGAGTCCGGTAGCACAGCGCAGCAGCGCGTAACCGTTGCGTACGAATTCCGTGGAGATTACGCCACCGAAACTTACCCAGAGGTCAGGAACCGTTCAAGGTTCTGTCCGGCCTCCCCCCTTGTGGCCGCATTTCGGCGGCTGACCAGTACCAATACGACGCGCCCAGGCGGAGGGAACCCCCCTCCCGCCGGGGCGCGCGTTGGGGTACGGTCACGGCGCTGTGCGGAGCGCCACAAGGAGAGCCATTGCGTGAGTTCACCTCACCTCCCCTGGCGTCGGCGCCGCCGGTGGGCGGCCTGGCCGATGCGGTCTTCGACCATGCGCAGGAGGATCCGCTCCGGGTCGTGCTCGGGCGCAAGGTGGACGGCCGCTGGCGGGACGTGACGTCCGCGGAGTTCCGCGACGAGATCCTCGCGCTCGCCAAGGGGCTGCTCAGCGGGGGCATACGGTTCGGCGACCGGGTCGCCATCATGTCCCGTACCCGCTACGAGTGGACGCTCTTCGACTTCGCGCTGTGGACCATCGGCGCCCAGGTCATACCCATCTACCCGACCTCGTCGGCCGATCAGGTCTTCTGGATGCTGCACGACGCCGACGTATCGGCCTGCATCGTCGAGCACGAGGACCACGCCATGACGGTCGGGTCGGTCGTCGACCGGCTGCCGTCGCTGCGCCGCCTGTGGCAGCTGGACGCGGACGCGGTGGCCGAACTGCGCCGGGCCGGCGAGCACATCGACGACGAGGTGGTGCACCGGCACCGCCGCGCGGTCACCCCGGACTCGGTCGCCACGGTGATCTACACCTCCGGCACCACGGGTCGCCCCAAGGGCTGCGTGATCACCCATGCCAACTTCATGTACGAGGCGGACACCGTCATCCAGCGCTGGGAGCCGGTGTTCCACTCCAAGCGCGGCGACGAGGCGGCGACCCTGCTCTTTCTGCCGCTGGCCCATGTCTTCGGGCGGATGGTGCAGGTCGCGGCGGTACGCGGCCGGGTGAAGCTGGGCCATCAGCCCAACCTCAACGCGGCGGCACTGCTTCCGGATCTGGCCTCGTTCCAGCCGACGTTCATCCTGGCCGTGCCGTACATCTTCGAGAAGGTCTTCAACGCGGCCCGCCGCAAGGCCGAACTCGACGGCAAGCTCGGCCCGTTCGACAAGGCCGTCGAGGTGGCCGTGAAGTACGCCGACGCCCAGGAGAACCGCGCGTTCGGCACCGGCCCCGGGCCGTCCCCCGCGCTGCGGATGCAGCACCAGCTCTTCGACAAGCTGGTGTACTCCAAGGTGCGGGCCGCGATGGGCGGACGGGTGCGGCACGCGATGTCCGGCGGCTCCGGGATGGACCGGCGGCTCGGACTGTTCTTCGCGGGCGCCGGCGTCATCATCTACGAGGGCTACGGGCTGACCGAGTCGACAGCCGCCGCGACCGCCAACCCACCGGAGCAGACCCGCTACGGCACGGTCGGCCGCCCGATCCCCGGCACCACGGTGCACATCGCGGACGACGGCGAGGTCTGGCTGCACGGCGAGCATGTCTTCCAGGGCTATCTCGGCGACCCGAAGGCCACCGACGCGGTCCTGCACGACGGCTGGCTCGCCACCGGCGACCTGGGCCAGCTCGACTCGGACGGCTACCTCACCATCACCGGCCGCAAGAAGGAGATCCTCGTGACCTCCGGCGGCAAGAGCGTCTCGCCCGCGCAGCTGGAGGAACGGGTCCGCGATCACCCGCTGGTGGCCCAGTGCATCGTGGTCGGCAACGACCGCCCGTACATCGCGGCGCTCGTCACACTCGACGCCGAGGCGGTCGAGCACTGGCTGAACATGCGCAACAAACCGCTGCTCCCACCCGCGCAACTGGTCCGCGACCCCGATCTGGAGACCGAGATCCGGCGCGCCGTCGTGGCCGCCAACACCCTCGTCTCACAGGCCGAGTCGATCCGCACCTTCCGGATCCTGGCGCATCCGTTCTCCGAGGAAGAGGGCCTGCTCACGCCGTCCCTGAAGCTCAAGCGGAAGGCGATCGAGCAGGCGTACGCGGTCGAGGTGGAGGCCCTGTACCGCGCCTGAACGCGCCGGTCCGCGCCGCGTCGCCCGGTCTGGGGGCTGCCGCCCCCAGACCCTCGCTTCGGCCTCAAGGGCCTCGTCCTCAAACGCCGGACGGGCTGTTGTTGCCCTGACCGATGGTCACCCGCAACAGCCGGTCCGAGCCGTCCGGCTGCCCACCGCCCGCATCGGCGTTCGTGGTCGTGAGCCACAGCGCGCTCTCCCCCGGCACGGCCGTCGCCGCGCGCAGCCGCCCGTACTCGCCCTGGTAGTACGCCTTCGCCACGCCGACCTCCTCGCTGTCCGCGCTGATGGGGATGCGCCAGAGGCGCTGGCCGCGCATGGCGGCCATGTACAGGGCGTCGTCGACGACCGCAAGGCCGCTCGGTGAGGCCTCGGCGGTGGACCAGGTCTTCTTCGGGTCGGTCATGCCGGGCTCGTCGCACATGCCCTCGCAGGTGGGCCAGCCGTAGTTCTCGCCCGGCTTGATCAGGTTCAGCTCGTCGTAGGTGTTCTGGCCCAACTCGGCGGACCAGAGGCGCCCTTGGGCGTCCCAGGCGAGGCCCTGCGGATTGCGGTGCCCCATGCTGTAGACGTGGCTGCCGAAGGGGTTGCCGGGCGCCGGGTCGCCTTCCTTGGTGAGGCGCAGGATCTTGCCGTTGAGGGAATCCTTGTCCTGGGCGAGGTCCGGGTCCTGGGCGTCGCCCGCGGTGGCGTAGAGGAACCCGTCCGGGCCGAAGGCGAGGCGGCCGCCGTTGTGGTACTTGTTCTTCTTGATCCCCTTCAACAGGGGGGTGTAGTCGGTGAGTTGGCCGTTCTCGTACGTCATGCGGGCGATCCTGTTGCCCTCCGAAGAGGTGTGCATGACGTAGACGTACGGGCTGTTCGCCCAGTCGGGGTCGACGGCGACGCCCATCAGGCCGCCCTCGCCGCCGGTCGTCTCGGACTCGGGCACGGTGCCGACCCGGGTCTTCTCACCGCCGTCGGGCCCGACCCGCCATACGCCGAAGCTGTCGCGCTCGGTGACGAAGGCGGCGGAGGCGTCGGGGGTCCAGGCGACGGCCCAAGGGATCGTCCAGTCGGTGGATATGGGCGTGACGTCGGTCGGTTCCCCGAGGGGGACGGCGTGGGGGGCGTGGGGGGCGTGGGGCGCGGCTTGGGCGGCGGGTAATGCGATCACCGCCGAGCACACCAGGGCGCCGGTGCCGAGCAGCAGGGAGAGTCGTCTCGTGAGCGGGGTCATCGGGGCTCCTCGCGATAAGTGGGGGGTCGGGAGGCTTGCTGTGCTGACGGCGGTACGGCTGCGTCCGCTGCGTCCGCGGCGGTGTCCACTGCGTCCGCGGTGTCCGCTGCTTCCGCAGTGTCTTCGACGAGTGCCCGTACCAGGCCGTGGTCGGGGGAGAGTCGGCAGGCCGGATCGGTGCGGCCGGGGTCGCCCGTGAGTGCGTACGCCTGGCAGCGGCAGCCGCCGAAGTCCTCGGTGCGCCCTTCGCAGCTTCGGCACGGCTCGGGCATCCAGGACTGGCCCCGGTAGCGGTTGAAGGCGGCCGACTCCCGCCAGATCCAGTCCAGTTGGTGCTCGGTGACGTTCGGCGGGTCGAGGCCGGGCAGGTTCCCGGCGGCGGGGCAGGGCAGCGCGGTGCCGTCCGGCGCGACCGTCAGGGAGACCGCGCCCCAGCCGCCCATACAGGGCTTGGCCACGCCGTCGACGTAGTCCGGCGCCACCCACACCAGCTCCATCCGCCCGCCGAGCCGCTCCCGCCACCGCTCGACGGCCTCGCGCGCGCGGGCGACCGCGTCCCGGTCCGGCAGCAGAACGTGCCGGTTGCGCAGCGCCCAGCCGTAGTACTGGGTGTGAGCCAGTTCGATCCGGTCGGCGCCCCAGTCGAGGGCGAGCCGCACCAGGTCGTCGAGGGCGGTCGGCTCGTCGAGGTTTTGCCGGTGCAGCACGGCGTTGACGCCGAGCGACAGGTCGGCCTCGCGTACGAGCCGGGCGGCACGTTCCTTCGCGACGGTGGCGCGAGCACCGGCGATCCGGCGCGCGGCCTCGGCGTCGGTGTGCTGCACGGACAGCTGGACGCTGCGCAGCCCGGCGTCGACGAGCTCCCGCAGCCGCGCGGTGTGCAGGCCGACCCCGCTGGTGACCAGCTGCGTGTGGATGCCCGCCGCGTCGGCGGCGCCGACCAGGGCGGCCAGGTCGCGGCGGAGCAGCGGCTCACCGCCGGAGAGATGCGTCTGGACGACACCGAGCCCGGCGGCCTGCCGGAACACATCCGCCCACTCGTCCGTCGTCAACTCCTCGCGTCGCGCGGTGAGCTCTACGGGATTCGAGCAGTACAGGCAGCGCAGCGGGCAGCGGTGGGTGAGTTCCGCGAGCAGCGCCCAGGGCGGCGCGGGGCCGCCACCCGATGGACGTACGCCCGAGTCCGAGTCCGTACCGACCGCCGTCACCGCAACCACCCCTGCTCCCGGAGCTGTTCCAGGAACTGGGGCACCTCCGCGCCGACCGGCGCGCCCGGGTGCCGCCGGGCCAGCTCCGCGACGATCCCGGCGACGTCCCGGCGCCCGTCGCAGAGGCGCAGGACCGCCCCGGCCGAGCCGTGCAGGACCACCACGCGCTCGGGCAGCACGAGCAGGTCGTCGCCGCGCACCCGGTCGGGGCGGAGCAGGACGGCGCGGGCGAGGGCGGGACGCCAGGCTGCCGTCATGACGGCAGCACCGGCTCCGGGTCGGGGTCCGGTTCCGGGTCAGGGTCCGGTTCCAGGTCCGGTTCCGCGAAGGGCTCCCCCGCCGCCACCGCGTCGAGCAGCGACCACAGAACTCCGCACTTGAACTCCAGGGCGGCCACGGCCCGTTCCTGCTGTTCGCGGGTGCGCGCCCAGGCGTGTACGAGAGCCAGGGCCTCCTCGCTGTCCCGGCGACCCTGGCCGATCCGGGTGCGGAAGTAGGCGAGGCCGTCGGCGTCGATCCACGGGTAATGGCGCTCGAAGGCGGCGATCCGGGTGCGCATGATGCCCGGCGCCGACAGTTCGGTGAGCGAGGCCGCGACCGCGTCGAGTGCGGGCCGCAGTCGGCAGAAGTTGACATAGCCGTCGACGGCGAGCCGCACTCCGGGCAACACCCCGCGCCCGGCGAGGAGTTCGCTGCGGTCGATCCCCGCCGCCTCGCCGAGCCGCAGCCACCGCTCGATGCCGCCCTGCCCCTCGGCGGGCCCGTCGTGGTCCTGGATGCGGCGCAGCCAGGCGCGGCGCAGCGCGGGCGTATCGAACTTGGCGAGGATCAGGGCGTCCTTGACGGGGATGTGGCGCTGGTAGTGGAACCGGTTGGCGATCCAGCGGCGCAGCTCGGTGCGGCTGAGTCCGCCTTCGTGCATGCGTACGTTGAAGGGGTGGCGGTCGTGGTAGCGCTCGGCGGCGACGGCACGCAGCCGCTCCTCGAATTCGGCGCTCGGCCACGGCGCCACCTCACATGCCTCTTGTTCCCGCGGAGTTGTGGTCGTCACAGCTCGATCACCATTCGTTCGGTGGCCACCTCGAGGCCCTGTGCGGCGAGCCGCTTGTGCTGCTCGGCGTCCGGGTCCCCGAGGGGGTTGGTGTTGTTCAGGTGGGTGTAGAGGACGCGGGCTCCGGTGGCGGCGAGCCGGTGCGCGGTGCCGTGCGGTCCGTCGATCGGCAGGTGGCCCATCTCGGTGGCGGTACGGGTGGAGAAACCGGCGCCGCGGGGTTCCTCGTCGTCCCAGAAGGTGCCGTCGAAGAGCACGCAGTCGGCCTCGCGCACGGCGCGCTCCAGAGGTGCGGTCCAGGCGGCGACGGCGGGGGCGTAGAGCAGGGTGCGGCCGGTGTCGGGTTCGTGCAGGCGCAGCGCCACCGACCAGGTGGGCTCGTCGGGGCCGGTGCCCGCGGCGTAGCGGGGCCGCTTGGCGGAGCAGGGGATGGCGCTGACGAGCAGCGCGTCGGATGCGTCGCCGGGCTCGCTCGGCGGGGACAGGGGGCGCGGTTCGGCGGCCAACTCCCGCCATTCCAGGGTGGTGTAGGGGGTGAGTACGTCGGCGAGGTGGAGCCGGTCGAGGAGCGCGCCGCGCACCGGGGCGGTGGCGTGGATCTCGACGTGGTCCGCTTCGCGCAGCCGGGCGAGGCCGAGGGTGTGGTCGAGTTCGGCGTCGGTGAGGAGCACGCCCGTGAGCGGGGTGTCGCGGGGTCCGGGGCCGGGGTGGAGCGGCGGGCAGTCCTCGATCTGTTCGCCGAGGTCGGGGGTGGCGTTGACCACGTACCAGCGCCGCTCGCCCGCCCGTACCGCGAGCGAGGCGTGGCGGCGGCGCCGGTGCGGTCGGGCGCGTGCCCCGGTGCAGCCGGGGCACGCGCAGTTCCACTGGGGCAGTCCGCCGCCCGCCGCGGTGCCGAGCACCTGCAGCAGCATGGCGGCGCGGTTACCGGTCGGCGCGGGCGTAGGCGGTGACTTCGAGTGCGGTGTCGACGACGGTGTACGCGGGCGTCACCCAGGTGTCGTACGCCGTGTCGGGTGTGCTGTCGTGCTCCGCGGTGAGGCCGCCGGGCTCCGCCGTGGCGCCGTGGGTTTCGTCCGTGAGCTGGCTCATCGGCCGTACCTGCCTTCCTGAGGTGGGGGGTTCAGGAGTGATCGAGGTGCCTGTCGAGATGCATGCTGGCCGCCGGACGCACGCAACGGGAAGCGGCCACGCCGTTCACGAGTGGGTCCTGCGTTCGGCGAGGTGTACAGACTCCAGAGTTCCGCTATGACGGGACACGGTCAATGGTGCGGACCTGAGCGGGTGCGAACGGAGCGAACGGAGCGGGCGTGAGCGGCGGCACGCAGGGACGGAGCCGGGCGTGAACGCCTCGTGAACGGGAATGCCGCCCGTTCGGTTTTCGTTGAGAATGCGAGTATCACCCACCCACGTAAGGATCGAGAGCTCGTGAGCAAGGTCCCCACCATCGCCCTCAACAACGGCGTCGCCATGCCCCAGCTCGGCTTCGGCGTCTGGCAAGTCCCGGACGACGAGGCGGAACGCGCCGTCGGCACCGCCCTTGAGGCCGGGTACCGCAGCATCGACACCGCCGCCATCTACGGCAACGAGGAGGGCACCGGCAAGGCCGTGGCCGGCTCCGGCATCCCCCGCGAGGAGCTCTTCGTCACCACCAAGCTGTGGAACACCGAGCAGGGATACGACTCGACCCTGCGCGCCTTCGACGCGTCGCTCGCGAAGCTCGGCACGGAGTACGTCGACCTGTATCTGATCCACTGGCCGCGCCCCGCGGCGGACAAGTACGTGGACACGTACAAGGCGTTCGAGAAGATCTACGCGGACGGCCGCGCCAAGGCGATCGGCGTCTCCAACTTCCTGCCCGAGCACCTCCAGCGGCTCATCGACGAGACCTCCATCGTGCCCGCGCTCAACCAGATCGAGCTGCACCCTCAGCTGGCGCAGGCCGCGGCCCGGGACTTCCACGCCGCGCACGGCATCGCCACCGAGGCGTGGTCGCCGCTCGGCAGCGGCCGCGGCCTCCTGGAGGTCCCGACGATCGTCGCGATCGCCCAGAAGCACGGCCGGACGCCCGCGCAGGTGGTGCTCCGCTGGCACCTCCAGCTCGGCAATGTCGTCATCCCGAAGTCCGTGACGCCGTCGCGGATCGAGGAGAACATCAAGTTCATCGAGGACGACGCCTTCGAGCTGGACGCTGAGGACCTGAGCGCGATCGCCGCGCTCGACGAGGGCAAGCGACTCGGCCCGAACCCGGCGGAGTTCGACCTGCCCTGATCTCCCGGGATCGCACTGTGACCGGGCGGGCGGCATCCGGGCCTTGGCCCGGCGCCGCCCGACCGGTCATTGCGTGCCGGTCATTGCGTGCCGGTCATGGCGTGCCGGTCATGGCGTGCCGGTCATGGCGTGCCGCTCGTGCCCTTCTTCCCCGGCATCTCGGCGAGGGACAGCAGGCCCCCGATTACGGCGAACAGGGCGAGGAACAGGCCGGTGGCGACGGGACCGACGGCGTCCTCGACCACATGGCCGCCGATGGGCCACCAGGCCACCAGGCCGAGCAGGACCAGGAGATGGTTGCCCCGCTCGCCGAGCAGCCGCATGCCCGCCCACAGCAGCAGCGGCATCGCGAGTATCCCGGCGAGCCCGGCGAGCGCGCTCTCGATCCACCCGGCGCCGATCGTGTCCCCACCGGTGGCGGCCACGTCGTCGGCCCAGTCCCGCAGGGCGTTCCACCCCCAGGAGCAGAGGACGGCCGCGAGGCCCGACACGAGCATGCCCTTCAGGCCGCGGATCCAGGGGATCGTCCTGCTCTTCGTCATGTCCTTACCGTTTCACGGAAAGCGGGACGGGGGCCCGGGTACGGTCGTACGGCGTCGTACGCTCCGCACTCAAACCCCCGTCCATCAGGGCGAGTTGGGGATCAGCTTCCTGCGAGGGTGTGTTCCAGGGCGCGGGCGTAATGACCGGCGCCGTCGGTCTTCGGGTGGAAGGACTTCATCGACGGGGCCACGTTGCCCGGCAACCACTCCCAGTCCCGGTTGTCCGCCTCCGAGTGACCGGACAGGACGATGCCGTGGACCGTCTCCGGATCACCGCAGATCGCCTTCCCGGCGAACTCGTCGCGCGGGTCGGAGAAGACGGCCTTCGCGTTGTAGCGGGTGTTGGCGTCGCTGACCGCGCCCTTCATCTCGCCTGCGAGGACGTCCGCCATCTCGTTCAGCCAGGGCGCCTCCTCGGTGCCGATGCCGAAGACACACTGCCCGTTGTTCTCCAGGAGCCTCGGGTAGCCCATGAGCACGATCTGCGCGTTCGGCGCCTTGCTGTGGAGCTCGCCCAGCATCGTGGCGAGGCGCGGACGGATCTGCTCGCCCAGCCACTTGGGCGCCCATTCGTTCAACGGGCCCGTCTCGCCGCCGGTCTCGGCCCCGTTGTCCGGGTCGACGGCCGGTATGGAGTTGTCGTTGCACACGGTGGCCGCCGTGATGCACTCCTGGATGATGTCGGCGAACCGGGCGTCGTTACCGCCGATCGACAGGGTGACCTTGGTGGTGTACTGGTCGAGGTAGCCCTGCTTGATCTGCGGCAGTTCGCTGCTCTGGCCCGTATTGAGGATGTTGTAGTGGCGGGCGCTGGAGCAGGCGACGAACTGGTAGTCCATGTTCTTGTCGCGGTCGTCGGCCATCGCCCCGATGGACTTCGGGTAGCCCGGCAGGACGGCCTGGCGGGACCAGGCGTGCTTCGAGCGGTGGCACTTGTTCTCGGTCTCCGGCCGCGCCTCGTCGTAGTAGTCGGACTCGCGGTAGTAGTCCTCGCCGCCGGGGTCCGAGGCGCCTTCGCCGGAGGAGTACGAGTCGCCCATGGCCACGATCTGGTGCGTCGGCTTGCCGCCGAGCGGCTCGAACCCGACCGCGTCCCACGCGACGTCCTCGGTGCCCCGGCCGTCCTGCGTCACATTCGACAGCGACACCGTCGGCGTACCGGTGAAGTTGAACGCGCCCAGGGACACCCACTTGTTGGCGAGCACCCGCTGCGGCTTCACCCGCACGGTACTGGTGGAGTCCGTACCGCCCACGGTGTAGGCGGCCTGCCGGGTGTGCGCCCCGTGGTCGGGCAGATGCACCCAGACCCGCAGCCAGCCGCGGTCCGAGGTGCCGAGGGACCAGGTGCCGGTGGTTTTCAGGCGACTGGCGTCGGTCGTGCCGGTCTTGTTGGTGTGCGAGAACCAGAAGTGATTGCCGTACGCCGCGCCGATCTGGTGCAGATCGATCCGGGACGAGGCGGTGCCGAACGTGAGATTGAACGTGCCGGAGGACGACACCGCCCCGCACGATCGGCTCGAAGACCCGACCGGGGTCACGCCGCCCGGCAGATCCTCGACGATCTTCGTGCCGGTGGGCAGTCCGGACGAGCAGCGCGGCGGGTAGGAGTTCTCGTCGGGCTGTTCGGGATAGGTGTCGTCGAAGCGGTGGATCGGGTTGCCGCACTGGGCCTGGGTCGTGCAGTTCTTCCAGGTCGCGGGGTTATGGAACCAGCACTTCAGATACAGCGGATCCGATTCGTTCGGGTCGCCCGGCAGCAGGCAGGGGCCGCCGCCGGTGTCGTTGGTCGCGCCGTCGTCGATCTTCGACGCGTCGCAGTCGTTGCTGCTGTCGCAGAACTGGTCGATCGGGGGCTTGGCCGTGGTGCGGTACTCGACCCTCGTCCACCACGCGGCGCGGTAGCCGGGCTGGAAGTCGCCGGGCTTGAACATCGCCGAGATCGGCCGTGCCGCCCAGCCGATCACCTTCTCCTGGTACGGCCAGTCCTGCGGGTGCGCGGCGTGGCTGTAGTCGTCACCGCCGCCGGGGCCCTCCAGGAACGGCAGCCGGTTCTCCTTCCACAGCGGATTCGCCGGGTTGTTGGTCCAGCCCACACCCCACTTGCCGGAGGTGGAGCCGGAGTTGGCCTTCGGGTAGTAGCCGGAGTTGTAGGCCCACAGGGCGTAGAACCAGTTCTCGATGTACTTCGGGTGGCCGTCGTTGATGAGCATGCCGTCGGCGCGGGTCTGGTTCCACTTCTCGATGAGGATGTTCACGCCCGCCGCGATGTTCGCCGCGTAGTCGAGCGCGATGGCCTCCTGCTGGATCTCCGGCTTCGTCGGCTGGCCCTTGCCCGGCAG
The DNA here is from genome assembly GCF_053591935.1 of Streptomyces sp. NPDC002851. NCBI lineage: Bacteria > Bacillati > Actinomycetota > Actinomycetes > Kitasatosporales > Streptomycetaceae > Streptomyces > Streptomyces sp. NPDC002851. The sequence continues at coordinate 23,155 of NZ_JBSFUT010000025.1, read as the reverse complement.
CCGCATGCCGTCGGTGACCTGCGTGACGCCGTAACCGCAGTCGGACTCGGACCAGTCGATGGCCCACGGGTCGGTCTGCTCCCCGTCGGAGGAGTACTGGACGCCGTAGAAGTTGCCGATCAGCGGGTTGGCCGAGACACCCGGCACGGCGAACCGCGTCGCCTGCCACATGTTCGACTCCTGCGCGGTGATGCCGAGCATCACCTGGGCCGGTACGTGCCAGTCCGCACCGCTGCCACCGGACATGGAGCTCAACGGGAACAGGGTCTGCGGCGCATACCCGGGCATGCCCATGTTCTTCCAGTTCGCGGGCCTGCTCACATGCTTGTTGAGCTGGCCGACGATGGCCTGGTCCACGGCCCACTCGATCTGCCGCGGGGTCGGCTGGAAGGCCTGCTTCTTGGGGTTGTTGCGCGGGACGGAGCAGGTACGGTCCGTGTCGACCGGGTTGTCCATCGTCGAGACCCCGCCGGACGAGACGGACGGCTTGGTCCCGGTCCCGTTCCCGGTCAGGGCCGGGCTCGTCGCGGTCGAGGCGCGCTGCGCGCTGTCGCTGCCGATCCGGGCCCCCGGCATGGCGTCCAGGACGACCGACTTGCCGGTGTCCAGGGCCTTGAGGGTGATCCGGGCGGCCCGCGCCGAACCGGCGTCCCGCGGCGAGATCCGCGAGTCCTTGCCGTCCGCCCAGGTGACGGTGGTGGCCGCGGCGCCGCTGCTCGACATGCGGGCGTCCTTGGCGAGACCGCCGGGGTTACGGACGGCGCCCGGCAGCGGGCCCGTGCTCCGGGCCTTCCCGGTGACGTACACGGTGCCGCCCGGCGTCCGTGCCAAGTCGAAGGCGGTGAGCGGGCCTTGGGCGAGCCGGGCCGCCCTGGCCTTGTCGTTCGGCGACCGCAGCGCCGCCGCGGTCACGCGGGAGACGGCGGCCTCGGATGCGGAGCGCTTTGTGGGGCGGGGCAGCCGGTCGATGAAGGTGACGCCGCCGTCGGCGTCCGGCTTGAGCTGGAACGGCACCGCATGGGTGCGGGCCACCGTCCGCACGGTCTCCCCGTCGACCTTGACGACCTGTCGGCCGCGCGCGGCGACGATGTCGCCGCCGTCGACGGGCACGGCGGAGGTGACCTGTCCGGCGATCGTCGTCTTCACGGCCTTGCCCGTCGCGGCGGCGACCTTGACCAGCCGGGTCTCGCTCTTCTTCGCCGTCCTCTCGTCGCTGAACTGCGAGAACACCACGTCCTCCGCGGTGCCGCAGCCCGGCGAGAAGTAGCCGAGCGTGGCCGTGAACGGCAGCTTGCGCACGGACCCGTCGGTCAGGTCGACGAGGGCGGTGAACGCGCCCCGGCTCATCAGACGGGGCTTGTTGGTGAAGGTACGCGGCGCGTACGCCACCGCCGCGTACCGACCGGATGCGGTCAGGCAGGCATTGCCGATCCAGGTGTCCGTCTCGAAACCCGGTTCGGCCAGTGAGGCGGCGGTCTTCCAGGCGTAGCCGTTCTTCTCGTCGGCCACCATCAGGTGGAAGCCGGTGGCGTCGCCCGACGTCGTGAACGCCCGGTCGGAGGACGACCGGTAGCCCTCGCCGAGCAGTTCGGCGCGCTTCTCCTCGGGGACCGCACCGGGCCGCGGGCCGGGCTCGGCATCGTCATCGTCGTCGTTCTTCGAGGACCATCCGTTGGCCGCCCCCGGCGGTATCTCTTCTGCGAAGGCCTGCGTCGTGCCGATGCCCAAGGCCAGCGCGAGTGCGGTGACCGTGGCGACCGGGATACGCGCATATCTGCGTCTGCTGAGTCTGCTGCGTCTCAATTCCCCGTCTCCCCTTAGGAATACCGAAAATGGCTCCCACTCCGGCGAGAGCGGGAGCCATATTGGCAGCGGGGTCTCTTCAGGCCCTCTTTGTGGGGAAGGCGTCTACGCCAAGGGCTACGGCTACGGCTTGACGGCGAGATACACCGGCTGAGCGGTCAGCAGATACAGGTCACGGCGGCGGTGCAGGCTCGCCTCGTCCGCCGGGTCGAGGAGCCGGTCGAGGGTGGCCAGGTCCTCCGCGTCGAGCCGCTCGGTCAAGTGCTCGCGTACGCGCGCGAAGCGGTCGACGACCTGGGCGCGGGCCACCTCCGGAAGCGGCGCGGGCAGGTCGAGGAGATGACTGCGGGTGCTCACGTGCCGGAGCCCGGCCGCGGCGAGCAGTGCGGGCCAGTCCTCGGTCTCGTCCTTGGCGCCCGGCAGCGCGGCCCGCATCTCGGCGAACCAGTCCTCGTGGGCCGCGACCATCCGCGACTCCAGGCCGGGCCGCCCGATGCCGAAGTCCCGCGGCAGATGGCGCGCGGGCAGGCCGCCCTCGATCAGGACCAGGACGCCGCCGGGCGCCAGGCAGTCGGCGTACGCGGCCAGGGCGGCGCGCTGGTCGCCGATGTGGTGCAGCGCCTGCCCCGACCAGATGACATCCGCGGGAGCCACGGCCCGCAGCCCCTCCGGGAGCTCGGCGTGGTGCGTGCGCAGCCGACCGGCGAGACCCGAGCGTTCGGCGCGGGCGGCGGCCCGTTCGAGCAGCTTCTCGGCGTCGTCCACGGCCACGACCTCGGCGCTCGGGAACTCCCGCCCGAGCAGGCAGGAGATCACCCCGGGCCCGCTGCCCGCGTCCAGGATCCGACCGGGCGCGGGGCACAGGGCCCTCAGATCGCCGACGATCGCCCGGTAGACGGGCGTGTACACCTCGGCGTTCCGCTCCATGTACTCGAACATCGCGTTCCAGTCGAAGAACGCGTCGTCGTGATGAGCGTGCTGACCGTGACCCATCTCTGCTCCTTGGCTGCCGGGGTTTCCACCGTCGCGCCCAGGGTGCGCGCGGGTCCCCGGCACGAGCCAGCGAAGTTGCCGTTCCGGCAACGTTCCGGCGAACGCCTAACGCACCCCGTGCGCGGCCGCCAGCTCCTCCACCCGCTCCGCGAGCCCGAAGTCGAACTTCGTGATCTTGCCGCCGATGCTGTGCGTGTTCACGGTGAGGTCGACCGAGTGGTAGCCGAGCGTGACGTCCGCGTGGTGGTCGAGCTCGTCCTGGACCTGCGCGATGTGCATGACGAGCGTCGCGGCCGCGAAGTGGGAGCCGAGCCGGTAGCGGCGAGCGAGCAGGTCGCCTTGGCGCGACCAGCCGGGGAGCTCGGCGAGCCGTTCCTCGATCTCCTTCTGCGACAGCGGTTCGGGGGGTGCCATGGCCGCGCTCCTTCGCCAGGTCGTGGGCGGGTCTGTGGCTCAGCCTGCCACAGCCGTACGCATCCGGCCGGTCGCCGTCCATCGGCTACGGTCATCCGTATGACAACCGCCGTGCGGGGCAAGGGAATCGGAGACGGGGAGCGTGCCGGGGACGGCAGGGGCGCGGGCCCGCTGCTGCGCGCGTGGCGCGAGCGGCGCCGACTGAGCCAGCTGGAACTCGCGCTGCGGGCCGACTCCTCGGCCCGGCACATCAGCTTCGTCGAGACCGGCCGGTCCCGGCCCAGCGAGGACTTCCTGCTGCGCCTCGCGGACCACCTGGATGTGCCGGTACGGGAGCGGAACGCGCTGCTTCTTGCCGCCGGTTACGCCCCACGCTTCCCGGAGACCCCGCTCGACGACCCGTCACTGGGCGTGCTCCGCGAGGGCCTGGAGCAGCTCCTTCAGGGGTACGAGCCGTATCCGGCCCTGGTCGTGGACGCGACGTACCACGTCATCGCCGCCAACGACGGGATGGCGCGGTTCCTCGACGGCATACCGGAGCACCTCCTCGACCCACCCCTGAACGCCATGCGGCTCACGCTCCACCCGGAGGGCCTGGCCCCCCGGATCCGCAACCTCGCCGAGTGGCGCGGCCACCTGCTCCACCAGATGGAACGCCAGCTGGCGCTCCGCCGCTCGGACGCACTGCGCGCGCTGTACGAGGAGGTCGCCGCGTACCCTGTGACGAACCCCGGCGAGAACAGCGCGAGCGACGACGAGAGCACCCCCCACTTCGCACTGCCGCTCCGCATCGAGCACGAGGGCCGTCTGCTTTCCTTCGTGTCGTCCATCTCGACGTTCAACACACCCATGGACGTGACCGTGGCCGAGCTGGCCATCGAGACCCTCCTCCCGGCCGACCGGCCAACGGCCGCATACCTGCGCTCGCTCACCCCCGCCTGACGAGGCGCAGCGCCGCGTACTGCAGGGCGGCGAAGGGCGCGCGGCGAGCGCGCCCGCCCCGGCCGCGAACGCGACCAGGAAGAGGCCTGGCCCCCGCCTAGGGCCTGTCCGGCAGATCTTTCCCCTCACCCGCCCCTTCCCGAAACTGGGGGCCTGCTGCCCCCAGCCCCCCCCGCCGGGCCTGCGGCCCCAGACCCCCACCACTGGGGGCTTCGCCCCCAGACCCCCTTTGAGGGCTTCGCCCCCTCACCCCCGCCGGGGCTTCGCCCCCTCACCCCCGCCGGGGCTTCGCCCCCTCACCCCGCCCGGGGCTTCGCCCCTGGACCCCCCCAGGGGTCTGGGGCGGAGCCCCAGTTGTGGGAAGGGGCGGGTAGGGGAAGAGCACCCGCCGCAAGCGCAAAGATCCGCCGGACACGCCCTGGGCACGGGCGCGGCCGGGCCGGGCGCCGGGACGGAGTGCGCCGGCCCGGTGCCCGGTGACCCTCACTCTGCCGGGGTGGTGCGCGGCAGTCGATTACGTCCGGGGTAATGCGGGACCGGCGCCGGTACGGACTCGTACGGCCCTCCCAGGAGTGTGGACCGCGTCGTTCGCGCCTACGTTCGGCCTCAGGTGTGTGTGCACGGACGACCGACGGAGGCCACGGTGACCGACCACCCGACCGAGCCGGCCGCCGCGCTGCTGCGCGCCGGGAGGTTCTTCCGGCGTGGGGAGACCGCGCCGGATCTGCACAGTGTGCGGCTCAAGGGCGGGCGCGGGGCCGATGCCTTCTACCGGGACCGGTGGAGCCACGACAAGGTCGTGAACTCCACGCACGGCGTCAACTGCACCGGTTCCTGCCGCTGGAAGGTGTACGTCAAGGACGGCATCATCACGTGGGAGACCCAGCAGACGGACTATCCGTCGGTCGGTCCTGACCGGCCCGAGTACGAGCCGCGGGGCTGCCCGCGCGGCGCGGCGTTCTCCTGGTACACGTACTCGCCGACCCGGGTCCGCTACCCGTACGTTCGCGGCGCGCTCCTGGAGATGTACCGGGAGGCCAAGCAGCGCCTGAAGGACCCGGTGCTCGCCTGGGCCGAGATCCAGCGCGATCCGGAGAAACGCCGCACATACCAGCGGGCGCGCGGCAAGGGCGGGCTTGTGCGGGCGAGTTGGGACGAGTCGCTCGAGCTGATCGCGGCCGCGCATGTGCACACCATCAAGGAGCACGGGCCCGACCGGGTCGCCGGATTCTCACCGATCCCGGCGATGTCGATGGTGTCGCACGCGGCGGGCGCCCGCTTCATGAGCCTGATCGGTGCGCCGATGCTCTCCTTCTACGACTGGTACGCCGATCTTCCCGTGGCCTCACCGCAGGTCTTCGGGGATCAGACCGACGTACCGGAATCCGGGGACTGGTGGGACGCCGCCTACCTGATGATGTGGGGCTCCAACGTCCCCGTGACCCGTACTCCCGACGCGCACTGGATGGCCGAGGCCCGCTACCGAGGGCAGAAAGTGGTCGTCGTCGCCCCGGACTACGCCGACAACGCCAAGTTCGCCGACGAGTGGCTGCATCCGCACCCCGGCACCGACGGTGCGCTCGCGCTCGCGATGGGGCACGTCATTCTCAAGGAGTTCTTCGTCGACCGGCGGACCGGGTTCTTCGAGGACTACGTACGGAAGTTCACCGACCTGCCCTTTCTCGTCACGCTGGAGCCGCGCGACGGGGCGTACGTCCCGGCGAAATTCCTGCGCGCCGCCGATCTTGAGCAGGGCGGCGAGGGCGGCGAGTGGAAGACCGTCGTCCTGGACGAGGAGACCGGGGAAACGGCCGTGCCCAACGGCTCGCTCGGCTTCCGCTGGACCGAGTCCGGCAAGGGGAAGTGGAATCTTCAGCTGGGCAGCATCAGCCCCCGACTCTCCTTGTACGGCACCGACGTGGCGTCCGGGGTCAGAGTGCTGCTGCCCCGGTTCGACACCGAGGGCGGGCCGCACGGGCAGGGGCGCGGCGAGGTGCTGTCGCGCGGGGTGCCCGCGACGCGGCTCGGCGGCGAGCGGGGGCCGGTGGTCACCACGGTCTTCGATCTGCTGCTCGCGCAGTACGGCGTGGGGCGCGAGGGGCTTCCGGGGCAGTGGCCCGCCTCGTACGAGGACGCCTCGACGCCCGGCACGCCGGGCTGGCAGGAGCAGCACACCTCCGTGCCGGCCGCGAAGGCCGTGAAGATCGCCCGGGAGTTCGCGCGGACCGCGGAGAAGTCGCGGGGCCGCTGCATGATCCTCATGGGCGCCGGGACCAACCACTGGTTCCACTCCGAGACCATTTACCGGGCCTTTCTGGCGCTGCTTCAACTCACCGGCTGCCAGGGGCGCAACGGCGGGGGCTGGGCGCACTACGTCGGGCAGGAGAAGTGCCGTCCGGTCACCGGCTGGGCGACGCTCGCGGGCGCGGGCGACTGGTCGCGGCCGCCGCGGCAGATGATCGGCGCCGCGTACTGGTTCCTCAATACCGACCAGTGGCGCTACGACAAGTTCGGTGCCGATGTGCTCGCCTCACCGCTGGGCGAGGGCCGCTTCTCGGGCATGACGGGCGTGGACTGCCTTGCTCTGTCGGCGCGTTCGGGCTGGATGCCGTCGTACCCGACCTTCGACCGGAACCCGCTCGACCTGGGCGCGGCGGACGACCCGGTGGCGAACGCCGTATCCGAACTGACGGCGGGGACGCTGAAGTTCGCGGTCGAGGACCCGGACGCACCCGAGAACTGGCCGCGCGTGCTCACCCTGTGGCGGTCCAATCTGTTCGGCTCCTCGGCCAAGGGTGCCGAGTACTTCACCAAGCACCTGCTCGGCACCCACTCCTCGCTGCGTGCCGACGAGGCGCCCGTGGAGGCGCGGCCGCGCGATGTGACCTGGCGGCAGGAGGCGCCCGAGGGCAAGCTCGACCTGCTTGTCACGCTGGACTTCCGGCAGACCTCGTCGACGCTGCTCTCCGATGTCGTACTCCCGTCGGCGACCTGGTACGAGAAGAACGATCTGTCGACGACGGACATGCACCCGTACGTCCACTCGTTCACCCCGGCCGTGGACCCGCCGTGGCAGGCGCGCTCCGACTTCGACACGTTCCACGGTCTGGCCCGCCGGTTCAGCGAGCTGGCCCGGGACCATCTCGGCGTACGCAAGGACCTGGTGGCGACGGCGCTGCAGCACGACACCCCGGGCGAGACGGCGCAGCCCGGCGGTGTCGCCCTGGACTGGAAGCGCGGCGAGTGCGAGCCGGTGCCGGGCCGCACCCTGCCCAACCTGGCCGTGGTGGAGCGGGACTACACGGCGATCGGCGAGAAGTTCGCGGCGCTCGGCCCGCTGGTCGAGGAGCTCGGCCTGCCTGCGAAGGGCATCGCGCTCCGTCCGGACCACGAGGTCAAGGAGCTCAAGGAGCGCAATGGCACGGTGCGCGGCGGGCCCGCGGACGGCAGGCCGTTGCTCAACACCCCGATCAAGGCGTGCAACACGATCCTCGCGCTGTCCGGCACCACCAACGGCCGTCTGGCCACCCAGGGTTTCCGCACCCTGGAGGCGCGCACCGGGCAGAAGATGGCGCACCTGGCCGCCGAGCACGAGGGCAAGCGCATCACGTACGCCGATACGCAGGCCGCGCCCGTGCCGGTGATCACCTCGCCGGAGTGGAGCGGCAGCGAGTCGGGCGGCCGCCGCTACACCGCGTTCACGCTCAACACGGAGCATCTGAAGCCCTGGCACACGCTGACCGGGCGGCAGCACTTCTTCCTGGACCACGACTGGATGCACGAGCTGGGCGAGGCGCTGCCGGTGTACCGGCCGCCGCTCGACATGAACCGGCTGTTCGGGGAGCCGGAGTTGGGCCCGGACGGCGAGAAACAGGTCACGGTCCGGTACCTCACCCCGCACAACAAGTGGTCGATCCACTCCGAGTACCAGGACAACCTGTTCATGCTGTCGCTCTCCCGCGGCGGCCAGTGCATCTGGATGGCCCCGCAGGACGCGGACGCGATCGGCGTGAAGGACAACGACTGGATCGAGGCGGTCAACCGCAACGGCGTGGTCGTGGCCCGCGCGATCGTCTCGCACCGGATGCCCGCGGGGACGGTCTATATGCACCACGCGCAGGAGCGCACGGTCAACGTCCCCAAAACGGAGACGACCGGCAGGCGCGGCGGCATCCACAACTCGCTGACCCGCGTCCTGATGAAGCCCAGCCATCTCATCGGCGGCTACGCCCAGCTGTCCTGGGCCTTCAACTACCTGGGCCCCACGGGCAATCAGCGTGACGAGGTGACGGTGATCCGGCGCCGCTCGCAGAAGGTGGAGTACTGACTGATGCGCTGTATGGCACAGATCGCGATGGTGATGAACCTCGACAAGTGCATCGGGTGTCACACCTGCTCGGTCACCTGCAAGCAGGCGTGGACGAACCGGAACGGCATGGAATACGTCTGGTTCAACAACGTCGAGACCCGCCCAGGCCAGGGCTATCCGCGCCGCTACGAGGACCAGGAGAAGTGGCGCGGCGGCTGGGAGCTGAACAAACGGGGTGCTCTGAAGCTGAAGAACGGCGGCCGTATCAAGTCCCTGCTCTCCCTCTTCTCCAACCCGAAGCTCCCGGAGATCAAGGACTACTACGAGCCCTGGACGTACGACTACAAGAACCTCACGGACGCCCCGCTCGGCGACGACTACCCGGTGGCCGAGCCGCGCTCGCTGATCGACGGCAAGCCGATGAAGGTCGAGTGGTCCTCGAACTGGGACGACAACCTGGGCGGCGCCACCGAGTACGGCGACCTGGACCCGATGGTCGCGAAGACCCGTGAGAAGGCCGCGGAGAAGGTGAAGTTCGCCTTCGAGCAGACCTTCATGTTCTATCTGCCGCGGATCTGCGAGCACTGCCTCAATCCGTCGTGCGTCGCGTCCTGCCCGTCCGGCGCGATGTACAAGCGGAGCGAGGACGGGATCGTGCTCGTCGACCAGGACGCGTGCCGTGGCTGGCGGAAGTGCGTGACCGGCTGCCCGTACAAGAAGGTGTACTTCAACCACCGCACCGGCAAGGCCGAGAAGTGCACCCTGTGCTACCCGCGGGTCGAGGTGGGCCTGCCGACGGTCTGCTCGGAGACGTGCGTGGGCCGCCTGCGCTATCTGGGCGTGATCCTGTACGACGCCGACAAGGTGACCGCGGCCGCGTCGACGCAGGACGAAAAGGACCTGTACCAGGCCCAGTTGGACGTGTTCCTCGACCCGAACGACCCGGGCGTGGAGCGCGCCGCCGCGGAGGCGGGCATTCCGCACGACTGGGTCCAGGCGGCCCGCCGCTCCCCCGTACACGCCCTGATCAACACGTACAAGGTGGCGCTTCCGCTGCACCCGGAGTACCGCACCATGCCGATGGTCTGGTACATCCCGCCGCTCTCCCCCGTGGTGGACGCCCTGACGGAGACGGGCTTCGACGGCGAAGACGCGGACCATTTGTTCGGCGCGATCGACACGCTGCGCATCCCGGTCGAGTACCTGGCGGAGCTGTTCACGGCGGGCGACCCGGAGCCGGTCCGTGCCACGCTCAACAAGCTCGCGGCGATGCGCTCCCATATGCGCGCCCGCAACCTCGGCGACCTGCCGGACGCGCGGATCGCCGAGTCGGTGGGCATGACGGCCCCGGAGATCGAGGACATGTACCGCCTCCTGGCGGTCGCCAAGTACGACGAGCGGTACGTGATTCCGACGGCGGCCGTCGGTTACGCGCGCGACCTGGAGGAGACCGCGCTCCCCGTCGTGTGCTCGCTCGACCACGTCGACGGCCCGGGGATGGGCGGCGACGGCCCGTTCGGCCAGGACTCCGGCAACGGACACAACAACCTGCCCCTGGTGACCCTGGAGACCTTCCACGCCGCCAGCAAACGCCAGACCGCCGACCGGGAACCGGCCGACGTACGGGAGCAGCAGTGAGCACCTCGGTACCGCGGACCGCCCTCCCGCAGAACTCAGCCCTCTACCAGGCGGCGTCGCTCTGCCTGACGTACCCGGACGAGGAGTTCGCCGCCCGGCTGCCGCTGCTGCGCGCCGCGGCGCCGCCGGGCCTGCGGGACTTCCTGACGTACGCGGAGAACACCCCGCTGCCGGAGCTGGCCGCGCATTACGTCCGGGTCTTCGACTTCAAGAACCGGCACAGCCTGTATCTGAGCTGGTGGCGGGACGGCGATACGCGCCGCCGCGGCCGGACCCTCGTCGCGTTCAAGGAGACCTACCGTGCGCACGGCCTGGACTTCGCGGCCGCTGAGCTGCCCGACTTCCTGCCCGTGGTCCTGGAGTTCTCGGCGCGGGCGGGCCCGGTGCTCCTGAAGGAGTTCCGGCCCGGCCTCGAGCTGCTTCGGCTCGCGCTCACCGACCACGGCACGCCGTACGCGACGGTCCTTGACGCCGTCTGCGGCACGCTGCCGGGCCCGTCGCCGAAGGACCGGGCCGAGGCGCAGGCGCTTGCCCGCAGCGGTCCGCCGCGGGAAGAGGTCGGGCTCGAACCGTTCGCACGTACCCCGGAGTTCATCGGAGAGCATTCATGAAGACGCTGCTGTGGGGGGCCCTTCCGTACATCGTCGCCGTACTCCTCATCGCGGGCACGGTGTGGCGCTACCGCTACGACAAGTTCGGCTGGACGACGCGCTCGTCACAGGTCTACGAGTCGAAGCTGCTCAACATCGCCTCGCCCGCGTTCCACTACGGCATCCTCTTCGTGCTGGTCGGGCACCTGATGGGCCTGTTCATCCCGGAGTCGTGGACGGACGCGGTCGGCTTCAACGAGCAGACGTACCACCTGTTCTCGCTGTACGGCGGCACGGCGGCGGGTGTCCTCGCGGTGCTCGGCCTCCTGATGCTGCTGTACCGGCGGCGCACGAAGGCCCCGGTGTTCCGCGCGACGACGGTCAACGACAAGGTGATGTACCTGGTGCTGCTCGCGGCGATCGTGATGGGCATGTGGGCCAAGCTCTCCAACGCCGGGGTGCACGCGGGCTACGACTACCGGCAGACCATCGCGCCGTGGGCCCGCAGCCTGTTCACGCTGGAGCCGAAGGTCGACCTGATGGCGTCCGGGGTCCCGCTCACCTACCAGATCCACGCGGTGATCGGCCTGCTGCTCTTCGCGCTGCTGCCCTTCACGCGCCTGATCCATATGTTCAGCGCGCCGGTGCAGTACCTGTTCCGGCCGTACGTGGTCTACCGGAGCAGGGACCAGCGGCTGTTGGGGACGCGGGACGAGCGGCGGGGCTGGGAGCGCATCGGGTCGTAGCGGCCAGAGTCATAGCGGCCCGCCCCGCTTCTGGTAACGGCTAGGCGCCCTTCTGCTCGTTGCCGCCCTTGGTGTCCTTGTCCTCGTCGACGATCTCCGCGTCCACCACGTCCTCCGCCTGCTCCTGCGACGGCTGCTCCTCGGATGTGGTGGCGCCCGTGGTGCCCGCTCCCCCGCCGGTCTTCGCGTACATGGCCTGGCCCATGCGCTGGCTCACGGTGGCCAGCTTCTCGGTGGCGGTGCGCAGGCGCTCGCTGTCCGCTTCCTCGTCCTCGAGCGCCGCCTTCAGGTCGGCGAGGGCCGTGTCCACCTCCGACTTGGTGTCCGCGGGGATCGACTCCTCGTTGTCGCGCAGGAACCGCTCGGTCTGGTAGGCGAGTTGCTCCGCCGCGTTCCGGGTCTCGGCGGCCTCGCGGCGCTTGCGGTCCTCGTCCGCGTACTCCTCGGCCTCGCGCATCATGCGGTCGATGTCGTCCTTGGGGAGCGCCGAGCCACCGGTGACGGTCATCTTCTGCTCGCGGCCGGTCGCCAGGTCCTTGGCCGAGACGTGCATGATCCCGTTCGCGTCGATGTCGAAGGTCACCTCGATCTGCGGCACGCCGCGCGGCGCGGGCGGCAGTCCGGTGAGGTCGAAGACGCCGAGTTTCTTGTTGTACGCGGCGATCTCCCGCTCGCCCTGGAAGACCTGGATGCCGACCGACGGCTGGTTGTCGGTGGCGGTCGTGAAGACCTCCGAACGCCGGGTCGGGATCGTCGTGTTGCGCTCGATCAGCTTGGTCATGATGCCGCCCTTGGTCTCGATGCCGAGCGACAGCGGCGTCACGTCGAGCAGCAGCACGTCCTTCACATCGCCGCGGATGACGCCCGCCTGGAGGGCCGCGCCGACGGCGACGACCTCGTCCGGATTGACGCCCTTGTGCGGGTCCTTGCCGGTGAGCTCCTTGACCAGTTGCGTGACGGCGGGCATCCGGGTCGAGCCGCCGACCAGGATCACGTGGTCGACGTCCGACAGCTCGATCCCGGCGTCCTTCACGGCCTGGTGGAACGGCTTCTTGCAGCGTTCGAGGAGGTCCTGGGTGAGCTCCTGGAACTGCGGCCGGGTCAGCTTCTCGTCCAGGTGCAGCGGGCCCTCGGCGGAGGCCGTGATGTAGGGCAGGTTGACGTTGGTCTCGCCCGCGGAGGACAGCTCGATCTTGGCCTTCTCGGAGGCCTCGCGCAGCCGTTGCACGGCCATCTTGTCCTTGGAGAGGTCGACGCCGTACCCGTTCTTGAACTGCTTGACGAGGTGGTCGACGACCCGCTGGTCCCAGTCGTCGCCGCCCAGATGCGTATCGCCGTTGGTGGCCTTGACCTCGATGACGCCCTCGCCGATCTCCAGGAGCGAGACGTCGAAGGTGCCGCCGCCGAGGTCGAAGACGAGCACCGTCTGCTCCTCGCCCCGGTCCAGGCCGTACGCGAGGGCCGCGGCCGTCGGCTCGTTGACGATCCGCAGGACCTTCAGCCCCGCGACCTCACCGGCCTCCTTGGTGGCCTGCCGCTGGCTGTCGTCGAAGTAGGCGGGGACGGTGACCACGGCCTCCGTGACGTTCTCGCCCAGGTAGGCCTCCGCGTCCCGCTTCAGCTTCTGCAGGACGCGGGCGGAGAGCTCCTGCGCGGTGAAGCGGGAGCCGTCGACGTCGCCCTTCTGCGGGAACCGCCAGTCGGCCTCGCCCATGTGTCGCTTCACGGAGCGCGCGGTGCGCTCCACGTTGGTGACCGCCTGCCGCTTGGCGACCTCGCCGACGAGTACCTCGCCGTTCTTGGCGAAGGCCACTACGGAGGGTGTGGTCCGCGCGCCCTCGGCATTGGCGACGACGGTGGGTTCACCGCCCTCCAGAACGCTGACGACGGAGTTCGTCGTACCGAGATCGATGCCGACCGCACGTACCATAACCGTCTCCTTAGGCGACGCTGCCCCACACTCCAGCACAAGACTTGAGTGCGCTGTTGTCAATGCCTGGACAGAGCACTGCCGCCGTCCGGTGGATCCGGGCGGCGGCAGGGGTACCGCTTGCGGGGCCTGGCGCGGGCTACTTCGCCAGCGACGCCGTGAGGGTGATCGTCGTGCCGGTCAGGGCCTGGCTCACCGGGCAGGTCGCCTTGGCCTCCTCGGCGGCCTTGAGGAACGCACCCTCGTCCAGGCCGGGCACCTGCCCCTCCACGGTGAGGTGGACCCCGGTGATCCCCTCCCCCGGCTGGAAGGTGACCTCGGCCTGCGTCACGAGCTTGGTCGGCGGGGTACCGGCCTGGTCGAGGATGTTCGAGAACTGCATCGAGTAGCAGCTGGAGTGGGCGGCGGCGATCAGCTCCTCGGGGCTGGTCTTCCCGTTGGCCTCCTCGGCGCGCGCGGGCCAGGAGACCGGGTACTGCCCGACCTCGGACGAGTCGAAGGAGACTTTCCCGGAGCCCTCGAACAGGTTGCCTTCCCAGGCGGTGTGTGCGGAGCGCGTGGTGGCCACGACGGTTCCCTTCTTGTCGGACGGTGACGAATGGCGCCGAGCGCCGCCACCTATCCGACCACACCCGGCGCCCTCGCACGCGGCGGCTTTACCCGCGTCCTAACGCGTGGCGGCGGGCTCCTTCTTGCGAGCCGACCTCGCCGCCATCACCGCGTACACGATCACGCCCACGAACAGGAACATCACGCCCTGATAGACCGCTTCGTAACCGGCGCCGCCCACCAGCCACAGCGAGAAGCCGACCGCGACGGCCGTGACGATCGCGTCCCGCACGAGGCGACCGCGGTTGACACGGTCGGACCGGCCCGAGACCAGGTAGTAGAGCTGTGCGGCCGTGGCGAGGAGATACGGCACCGTCGCCATGAACGTCGTGACGGTGACGAGGAGTTCGAAGACGCCCTCCTCACCGGCCGCGTAGTTGTAGACCGTGAGGAGCGAGGCGAGCACCACCGTGATCAGGACGCCGACGGTCGGAACGCCGCGCTCCTTCTTGGCGAACACCTGCGGGAAGAGGCCGTCCTTGGCGGCCGCGTACGGGGTCTGGGCGCTGAGCAGCGTCCAGCCGTTGAGAGCGCCCAGGATGGAGATCACCGCGGCGACCGCGACGAGGGTGCCGCCCCACGCGCCGCCGAACATGGCGTTCACGGCGTCCGAGAACGGCGCCTCGGACTCCACGAGCCGGTCGTGCGCGACGGTGCCGAACACCGACAGCGTGCCGAGCAGATAGACCAGAGCGGCGCCGAGCACCCCGAAGATGGTGGCGCGGCCGACATTGCGCCGCGGGTCGCGCACCTCGCCCGCGCTGACCGCGGCGGACTCCACCCCGAGGTAGGAGAAGAGCAGGATCGCCGCTGCCGCCGAGACCGCCCCGATCGGGCTGTCACCGCTCGCCTGGAACGGCCCGAGGTTGTCCGCGTCGAAGAAGAACAGCCCGCCGACCGCGACGAGCAGCAGCGGCACGAACTTCAGAACGGTGGCGACGAGTTGCACCGCGCCCACGTACCGCGTACCCGCGAGGTTCGCGAAGCCGGGCAGCCACTGCACGGCGAGCGCGGCGAGGCAGGCGGTCCACCAGTGCCCGGAGATCGGCACGAGCAGGTTCAGATAGCCGACGGCGGCGACGGCGAGCGCGGCATTGCTCACCCAAGCGGTGATCCAGTACGACCAGGCGGCCAGGAAGCCCGCGAAGTCACCGAACGCCTCACGCGCGTACACATAGGGGCCACCGGTGCGCGGGTCGCGCTGGGCGAGTCGGCCGAAGACGAGGGCGAGGGCGATCGCGCCGAGCGTGAGCACCCCGAACGCGACGAGGCTGATGGTGCCGAACGGCGCCACCGAGGCCGGAAGCAGGAAGATGCCCCCGCCGATGATGTTGCCCATGACCAGACAGGTCGCGATGGGGAGCCCGAAGCGCCGGGCGTGCTTGCTCCGCTCGCCCGGCTCGGTGGGCTCGGCGGGCGTGGCAGTCGGCTCCGCGGGTGCGGCCGGTTCCGCGGCAAGGGTCTGCGGTGCCCCGGGTCCGGGCTGGTGCATGGGGTGGTGCCTCTCGTCGTGCTGTGCACCCGGGATCGCCGGGCCGCCCTATGGTCGGGCACCCGCAACGCTCCGCCAAATCAACGTTTTTTGTCCGTTACGCCATGGCCAGCGACCGGAAGAATTTCTTCCGCTTACCCGCGGGGGCGGGATTTCTCCGAGGCGTCTGTGGGGGCCGGGGGGCGCGGGGTTTGGGGTGTTGGCGGGGTCCGGGGTGTTGGCGGGGCCCGAGGCGCTCGCGCGGCCCGAGGCGCTCGCGCGGCCCGAGGCCGCCGCGGCCTCGGCGGGGGCTGAAGGCTCGGTCCGCGCCGTCGGCCCCGTCGGCCCCGTCGGCCCCTTCCGCCCCGTCGGCCCCGTCGGCTCCTCCGGCCCCGTCGGCTCCTCCGGCCCCGTCCGCTCCTCCGGCCCCTCCGGCCCGTCCGGCCCGTCCGGCCCGTCCGGCCCCGTCGGGGACCGGGGCACCTGCGGCCCGGATGCCTCCCGCAGCCAGCGGCGCAGCACCCGGTGCAGCTGCTCGGCGCCGACGAGTTCGGCCCCGTCGGGGACCGGCGCGGAGAGCGCGTACGGGGAGAGCAGGAAGGGGCGGCTCTGCTCGCCGCCGAGGCCGCCGTGCGAACCGATCTGCTCCTCGAAGGCGAGCACCTCGGCCACACCCCCGCACCCAGGCCCGGCGGCCTGTTCGCACCAGGAATTGACCATGATGTCGGCGGCGTGCGGAAACCCTGCGGTGCGCCGTACGGCCTCGACCGCGCCGGGCCCGAAGTCGGCGAGCGGGCCGCTGTCGCGCTGTGGTTCCGCTTCCGCGGGCGGCGCGTCCAGCGGGATCTCCACGCCGCGAGGACCGAGCACCAGGGGACCGTGGCGCTCGCTGTGCACGAGCAGGAAGCCGATGCCCGGGTGGTTGGCGAGGGTGGAGAGCAGCGCCGGGTTGCGCCGGTCGATCTGCTCCCGGGTCGCCCGGCCCGGCAGATCGGGGAAGGAGATCAGGCCCAGGTTCCCGGAGGCGAGCACGACCGGCTCGGCCCGCTTGGCCGGGCGGCGCTCCTCGGCGCCCTCCTCGACCGGCCGGTGCAGGGCGGCCCGCACCGCGGCCCGCGCCTCGGCACCGCTGTGGGTACGGCGCGCCCGGCGCGGCACCGGAAGCCCGCATCCGGCCCTGACGAGGTCCGCGAGGGCGAGCCCGTAGCGCGCCCGGAAGGTCTCGCCCGGGCTCTGCCCGTGGTCGGACAGGAGCACGATCCGGTAGTGGCGCGGGGCGTGCTCGGCGACCTTGGCGAGCAGCGCGATGGACCGGTCAAGGCGGCGCAGGACCAGGTCGGCGTCGCGGCTGTGCGGGCCGGAGTGGTGCGCCACTTCGTCGTACGCCACCAGGTCCGCGTAGACCGCGCTGCGCCCGGCGAGCAGGTCCCCGATGACGGCGGCCACGACGACATCGCGCTCGACGACGGTCGCGAAGGCCCGCATGAACGGATAGAGCCCGCCGCGCTTCACGCGGGGCCGCGCGTTCCGGATCCGCGCCCGGATGGACTGGGCGAGCTCGCGGCACACCTCGGCGACGAAGGAGAGCGCGGTCCGCACGGCGTTGGCCGGATCACGGAAGTACGCGAAGTACCCGGCCCGGGAGCGGTTGGCGCGCCCGCGCCGGGCGGACACGGACAGCACCAGGGCCAGCTGGTCGGCGCCGCCGCTGAACAGGTTGCCGCGGCTGGCGCCGTCCACGGTGAGCAGCCCGCCGTCGCCGCTGTGCTCGATGGCACGGCGCTGTAGCTCGGCGGCGCTCGCGGGCCGGTTGCAGACCATCACCTCGCCCGTTTCCTTCTCGAACCAGCGGAAGGCGGGCACGTCGTAGTTGCTGCCGTGCAGAATGCCGAGCTGGCTCGCGCCGGTCTGGCTCGACCAGTCGGTACGCCAGGGCGTCAGCCGGTGCGTATGGCCCAGCCACCCGGCGACGGTCGGCATCAGACCGCGCTCCACGGCGCTCCGGAGCACCTCGTACCCGACCCCGTCGAGCTGGAGGAAGAGGGTGCCGGGGGTACGCGGCCCGGCGATCGCGGTGCCCCGGCGACGGCGACCGGCGAGCCGATAGAGCCTGCGGCGGTACGCGGTGTCGTCCCGCACGGCGAGCGCGGTGCCGGTGGCCGAGGCAACGGCGGACATCACGGCGGCGACCACGACGGCGGTCTCCGGGGCGGCCTCGCCCCGCCAGTCCGGAATCAGACTCAGGGCGAGCAGCAGCAACGACCCATTGAGAAAGAACACGAGCAGCCCGAGCACAAGGGCGGGCACGAGCAGAAACGCCCGCACGACGAGCGGCCACACGAGGGCGCCGAGCAGACCGAAGACTCCGGCGGCGACGGCGGCCGTGATGCCGATACGGGTGGCGCTGTCGCCGTCGGCGGACTGGAGCCGGAAGTCGGGCAGGAGTCCGGCGAGCACCAGCATGGTGACGGTGCTGACCAGCCACACGGCGACCACGCGCCACAGAGCACTCCCGGCCCTGCGCCACCGCCCCTCACCCACGTCTTGCGTCACCGCCTCTCGGCTCACGCGACCGTGCCGGGAATGTCACGGCCTGCGCCCAGTGTCACAGCGCGGGCCGGGAACGGCGCTTACTTTCCCCACCCCGCCCCTTCCCGACTGTGTCAATATGCGGCTAACGCCGCGTGGTTGCAGCCGCTTCGGGGCTCCGCCCCGGACCCCGTATCGCGCTGAACGCGCTCGTCCTCAAACGCCGGACGGGCTATTAGTAACCCCTCCTGCACTTGAGGAGCGGGGGTCCGGGGGCGGAGCCCCCGAAGCTGCCGTCAGGCTTTCGGGAAGGGGCGGGGTGGGGAGAACTCGGCCCCCTGCGACGGTGCCCCCAACCGCCCCGGCCCCGCGCAGCGGTCAGCGGCCGTCGTAGCCCGCCGTAGGCATGGACAGTCGCCGGTGCACCTGGGCCTTCATTTCCGCGTCGTACGCCGGCTCGTCGAGGCCCGCAGTCTCGAGGCGCACCCCCCGCCGCGCGCACTCCGCCGTGAAGTCCTCGACAGAGCACAGCGCGCGCTCCAGGACCCGTCGGCTCGGGGCCACGAAGAGGTCGACGCGGCCCGCGTCCACGTCGGTCCACAGCGACAGGTGGTCGGCGCGCAGGCGGTGTACGAGGAGTTCGCGGGTGACGACGTAGCCGCGGGAGGCGGCCCATTGGGCGCACATGGCGTGCTGGCTGCGGGTGTCCACCAGGAACGGGTCGCGGTCCAGCTCTTCGAGCGGCGTCAGGCTGGCGATCGACGCCACCCGCACCTCGCCCATGCCACACCCGCCTCTCCCCTGGGGCTGCCGCGTGCCACTCCGCATGCCACTCCGCGCTCCCCCGCCGACCCTACTACTCGCCGTACGCTCGGAGCAGTCACCGGAAGGAGGCAGTACGTGCCGGTGGAGGTCACCTGGTGGGGGCACGCGACGTGCACCGTCGAGGACTCGGGGGTCCGGGTGCTCACGGATCCGCTGTTCGCCCGCCGGCTCGCACACCTGCGTCGGCGGCGCGGTGACGTGCCCCCGGCGCACGCGGCGGTCGCGGACGCGGTGCTCGTCTCCCATCTGCACGCCGACCACCTGCACTTGCCCTCGCTCGCCCAGCTCGCCCCGGGTACCCGCGTGGTGGTGCCCCGCGGGGCAGCCGACGCACTGCCCGCCTTGCGCCGCGTCGCCGCGGGGGCGCGGCTTCGTCTGACGGAGCTCGCGCCCGGTGGGGTCGTGGAGCTCGGCGACGGCGTTACGGTGCGCGCGGTGCCCGCGCTGCACGACGGGCGGCGCCTTCCGGTGGGCCCGCATCGCTGCCCGGCGCTCGGCTATGTGGTGAGCGGTGCGGCACGGACGTACTTCGCCGGGGACACCGGCCTTTTCGACGGTCTCGCCGACGCGGTGGGCGAGGTGGATGTGGCGCTGCTGCCGGTGGGCGGCTGGGGCCCCTTCCTCGGGCACGGCCACCTCGACCCGGCCCGTGCCGCCGAGGCGCTCGCCCGGATCGCGCCGCGCAGCGCGGTGCCGGTGCACTACGGCACGTACTGGCCGATCGGCCTGGACGCGGTCCGGCCGCATGAATTCCACGCGCCGGGCGACGAGTTCGTACGGCTCGCGGCGCTGCGGGCCCCGAAGGTGGCGGTGCACCGCCTCGACCACGGCGAACGGGTACGCCCGGAGGTCGCCACGTGACCCCGCCCGCCCCGCACCTGGCGGCCATCGCGGCCGCGGCGCCGCCCGAGTCCACCCAGCAGGCCGTCGGCTATCCCTCCCTCTTCCTGCTCGTGGTGATCGGCGCCCTGGTGCCGGTGGTGCCGACCGGGGCCCTGGTCAGTTCGGCGACTGTGGTGGCCTTCCACCAGACGGCGCCGTTCGCGCTGCTCTGGGTGTTCCTGGTGGCCTCGGCCGGGGCGTTCCTCGGGGACGTGGGCCTGTACTGGCTGGGCCGACGCGGCATGAACTCGCGCAACGGCTCGCGCTGGCTGACCACGCTGCGTTCCCGCGCGCCCGCGGAGCGCCTGGAGCGGGCGCGGGCCCGGCTGCGCGAGCACGGGGTGCCGGTGCTCATCGTCTCCCGTCTGATCCCGGCGGGGCGGATCCCGGTGATGCTGGCCTGTCTGCTCTCCGAGATGCCGCTGCGCGGCTTCGTGCGCGGGAACGCCCCGGCGTGCCTGGCCTGGGCCGCCACGTACCAGCTGATCGGGATCCTGGGCGGCTCCCTGTTCCCGAAGCCCTGGCAGGGCGTGCTCGCGGCCGTCGGCCTGACGCTGGCGATCAGCGGGGCTCCGGCGGTGTGGCGCCGCGTGACACACCGGACGGCGACCTGACACTCGTACGCGTACTCAGGTCACCACGCGCGTACTCAAGTCACCACGGACGCGGGTGATTCGAGCACACCGGTGATTCGAGCACACGCGTCATCCGGGCACGCGCATCATCCGGGCACACGCGTCATCCGGGCATCATCGTCATCCGCGCGTTCCAGCACCCGCGAAGCCCCCACCGGCAGGTCCCACAGGTCCGCGCGCGGCCGTCCCGTCCGTGCCCACGCCTTCCGCACCCGGATCAGCGGCTCCAACACCGGCTCGGCGGATAGCAGGAACGTCGCCCAGTGCATCGGCGCGAGCCGTGCGGCGCCCAGGTCCACGACGGCCTGGACCGCCTCCTCCGGGTCGCAGTGCACATCGCTGAGCCACCACCGCGGGTCGTACGCGCCGATCGGCAGGAGCGCCAGGTCGATCCCGGGGTGGCGGCGCGCGATCTCCGGGAACCAGTGGCCGTACCCCGTGTCCCCCGCGAAGTACACCGTGTGCCCGTACGTATCCGTGAGGACCCAGCCGCCCCACAGGGAGCGACAGGTGTCGGTGAGGGTGCGCTTGGACCAGTGGTGCGCGGGCACGAAGTCGAAGCGGACTCCACCCAGTTCGGCCGCCTCCCACCAATCGAGCTCGGTGACGCAGGTGAAGCGGCGGCGCTTGAACCACCGTCCGAGTCCGGCCGGGACGAACAGCGGGGTGGTGCGCGGGAGGCGCTTCAGGGTCGGGGCGTCGAGGTGGTCGTAGTGGTTATGACTGATCACCACCGCGTCGACCGGCGGCAGCGCGCCCCAGGCGACACCGGCCGGGGTGAGCCGGGCCGGGATGCCGAGGATCTTGCGGGACCAGACGGGGTCGGTGAGCACGGTGAGGCCCCCGATCCGCAGCACCCAGCTGGCGTGGCCGACCCAGGTGACCGCGACGTCCTGGGCGGTGACCTCGGGCAGTGGGCCGGGCTCGAAGGGCAGCAGCGGAATGTCCTCGAGGCCCTCGCGGTCCGGTCGTAGGGCGCCCTCGCGGGCGAATCGGGCGAAGGCGCGGACGCCGGGCAGCGGCGCGGAGAGACGGTGGACGAAGGACTTCGGCCAGGTGCGGGGGGCGCCGAGGGGCTGGAGGGCGCTCGGGGTCTCGGCCGGTGGGGCGGGGTGCAGGTGCGGGTGCACGCGCGAGCTCGCCGACTGCGGGCTCGCCGACTGCGGGCTCGCCGACTGTGGGTTCTCCGACTGCGAGTGCTGCACACACGGGCTCGCCGACCGCGGGTTCTCCGACTGCGGGTGCTGCACACACGGGCTCGCCGACTGCGAGTTCTCCGACTGCGGGGGCTCCGGCTGCTGGATCTCGGACTGCTTGATCTGCGACTGCGGGGTCTGCGACTGCCGGGTCATGGTGGCGGCTCCAATCACTGGGCGTCGGCACGGAGATCGTGCAGAACCGATCCGAACGTCCTCAACGCGCCCGCCACATGGGGGACTTCCAGCGGATCGGGAGCGTTGAGCGCGGCGAGCCGCTGCTCGGGGTCGTCACCGAGCAGCGGTCCGGTGGTCAGCCGTACGCGCAGCAGAGCCAGGTCGTCGCCGAAGCGGTGGCCACCGGGCGTGGGCACGCCGAGCAGCCCGCTGAGATGGTCCTCGAGCTCCATGGCGTCGGTGACGCCGCGGGCGGCGAGTCCGGTACGCAGCGGACCGAGGTCGGCATAGAGGTGCCGCCCGGCCTGCGGGGGCAGGGCGAACGCGCCGACGCCGAGCACGGCCCGGTGCAGGGCGGCCGCCATGCGCGCGTGGAGCCGGACGGTGGCGGCGCGGCGTGCCGTGACCCCCTCCGGTTCGAGCAGGGCGTACGCGGCGGCCGCGGCGACGGGTGCGGCGACGGCGGCGCCGAGCGCGGTGAGCACGTCGAGGGTGCGGGAGCGCAGCCGGGCGCCCTCGTCGGTGACGGGGAACCGGGCGACGGCGGCGGGCCATTCGGCGGGCAGCAGCCCGCCGGAGAGGTCGGCGAGGACGGTGATGTCCTCGTGCACCATCTCGGCCGGACTGACCAGAACCGTGTCGTGCGGGTCGTGCAGGGTGTCCCGCCAGGTCTCGTCGGACACGAGGTGCAGGC
This sequence comes from Streptomyces sp. NPDC002851, assembly GCF_053591935.1. Lineage (NCBI taxonomy): Bacteria > Bacillati > Actinomycetota > Actinomycetes > Kitasatosporales > Streptomycetaceae > Streptomyces > Streptomyces sp. NPDC002851. Next base: position 772 of record NZ_JBSFUT010000025.1, on the reverse strand, counting down.
CCTCGCCGAGCGCCGCCTCCACGGTCTCGTGCAGGACCTCGGGCGGCGGCACGGTGGCCGTCGGGTCGTCCGCGACGCTGAGCACCACGAGCCGCGGATCGCCACCCTCGGCCCGTACCCGGCGCAGGGTCTCCAGGAGGGCGTACGGGTCGGGGACGCCGCCGCACTCGGCGGGGGTCGGCACGTGGTACGCGGTACGTCCGAGCAGCCGGGTACCGGGCTCCCACCAGGCGGGGCAGGGCCGCGGAAGGAGCACGTCACCGCCGACCGCGGCGGCCACGGCGAGCAGCAGCGGCGCGGCGCCGGGGGTGGCGACGGCTCCGTCCGGTTCGGTGGGCAGCCCACGCCGCTGCCAGTAGCCGCACGCCGCTTCGAGGAGCTCGGGGGAGCCGCCGGGCGGTTCGGTATGCGGACGGGGCGCCGCGGAGGCGAGCACGGCGGCCAGGTCGGGCAGTACGGGCAGGCCGGTCCCCGGGGCGGTCGGCGCGTACCGGACGGGCCCGCGTCCCTCCGGTGCCGTCGGCCGCATCCGTACCTCCACGAAGTCGTGAACCGATGGTGCCCCCGCCACCTCCCGTATCCCTGCCCGGAGGGGTGCCCGGAAAAGCCCGGCAACTCTCCAGCCCGTCCGGCGTTTGAGGACGAGCCCCGCCCACCCGTCTCCCACCACCACCCTCAACCGAGGCGCTACGCGCCACCCCCTGGCCTAGGGGCGAAAGGGGGGTCTGGGGGCGCAGCCCCCAGAAGACGGCACCCCGGCCGACGGCAAGCA